>NZ_QTXH01000001.1:0-544361 GCF_003461545.1 Coprococcus sp. AF16-22
GTTAACTTGTACTTGACAAGAGGTCATTACATATCAGATTTATATTGGGAGCGCTCCGAAGCTGCTATATCCGAAACTTCAAAAAAATACGGAAAGTATTGCAGATACATAGCCTTTAATATTCTTCACAATGACGAAGACAGCGAGGAATGTGTAAATGATACTTATTTAAGAGCTTGGAACAGCATACCGCCTAACCGTCCATCTGTCCTAAAAACTTTTTTAGGGAAGATTACTCGCAACTTATCTTTGGACAGGTACGAACTGCTCAATGCAAAGAAACGTAATGGCGGGCAAATGCCATTGATTCTTGATGAAATACAAGAGTGCATACCATCGTTGGATAGTACAGAAAACATTGTTGAAGAAATTGCTCTAACGGATATTCTCAACCGCTTTCTTTCTTCCCTGTCATTAGAACAGCGAAAAATCTTTATGAGAAGATATTGGTACTTATCGCCCATTAAAGAAATTGCAACGGAATATGATATGAGCGAGAGCAAAATCAAGATGTCATTATTTCGTTCAAGGAACGAACTTAAAAAATTGTTAGAGAAAGAAGGTATCTCTGTATGAAAGAAAAGAAACTTTTAAGGGCATTGGGAAATGTCGATAATCAGTATATTAAGGAGGCTGAACCTATGAAAAAAACAAGTAAAATAACTAATCGGCAAAAATGGGTGTCTGTTGCTGCTTGCTTCGTACTCGTTGCTGTGATTGGAGTGGGAGTTTTTCAAAGCAATCTGTTTGGTACAAAAAACGATATTGCCACGCTGGATGGTGGAGAAACAATTACTTTTGTTAAAAATGACTTATCACAATCTTCAATTAACTTAAATGTAACAACAAGGCCCTTGAGCGATGCTGAGATTGAAATGCTTTTTGCAGACTTGCCTGTTACCGCAGATGCTTACTTTGATGCTGACAATCATAATATTCTGGGTCTTGAGGGAAAAATTGGTGATACAAGAATGGTAGTATCTAAACAGGGTGTAAATCTATTAGATACTATCATTGATGGAAATACAATCACTTCAAGTGTAGACGGCGTTGATATCAATGCAGGATATTTCGTAACAAAGTCAAATAGTCAAGGTATCAAAACCGTAATATATTATGCAACCTTTGATATGGGAGAGAACACTATTTATGTAGAGTATTCTGGCGTTGAAAATGAAAGTGAAACTGTAAAAAACAACTTGGTAGACACAATTTTGAAGTTGATTGAGAACGGTGCATTTGATTTGAGTCAAATCCAAGAATAATCAGGGACGTTCCTTCTGTCACCAAGAGTGTCCCCCTGTAACGAATAAGACAGAGGGACACTCTTGGTGACAGAAGGAACGTCCCTACAGCCGCGCCATATCTGCTGGTGTGTCAATGTCCATCAATTCAGTTTTGTTGGTGACGGGTAGCTGCATTACCTGAGATTCGTGACTGTGGACAACGACATTCCCGCCTTTTCCCTGTGGGAGAGACATAAGCTCATCAAAATATTCTTTTGGAAATATCACAGGTGATCCTGGAGTTTTGTCATAACACGTTCTCCATATATATGATGTCTCATTTTTTGCACATAATAATAGTGATGCTATAGATTCCGTCTTTATGAGTGGCTGATCGGAAGGAATAAAAGCACAGCGGTCAATATAGGAACCAATTGTATCCAGACCAAGACGGATCATATCATTCCGATATGGTGAGGAGTGAAGGATTACCGGTATACTATATTCTGTGCAAAGCTTTTCAATATCCTGGTGTATGGTGACAACGAGTCGCCTGGAAAACAAATCTTTTGTTATATCAAGTATCCACTTTATGAGCGGCTGTCCGTGATATTCAGCCATGAGCTTATTGCTGCCAAAGCGTTTTCCCTGCCCTGAAGCCATGATGATACATCCGGAATTGCCAAATGGTCTGTCAAGGTCAACAAGGAACACATCCTTATGGCTGCACAGCCGGTTCAGAAATGAGAGATCCTGTTTTCGAACAACCATAATGATCCGCTTTTTATTCATGAGCCTTTCGAAAGCTTTTTGATAATCGTATGATGTGTTTTCAAGATATCCAATTTCGTCTACAGTAATCCATGGTGCTGTTGTGTCTGCTAGGCTTTCTAAAAATGCAATACATGTGCTGTTAAAGGCATCTTTAATGGGTTGCATGAGGTTCTCGCAACCTGTGGCATCAGAGCAGAATTTGCCGATACGTACAACTTCACCGCTAGAGTTATTTTTCATGTACACGCCTTCTTTTGGGACGGCCCATGATGTAATTCCGGGCATTTGTCTGTCGAAAAGTGAAGAGAGAAGTGTTGATTTGCCACTTTTCCTGTCACCGGTAATAACGATATGTTTCTTTTTGCTAGTCAGAAAAGATCTCCATATACAATTTGCTTCCGGCCTGAATACAGGCTTCTCTATATTGTTCATATTTTTTCAGCCATTCCTTTCCCTCTGGTGTTATCGTGCTCCCCCCACCTGACCTGCCACCTGCTTGGCGGCTTGTAAGTGAAAATCCCAGCGCCTCTTCAGCGTTTTTTATCATGCGGAATGCTTTGCTGTAGGCAAGCCCCATTGACTGGGATGCGGAGCGGAGAGAACCGGTTTTTTCTATAGCCAAAAGAAGGCGGTATGGACCTTCACCAAAGAATTTCTCATCATTATCATCAAAAAATGTTATTTTAATAGCAGCTCTCAATGCATATCATCCTCCTTCATCATGACAAGCTGGCGCTTTCCCTGACGGTTGCGAAGTTCTCTGATACTGATTGTACCATAAACTTTGGACAGAAGCATTTCCATTTCCTCAATGGGTGTTTTATCAGGATATATTTCACCGATCAGTTTGGATTCAGATAAAACCAGAAGAGTGTTGCAGTAATTTAATGCAAGTGATGAATCGTGAAGCGTTACCAGAGACACCGCGAGGTTTTGTTCAACATAGCTGCACAGAAGGTTCATGATCTGGTAACGCAGCCTGAAGTCCAGTGCACTTTCCGGTTCGTCCAGGAGTAAAAGCTTCCGTTTTGCCACAAATGTACGTGCCAGCAGGGCAAGCTGTTTTTGACCCTCACTCAATGTCTGAAAATTATCGTTTATCCGTGAATCAAGTCCGACCATTGCAAGAACTTTATAAGCCTTTTCTTTCATGGCCTCAGTATGGGGTTGAAGAAGCTTAAGCTCTGGGTTAAATCCCATCATGACAACATCTAAGAGAGATATGTCTATGGATATGCCGCTTTTTTGAGGGATATATCCACATAGCTGTGCTAGTTTTTTGTGAGGCATATGTTCCAGCTGGAGATTATCTAACTCGCAGCAGCCACTATGCGGAATCAAATTGGCGATTGCTTTGATAAGGGTTGTTTTGCCACAGCCATTCTCGCCAAGTATACCAACAATTGTACCTTCTTCTGCAGAAAAGCTGATATTATTTATCACATTTTGCACATCTGTGGTGCTGGTGCGGCTGCTGTGGTGGTAGCCGACTGACAGATTGCGTATGTTTAATATACTCATTTTACAGGTTTCCTCCTTATGCATAGATAGATAAGAAATGGTGCTCCTATGATACTTGTGAATATACTGACCGGTAGTTCTGTGGAACATACACTGCGGGCAAGTATATCACCGAAAGTGAGAAGGCATCCACCTATAAGACCACTTAGAAGCATAGTTGATAAGCGGTTATTTTTGAGCAGCATTCTGGCTCCGTGCGGAGCAAGCAGAGAGATAAAGCTGATAAGTCCCGTCATGCTGATCACACTTGAAGTTGCCAGGGTTGCGATCAAAAGAACCAGCATTCGTATCTGGTTAACATTCACACCAAGCATTTTGCCCTCTGCGTCATCAAGGGAGAGCATTATGATCTGCCTGTACAATAGGAACATTATCAGCAGGCAGACAGCGCACAGTATTACATTTGAACCAATGGAATATATACTTATGCCATTAAGGCTTCCCATGATCCAGTATTCAATTGATGATAATTGTTTTTCAGGGTCGGCAGTCAGCTTCAGACATACAAGAGCGGTCTGGGCAAGACTGTGTACTGCTATGCCTGCCAGTACTATGCTTTTTCCATCACGCTCATATGTCAGCGATGACAGAAGCAGAACCAGTATCACACAGCATATGGCTCCGGCAAAAGCAGATATGGTTACAGACATTGTCCCGGACAAAAACAGAATGCCAAATGCGGCACCTGCGCTTGCACCTGAGGATACACCTATGATGTCTGGAGAAGCCAATGGGTTCTTAAAGACAGTCTGATATACAAATCCTGCTATGCCGAGAACAAATCCCCCTATACAGCCGATGATTCCGCGGCTTGCGCGAAGCGTGAGAAATACACGCCACTGCATGTCATCGCCTTGCAGCAATCCATTCAGTGTAAGAGGATATCTTCCGACAAAAAAAGAAAATATACTGAGAGCTGCCAGAATGACAGCTCCCAGTATAATAGTTATTGTTGCTTTGTTTTTATTTTTACGCTTGTTATTAGTTGTTGATTCCATAGAATGTTTCATAATAATTTGTCATTTCAGTTGTATATGTGTCAGCTGATACCTGATCAGGATGAAGGATCCCTGCAAGCCATACAGATGCCAGGATTCCTGCAGGTACCGGGCTATCCAGTGCTTCCACGTCTCCAGGAATAGCATATACGTGGCTGTTTTTTACAGCAGTGCATTCTGCAAGGTTTGGATCGTTCATTACGTCATCTACTGTATATTCGGCATCCGATGCGATTATTATATAAGAAGGATCCCATGCAAGAAGCTGCTCATAGCTTATCTCGGCCCAGTAGGTGTCTGTGATAGAATCAGCTGCATTTTTTCCACCGGCAAGTTCTATGATGCTTGACTGATACATAGAAGGACCGGCAGTAGACAGGAATGATGAGTTGCCGGCAAGGTATACACTTTCAGGTTCTACGCCAGACAGAGCTGAAGTAAGCATATCCTTCTGAGAATCTATATATGCGAGCAGCTTTGCAGCTTCTGAGTTGGTGTTAGTTGCCGTAGCTATGGTGTTGATCATTTCTGTCAGAAGATCCTGACTTTCAGGATTGACGAGCAGTACTGTGATACCGAGGTCTGTCAGGCTCTGGGCTGCATCCTTCAGCTTCATTGGCAGAATAACCAGATCAGGTGAAAGAGTAGCACATGTCTCAAGGTTGAACTCTTTGGCAGTTCCAACATTCGGCAGCTCTGTCATTTCCGGTGCAGCAAGCTTATAAATAGGGCGCTTGTCTGCTTTTGCCTCAATACCGACAACCTTATCCTTGAGACCAAGAGCGATCAGAAGGCTTGAAGAAATATAGTAGCCGCTCACGATAGAAGATGGCTCTTTTTCAATTGTAACTTCACGGCCGGCCTGGTCAGTAACTGTTACAGGGTAGACAGTCTGTTCAGCATCTGCTTCAGTGGAAGACTCTTCAGAAGATAATTCTTCAGATACTTCTTCACTGGAAGCTGATTCGGATACTGAAGCAGCTGTGGTGCTTTCCGTAGTACTCTGTGTTGTTGTAGCACTGTCTGTACCACAGGCTGTAAGTACTGCCAGCATAGTACAGATAAGTATGATAGATAGTTGATTTTTAAAAGTTGTTTTCATGAATTCAATGTTCCTTTCGTTATTCTTGAAATAATACAACGGTATTGTAACAAAGCATCTTTTCAAAGACAAGCTGTTTTAATATAATATATTTTGAAAAATTGTGTTTATATGTTAAAAGGAGCTTTTATGGTAACAATACAGAATTATGTACGCGCACAAAGTATTGATGAGGCATATGAACTGAATCAGAAAAAGGGAAGCTGTATTATCGGAGGCATGCTCTGGACAAAAATGCAGGATCGCCTGATACAGACAGCCATAGATATGTGTGATCTGGGACTTGATAAGATTGAAGAAAAAGATGACGAATTCATTATTGGTGCAATGGCATCACTCCGTCAGATAGAGCTGCATGACGGATTAAACAAATATACACATGGTGCAGTATGTGAAGCTGTGAAGGATATTGTGGGAGTTCAGTTTCGGAATCTCGCAACGATTGGCGGAAGCATATGGGGACGTTTCGGCTTTTCAGACATCCTGACAGTTTTTTTAGCTATGGATGCATTTGTGGAACTTTATCATGGTGGTATGATTCCTCTCAGGGAATTTGTCAACATGAAGCAGGACAGGGACGTGATTGTACATCTGATCATCAGGAAAACTCCTGGGGTTTTTGCTTATGCATCAGTCCGCAATCAGAGAACAGATTTTCCTGTCATTGCCTGTTCAGCATCATGCGTGGATGGAGAATACCGTCTGGCTGTGGGAGCAAGGCCTGGAAGGGCGATGCTTGTTCTGGATGAAGAAGGCTTGCTCACAGGGGGACTTTCAGATGATACAGAGAAAGCATTTGCCAGTTGGGTTTCTGACAATGTTCCGGTTGGAAGCAATCATCGTGCTGGTGCAGAATACAGAAGCCGTCTGATACGTGTGCTTGGACAGAGATTATTGAAAAAAATTGAGGAGGAGCAGCAGTGGAAATAAAAGTTAAATTAAATGGGAAATTTGTCTCGGGAAATATAGCTCCTGATATGCTCCTTATAGATTTTCTACGTGATCATGGCTGTTATAGCGTGAAACGCGGCTGTGAGACGTCCAATTGCGGCCTGTGTACAGTGCTTATGGATCAGACTCCTGTCCTTTCCTGTTCGGTGCTTGCTGCCAGGGCAGATGGACACGAGGTGCAGACCCTTGAGGGCCTTCAGGATGAGGCGACAGAATTTGCCGGATTCATTGCTGATCAGGGTGCTGATCAATGTGGTTTCTGCAACCCGGGTTTTGTGATGAATACAATAGCTCTTCTCAGAGAAAATCCTGACCCATCGGATGATGAGATCAGGGCATATCTTGCCGGGAATCTGTGCAGATGTTCCGGATATGAGGGACAACTGAGAGGAATCCGGAATTACTTAGACAGTAGAATTCCTGCAGATGACAGACAGTAAAGGGGTGAACTCATGGAACATAAAAAATATAATGTAGTTAATAAATCCGTTAGAAAAAAAGATTCTATGCAGTTACTTCTTGGCAAACCGGTATATGTGGATGATATCACTCCCGGTGATGCACTTGTTGTGAAACTGCTTCGCAGTCCACATGCGAATGCCATTGTGGAGGATATAAATGTCTCCATAGCAAAAAAAATACCCGGAATAGTAGATATTTACACATGGCAGGATGTGCCAAATAGCCGGTTTGCAATAGCAGGACAGACATATCCTGAGCCGTCACCGTATGACAGACTCATTATGGATCGCCATGTGAGGTGTGTGGGCGATGTGGTTGCCATCATAGCAGCTGAGGATGAAAAGTCAGCAATCAAGGCTATGAAACTCATAAAGGTAAAATATAAAATCTTAGAGCCTATTCTGGATTTCCGCAAGGCAAAGGATAATGATATATTGGTTCATCCTGAGGACGACTGGTTCCCGCCGGTTCAGGTAGGAGGCGATCCGAAACGCAACCTGATAGCAAGCGATGTAGGCGGTGATGGCGATGTTGATGCTGTTATAGCTGACTGTGATGAGGTACTGGAGAACAGATATCATATGAGAGCCTTTAACCAGGCTATGATGGAGACTTTTCGAACGTATACACACCTTGACCGTTATGGAAGGCTTCATGTAATTTCTTCTACACAGATCGTGTTTCATGTACGTCGTATTTTGTCAAGAGCGCTTGGCATTCCAAAGAGCAGGATCAGAGTGGAAAAACCACGTATAGGAGGCGGATTTGGAGCAAAGCAGACAGCGGTAAGTGAGGTGTATCCTGCATTTGTGACCATGAAGACAGGACGTGCGGCCAAGATCATATTTACGAGACAGGAAAGTCAGATCGCAGGCTCGCCGCGCCATGAGATGGAGGTGAGAGTCCGTCTGGGAGCAGACCGCGATGGACATATAAGGGGACTTGATCTGTATACGCTGTCCAACACAGGAGCGTATGGGGAGCATGGACCTACAACAGTCGGACTTAGCGGGCATAAGTCAATTCCATTATATACGGGAGGTCTTGAGGCATATAGGTTTGGATATGATGTTGTATATACGAACACTATGGCGGCTGGTGCATACAGAGGCTATGGGGCTACACAGGGAATCTTCGCACTTGAGTCTGCGGTGAATGAACTTGCGGAGAAACTGGGGATAGATCCGACCGTGATCCGTGAGCAGAATATGCTGCGCGAGGGAATGAAGATGCCTGCGTATTATGGTGAAACGGCAAATGCGTGTGCTCTTGACAGATGTATGGCCAGATGCAAGGAGATATTTAACTGGGATGATAAATACCCTGTCAGGGACATGGGAAACGGAAAAGTCAGGGCTGCAGGAGTAGCAATGGCCATGCAGGGTTCTTGTATATCGAATGTGGATGTGGGATCTGCAACGGTCAAGCTTGCGGATGATGGTACATTTAACCTGATAATCGGTGCTGCAGATATGGGAACCGGATGTGATACTATCCTTGCACAGATGGTTGCGGAGTGCATGGACTGCTCGGTTGATGACGTGGCGGTATTTGGAGCAGACACAGATGCTTCACCGTATGATTCCGGCTCATATGCTTCATCCACTACGTATGTAACAGGAAAGGCTGTGGAGCTTGCATGTGATAAATTGAAAAAGAAGCTGTGCGCAATTGCAGCAGGAATGCTTGGATGTGAGCAGGATGAAATGTATTTCGAAAATGGCAGGGCATATCGGACAGGAACAGATCAAAGCGTTTCTTTGGCTGATATAAGTGTTAAGGATCAGGTCGCAAATGATATTGCTGCTGTAGCCACAGTCTCTCATTCATCTCCGGTTTCACCTCCTCCATATATGGTCGGAATGGTTGAGATAGAACTTGACAGATATACAGGAGAAGTGAAGATACTGGATTATGCTGCAGTAGTGGATTGTGGCATAGCCATAAACCCGGCACTGGCACGTGTTCAGGCAGAGGGAGGCATAGTCCAGGGAATAGGACACACTCTGTTTGAGAACATCACCTACAATGCGAAGGGATGCCCGATAGAGTCGAGTTTCATGCAATACAAGATACCAACCCGTCTGGATATGGGACATTTGAGAGTGGAATTTGAAAACAGCTATGAGCCTACAGGTCCTTTTGGAGCCAAATCGATAGGAGAAATAGTTATCAACACTCCGGCACCTGCTATTGCACATGCCATATACAGGGCGACAGGTGTATGGCACAGAGAACTGCCGATCACACCGGAGAAGATTCTTATGTCCATGCCGGAAGAGTGATTGGAGATAACATAAGCAGAATAACAGAATCTGTAATATGAAAAAAATATACAGGAGAAAACAACAGATGAAAAATAAGTTTAAACTTTCAGAAACAGCATTCCAGCTTGATGGAAGGATGCCTCTTTCCCAGGCGATACCTCTTGGACTTCAGCATGTCCTTGCAATGTTTGTCGGAAATTTGACACCATTATTGATTATCACAGGAGCATGCGGACTGGTCGGTGGTGAATTTGCTGATCTTCAGCTTTCACTGCTTCAGAACGCAATGCTCATCGCGGGAGTTGTCACCCTGATACAGCTTTTCTCAATAGGACCTGTTGGAGGAAAGGTGCCGATCATTATGGGTACATCTTCAGGTTTTATAGGAGTATTCAACAGCGTGGCGGCAACCATGGGCGGTGGAGTGCTTGCGTATGGTGCGATTATGGGCGCATCCATTATCGGTGGCTTATTTGAGACTGTGCTTGGTTTTTTCCTGAAACCTCTGCGCAGGTTTTTCCCGGCTGTTGTAACAGGTACAGTGGTTTTATCCATTGGACTCAGCCTTATATCGGTGGGAATAAATTCATTTGGAGGTGGAAATAATGCTGCAGACTTTGGCTCCATGGAGAACCTTCTGCTCGCATTATTTGTCCTTGTGGTCATCCTTTTCTTTAAGCACTGGACAAAAGGATTTTTAAGTTCGTCATCTATTCTTTTTGGAATAATCGCAGGTTATATCGCGGCGATCATAATGGGACTTGTTCTTCCGAGAACAGGTATAACTGCTGATGGTGTGGAATATACAAAAGCCTGGGTGCTGAACTGGGACAAGGTGAAAGATGCTTCCTGGTTTGCGATTCCACAGCTCATGCCTGTAAAACCGGTGTTTGATGTGCGAGCAATCCTTCCGGTGCTCATAATGTTTATTGTAACAGCGGTGGAAACTGTCGGTGATATATCAGGTGTTATGGAAGGTGGCCTTGGAAGGGAAGCCACAGATAAGGAACTTTCAGGTGGTGTGATGTGTGACGGTCTGGGTTCATCTCTTGCAGCGGTGTTTGGAGTCCTTCCAAATACATCGTTCAGCCAGAATGTGGGACTTGTAGCCATGACTAAGGTCGTCAACAGATTTGCGCTTGCAACAGGAGCGATATTCCTGATATTATGTGGCCTTTGCCCTAAACTTGCAGCACTGGTATCAATCATGCCTCAGTCAGTGCTTGGTGGAGCTGCAGTTATGATGTTTTCTTCGATAGTTATCAGTGGTATTCAGCTCATAACAAAGGAACCATTAAGCGCACGCAACCTGTCCATAGTTTCGGTAGCACTGGGCGTGGGCTATGGAATGGGAGCCAATCCTGGTATTCTAGCAAATGCTCCTCAGCTGCTCCAGCTTGTTTTTGGAGGCTCAGGAATTGTTCCTGCGGCAATGGTTGCAATTCTGCTTAATATTATCCTGCCTAAAGAAAAGTAGTAATTGGGGACGCTCCTCGTTACAAAAGGAACGTCCCTGTTATATATAACAAAAAGTTGTGCTACAAAAGTAGTTGTTGATAACAAAAAAATATGCTAACATAAAAATAGTAGTTTTCGAATGTATGTTCGATATAGTATAATATATACTGTATATACATTTGAGACTGCTATTTTTTAGCTTGAAAAATATATAGTAATAAAACATATTCGGTATGGAGGAGAAGTTATGTACCTTGTGATAGACGTAGGCGGAACATTTATAAAGCATTGTGTGATGGACAGAGATGCAGAGATTATGGAGAAGAACAAGGTTCCGACTCCCGGAAGATTTGGGAATGGTTTAGATAATATACAGCAGGGACTCGATGCATTTCTTGACGTAATTCAGGGCATATATGATGACTATAAGATAAAATATGATATACAGGGAATAGCTATTTCACTTCCTGGACAGGTGGATGTGGATAACGGAATCTGTTATGCCGGCGGAGCGTTGCCATACCTTGACAAAGCACATGTAGGCGAGCTTGTAAGCGAGAGATGCGATGGACTTAAGGTGGCTCTTGAGAACGATGGCAAATGTGCCGCATTGTCGGAGATATGGCAGGGAAATGCAAAGGACTACAACAGTGCTGTTGTATTGGTATTTGGCACAGGTGTCGGTGGAGGAATAGTCATAGACAGAAAGATACTTCACGGCAGAGGCATGGTTGCCGGCGAGATGTCGTACCTGTTCGAGGATGTGAACAGGGACAATATAGACAAACTTGTACCGCTTGAGGCGAATCTCAAGAATACAAAGAATCATGTAAAGCTTCCGGACAACATTATGTGGACAATGCAGGCGTCGGTTGGAGCTCTCAGAAGAGATGTTGCGGCAGCCAGGGGCATGAAGGAGGATGATGTGACTGGCGAGATGATATATGAGTGGGAAGCTGAAGGCGATGAGGCTGTCATAGGTGTACTTGAGGACTGGTATCTGAACATCGCGAAGCACTGCATGAATATACATGTCATTCTTGCACCGGACATCATACTCCTTGGAGGTGGAATCAGTGCGGAACCGAGGTTCATACAGGGCGTGAAGAAGTACGTGGATAAGCTTGCAAAATTTTCAGTGATCTATAATGAGATGCAGGTTGGACTGTGCAAATTTGGCAACGATTCCAATCTCATAGGAGCACTTTTCAACTATCTTCAGAAGTATGAGGGTGCCCACTAGATAAGAAAACGGAGATCATATCAGAATGAAACACAATGACGGAAAAGAGATGGACATCAGAATGAAGCACAATGACGAAAAAGAGACGGACATCAGAATGAGCGCAGAAAAGAGTAAAGAAAGAAGCATAGAAAAAAATATAGAAAAAAGCAAAGAAAAAGGCAAAGAAACGAATACAGAAAAGAACACCGATTATAGAAAAAAATCGCACGAGATGGATATGTTAAATGGTTCACTGGCGCTTAAGATGCTTATATTTGCCATGCCACTTGCCGCCAGCAGTATACTGCAGCAGCTTTTCAATTCGGCAGATGTAGCTGTGGCAGGAAGATTTGCAGGAAGTGATGCCCTGGCGGCCGTTGGAAGCAATGCGGCGGTTGTTGCCCTGTTTGTGAATGTGTTCGTGGGGCTTTCAGTGGGTGTGAATGTTCTTGTGGCCCATTATATAGGCCAGAACAAAAAAGATTCCATAATCAGGTGTGTGCATACCAGCGTGAAGTTTGCCCTTATATGCGGAATAGTTATGCTTGTTGCGGGAATGTTTGTGGCAAGACCGATTCTTGAGGCCATAGATACCCCTGAGAGGGTGCTGGATCAGGCTGTACTTTATTTGAGGATATACTTTGTGGGAATGCCGTTTATCATACTTTATAATTTTGGAGCGGCTGTGCTCAGAGCTATAGGTGATACAAGGCGTCCGCTTTACTGCCTGATAGTTTCAGGTGTACTCAATGTTGTACTCAACCTGTTCTTCGTGTGTGTGTGTAAACTTGGAGTGGCAGGCGTCGGCATGGCAACGGTCATATCAAATGTTGTCAGTACGGGAATAGTCATGTATATATTGATGCATGAGGAAGGTCCACTCAGACTCGATATAAAGAATATACGAATAGATAAAGTGTGCCTGGGAAAGATACTCAGGATAGGAGCTCCATCAGCGATACAGACGGCAGTTTTCTCATTGTCAAATGTGCTGATACAGGGCGGAATCAACAGCTTTGGTCCTGATGCTGTGGCAGGCTCATCCACGGGTCTTAATTTTGAATATTTTGCATATTTTGTCATATCCGCATACGCACAGGCAGCAGTGACATTTGTGAGCCAGAATTATGGTGCAGGTGAGAAGGAGAGATGCAGAAAAGCTCTCAGGATTGCCATGTTAGAGGGCATGCTTATGACGGCTGTGTTCAGCAGTGTCATGATGCTTTCAGGGGATTTTCTTGTGAGATTTTATACAACAGATACAGAGGTTATAAAGTATGCACTTATAAGAATGAAGCATGTCATGCTCCTTGAGGCGATGACAGGAACATATGAGATGACAGCTGCGGCACTCAGAGGCCTTGGCAGATCCATGCTGCCGGCTATTATAACAGTTGTGGGTTCAGTAGTGTTTAGGATCATATGGATATATACGGTGTTTGCGCGATATCATTCTTTTGGCATGCTTTTGAACGTGTATATAGTTTCATGGATAATAACAGGTACGGCGATGATAATCGCATACATACTCGTATCGAGGAAAGTGCTGGGGCATACACGGGCCGGCGGGAAGGCTGCAGAGACGGCTGCTGTATAGTATGTGACTCAAGGCACATAAGCATCAGAAAGAGAAGATTAAGACTGAGCAAGAAGTGACAGGGGGATTGGCTGTGGATAGGGATAAGAAAGATAGAACGTATATTGCGATAGATCTGAAATCCTTCTTTGCATCGGTTGAATGTGTTGAGCGCGGACTTGATCCACTGACCACCAATCTGGTAGTGGCAGATGCGTCGAGAACAGAGAAGACCATATGTCTTGCTGTTTCCCCGTCGCTGAAGAGCTATGGTATACCTGGAAGAGCCAGACTGTTCGAGGTGGTGCAGAGGCTTAAGGAGGTCAATGCCAGCAGGAGAACACTTTCACCCGGTGGAAACTTTTCCGGGGAGAGCTGCGATTCCAATGAGCTTGCGGAGCATAATGAATTTGCGGTTTCGTATATAGCCGCTCCGCCACGTATGGCATATTACATGAAGTACAGTACGGATATATATAACATCTATCTGAAATATGTAGCACCAGAGGATATGCATGTGTATTCCATAGATGAGGTGTTCATGGATGTGACGGATTATCTTGGGATATATAAGATGAGTCCGCACGATCTTGCCATGACGATCATACAGGATGTGCTTGCACAGACCGGTATAACAGCAACAGCAGGGATAGGAACGAACCTCTACCTGTGTAAGATAGCGATGGATGTTGAGGCAAAGCATATAGCCCCGGATAAGGATGGAGTCAGGATAGCAAGTCTTGATGAAATGTCGTACAGACAGAAGCTGTGGAATCACAGACCGCTTACAGATTTCTGGAGAGTGGGAAAAGGATATGCGAGAAAACTTGAGAGTCATGGACTTTATACAATGGGTGATATCGCCAGATGCTCACTGGGACATGACGATGAGTATTACAACGAAGATCTGCTGTACAGATTATTTGGTATAAATGCAGAGCTGCTCATAGATCATGCATGGGGCTGGGAGCCTTGTACCATTGCAGATATCAAGGCTTACAAGCCGGAGAGGAACAGCATAGGTTCAGGACAGGTGTTGTCATGCCCATACGAATATGAAAAAGCCAGACTTATTATCCGTGAGATGACGGATCTGCTCGTGCTGGATCTTGTGGATAAGAATGTCAAGACAGATCAGATGGTCATAACAGTGGGGTATGATATAGATAATCTCAAAAAAAACGCTGCGGGAGCGAAATTTTCCGGAGAGATACAGACAGATATGTATGGGAGAAAGATACCGAAAAGTGCCCATGGAACGGTGAATCTTGGAGAGTATACATCATCTACACAGGTCATCATGGATGCGGTGACCGGATTGTTTGAAGAGATCGTAGATCCTTTATTGTATGTCAGAAGGATATATGTCACGGCGAACAATATCATATCGAATACTGCGGCACATGAGAAACAGTCAGCAAGGCAGCTCAGTCTGTTTGATGATTTTGGAGACGGGGCAGCAGAGACGGAGAAAAAGCAGCAGGATATGAAGCGGGAGCAGAGCATGCAGAAAGCGATGATAGAGCTCAAGAAGAAATTTGGCAAAAATGCAGTCCTTAAGGGAATGAATCTTGAGGAGGGCGGTACGACGATAGAGAGGAACGGACAGATAGGCGGTCACAAGGCTTAGGAGGGGCTTATGGAAGATAATTACGATGACATAATACAGCTTCCACATCACGTGTCCTCTGTTCATCCGCACATGTCTATCCATGACAGAGCAGCACAGTTTGCCCCATTTGCCGCACTCACAGGACATGGAGCAGCCATAGCGGAGACTGCAAGGCTCACCGATGAGAAGTTGGAGCTGGATGAGAGTCAGAAAATGGTTCTTGATCAGAAACTGTTGAATATAATGCATAATGCAGACAAAAAATGTGTGGGTATAGAGTATTTTGTAAAGGATGACAGAAAAGCCGGTGGAAGATACGAACATGTGTCGGGATATATACGCAATGTTGACGTATATGGGAAAAAGATAGTTATGGAAGACAGAACCGAGATACCGATAGATGATATATATGATTTAAATATTGATCAGAATGGAGATGTATATTTGCATGAATAGAGAGACTATGGTGATAGCACACAGAGGAGCGAGTGCCCTTGCGCCTCATGAGAATACACTTGAAGCGTTTCAGATAGCTATAGATCTGAAGGCGGATATGGCGGAGTTCGATGTGAGGAAAACCAGTGATAATATACTCATAGTATTTCATGATGGAACTATAGACGGCAGAAAGATAGGAGATATGACATACAACAGGATCAACGATATTGCATCAAAAGAAGGCTACAGAGTGCCTACGCTTGACGAAGTCCTGGAACTCTGCAGCGGAAAGATATGTCTTGATATAGAATTAAAGGAGAGCGGATACGAGAGGCGTGTCATAGATCTTGTCAAGGGGAGATTTGGATACGGTGAGTTCTCGATAAAATCCTTCAAGGACAAAGTGTCGTACAATGTGAAGGCCATAGACCCGAGGATAAAGACCGGACTGCTCGTCGGTAAGAAAAAGGCTAAGCTCGGTGTCAGATTGAATGAGTATTTCCCTGAGAGAAGAATGAGACGGTGTAAAGCGGATTTTATATCGCCGAATTATCTTCTCTGCACGAAGAAATTTGTGAAGAGAATGAAGCGTAAGCACATACCGGTATATGTGTGGACTGTGAATGATCCACACTGGATGAGACGTATGTGCAGACTGGGCGTAGATGCAGTGATAACAGACCGCCCGGATATAATGCGTTGAAAGACCTAGAAATATTTGTTATATTATTCTATAGGTGGAGGAGTTGTACATAGGAGGATAATATGAGCAAAGTACTATACTTTGATTACGCGGCATTCTGCGTGTTTACTCTTATCATGGTCTCAGTCATCATGAAGAAGATGACCAGAGGCAAATTAAACAGGCAGTTTCAATTTGTTCTGACCATTGCAATGGTTGCCACAGCGTTTGATATAGGCGCCATCGCATTTGACAATATGGGTGAAAGGCATGTAGTCACCCAATACATATTCCATACGGGATATCTCTTTTTCCATGTCGTTTCATCGGCTATGTATGCCGCTTATGTGGTGAACATAGTGGATGCCATACATATATTCAGAGGTAAAGTGAAGAGTTTCATACTGGCACTTCCAACGTTGCTGTGCATGATCATGCTCGGAGTTAATTTTTTCACTCCGTGTGTATTCAGTATAGGCGGACAGGGAGAGTACAGAAGAGAGTTTTTCATGACATTTCTGTATGCTGCCGGAATATTTTATATGATTCTGGGCTTCATGGTTGTTACGAGATATCACAGGAGACTTACAAGAGGAAGATTTGTATCAACCATAGCGATATTCCCATTGGTTGTTGTTGCGGCCGTATTTCAGATGTTTAACCCGGATATTCCGATTGAGATGTTTGCAAATGCGATTGGATTACTGTTCGTTGCGTTGCTGATACAGAGTCCGGAGCAGGTTATAAGCAGTGCCACGGGCCTGAACAAGATCACAAGATACATGGACGACGTGAGAAATTCTCTGGATAATGGCCTTGATATAACGGTAGTTATGATAACTATGGAGAATGACAAGACTCTTCGCGGGATTCTGGGAGTTGAGGAATATCATAAGCTGCTCAGGGAGATCTCTGAAGACTTTTTAGAGTGGAGCAGACCATACGGATATGATGTTGAGTGGTATTATCTGGGAACCGGAATGTTCAGATGTGTCATGAACCAGCGTATCAAGGATCAGGCTGAGGATTTTGCGGAGCGGATAAACGAGAAGCTGAAGAAGGGATATAAGTATAATGATATGTTTATAAATCTATTGCCGATAATATGTATCACCAGATGTCCTCAGGATATAGAGGATGTTGACAGTGTGATGCGGTTTGGCGGTGAGCTTGCTGAGCACGAGTATACAGGCCGTGTTCTCTATGCCAGAGATATCTATAACAAGGAAAGATATGATCTGATGCGGGACATGGACATGATACTTGATAAGGCATTTGCCGAGAACAGGTTTGAGGTTTACTATCAGCCGATATACAGCATAGATTCTGGAAAGTATAACAGTGCTGAGGCACTTCTGAGATTAAATGATGATATGTATGGATACATTTCGCCGGAGATATTTATCCCTGCTGCGGAGGAGAATGGAATGATCCATAAGATAGGTAAGTTCGTTCTTGAAGAGGTGTGCCGTTTCATAGCTGGAGAGAAATTCAAGAATCTCGGACTGGAATATGTTGAGGTGAATCTGTCGGTCATCCAGTGCATGAGCAGTGAGTTATCAGAAGACGTGCGGGCAGTGATGGAGCGTTACGGAGTCAGCAATGAGCAGATAAATCTTGAGATTACTGAGACTGCGGCTGCCTATGCTCAGACGACAATGATGGACAATATCAACAGTCTCACAGATGATGGTATTGCATTCTCACTTGACGATTTTGGAACAGGTTATTCCAATATGAAGAGAATAGCATCCATGCCGTTTGCGATAGTTAAGCTGGACAAGACATTTGCGGATATAGACACAGATGACAAGATGATGAAGGTTGTCAAGAACACCATAAGCATGGTTAAGGATATGAATATGAAGATCGTAGTGGAAGGCGTGGAGACGGAGGAATCCCTCAAGGAGTTCAGCAATCTTGGAGTGAATTACATTCAGGGCTATTATTTCTCAAGACCATTGCCACAGGATAAGTTCATATCAGAGGTGAAGAGAGTTAACCAGGGCTAAGAGAAAGGACGGCGTATGACAGATATAGAGAACCGGGTCGTTGATGAGGTAGAGAAGGTCGTAAAGGGAAAAAGAGATATAATAATCAAGGTCTATGCTGCCATACTTGCGGGTGGACATATACTGCTTGAGGATATCCCGGGTGTGGGCAAGACCACTCTTGCAACGGCATTTGCCAGAACTCTGGATATGAAATATAACAGAGTCCAGTTTACACCGGATGTTCTGCCGAGTGACATAATGGGATTTTCCATGTACAATGCAAAAAGCGGTGAGTTTGAGTACAGAGAGGGTTCAGCGTTCTGTAATCTGTTCCTTGCGGATGAGATAAACCGAACATCGCCTAAGACTCAGTCGGCACTCCTTGAGATCATGGAGGAAAAACATGTGACAGTCGATGCTGTTACAAGGGAACTTCCACAGCCTTTCACGGTCATTGCAACCCAGAATCCGGTTGGTTCGTCGGGAACGCAGATGCTTCCGGAGTCCCAGCTTGACAGATTCATGGTGAGACTTTCCATGGGATACCCATCCCACGAGGCTGCGGTGCAGATACTTAAAGGTCAGGAATTTGTACCTATGGACAGTGTAGAGAGAATAGTGACGAGAGATGAACTGATAGGTCTTCAGGATAAGGCGAGAACTTTGAGTGTGCATGATTCAATATTTGATTACATAGTGACTCTGGTTGAGGCTACCAGGGAGAGTGAGCTCTTCTCGATGGGAGCAAGTCCGCGAGGCGCAAATGCACTTCTGCGGATGAGCAGAGCAATGGCGGTGCTCTCTGGAAGAGAATATGTTGTGCCGGGAGACATAGCAGAGGTGTTCAACGACGTGCTTGGGCACAGGGTAAAGCTTGCAGCCCGTGCCAGAGCTAATGGAATGACTGTCGCAGAGGCTCTGGATGAAGTGAGAAGTCAGGTTAAGGTTCCAAGGACTTAGAACGGAGAACATAAGAGATATAAGTAAAGGAGGATCAGCGGATGAAGTACGCATGGCATGTATTCAAATACATTCTCGTGTTTGTTATAAATCTGTTGATCCTTCTTTTTGTGCATTCATATTTTAATTTCATAGTTATGATACTGATGATAGTTCTGCCGGTCGTGTCAATAGTATGCGCCTTTGTGCTTTCAAGGCATTTGACTGTAAAGTTTGGCGGCGGGGAGCAGAACCTTACGGTGGACTCGCCATTTCTCGTATCGGTTGTGCTCGACAACAGCAGCATTATTCCGAATATGAACACAGAGATAGAGATAAGCATGGAGAATGATCTTTTCCATACAAATGGCAGGCATACGCTGTGCATACCTGCATATTCGCGCAGTGCGAATGTGGTGGACTACCAGATAGCCCAGTCGTATGTAGGTGCACTGGAGGTGAAAGCGGACAGAATATGCGTTACTGACTGGCTTGGATTTGTGAGGATAAAGAGCAAATGCAACTCGGTAAAAGAGTACAAGGTTTTCCCTTCCGGAAAGGTTGATGTGGAGGCGGATATGACCGCGGTTTCACAGGGGATGAACGAGGCTGAGGAGAGCCGGAAAAAAGGTCATGATTTCTCCGAGGTTGTGGATGTGAGAGAATACCAGCCGGGGGATAAGCTTCAGAATATACATTGGAAGCTGTCAGCAAAAAAAGACGTGCTGATGGTAAAGGACAGAGAGAGCATGTCGTCAAGCCAGCTCATGATATTGGTAGAGCTTGCCGATGATGAGACACATATATTGAATGATGTACTGAAATCCGCCTACGGCATGGCTGTAAGTCTGTTGGATGAACAACTGCCGTTTACATTCTATTACTGGAGCGGCGCGCAGGGCGATATAGTCAGTACTTCGATAGACAGCAGGGATGATCTCGCTGAATGGATGGAGAAGATCTTTTATGAGCAGGCGTATGCAGATTTTGGCTATGGGTTATCGATGCTTGAGAAGAATCTGGATTCTGACAGAAGGATCATAGTTGTTTCCGGCGATATGAGAGCGGATGGCAATGTAGTGTTTACATATGGAGATCGTGTGAAAGGATACATAATTGGGTAGAATCTTTGGTAGAAAAAAGAAAACTGAAGACAGGAAAACGGTAGAATTCTGTGAAGGTGTAAGGCTGCTCAACGATCCGGAGATCACAGATGGAGGCAGAGAAGGCGCGGATTACAGAAAAAGAAAGCTGCGCAGAAGAAAATCGGACAGCAGAGGTATTGCTGCAAAATGCCTGCTGGAGATATTTATCATAGGCGGTTCAATGTGCGGCTTTTTGTCGTGTATAGATATGGCGTATGGTGTTCCCGTTATATTTCTGGCGTATGCGCTGCTGGCCATGTACTTCTGTGGTCTGTTCAAATCAGGCAAGGTGTGGGTGAGAGATGTTGGATATATCATATTTCTTGTCGCTTTTGTCCTGTTCATCATGCTCCTCAGACGTTATATAAACAGTGGATTTTATGCTATCGTAAATGAGTTTCTGGATCATGTGACTGATTATTATGGAGCCCAGGAGGTTAAGGTATTCTCCGAGACTTTGTCCAACAGGACGCTCACTGTTCCTGTGGCAGCCATCGCTATAGGCTGTGTAGAGATAATAATCCTCAACATTTTCCTTAACACGAATATGAGTGTGTTCTGGGCAGTGTGGTTTTCACTTCCTGTGTTTATATTACCATTGTTTTTCAGGCTTGAGCCGGATGTTATTTACATGTTCATGGTATCCACAGGACTTTTGGGAGTTATCTGCCTTAAGGGAAATGGTCACTTCCGTATAACTGACAAGGACAGTACGTTTGAATATGATGAGAAGAAGCGAAGATTCAGTTACAGGCATAGTGACAGGGCGTCTCTGCAGCTTGCGGCCGGTGTGGCGGCTGTATGTATATTGGTGGGAAGTGCGGTTATCCTTGTCAAGCCGCAGCAGACTTATCTGTACAGGTATCGTGATAGCTCGGCGAAGAACAAGATCGAAGGCCCGCTTGGAAACCTCATCATGTATGGATTTGAATCCCTAAGGAATTCGGCGAATACCGGAGGACTGGCAAATGGAAAGCTTGGAGGCGTGTCGGATGTCACACTTGATGGACAGACGGATCTGGTAATCACATTTGCACCATATAGCACAAACAGGATCTATCTGAAAGCGTTCGTTGGTGATGAGTATAGATGGGATCATTGGGACAGAGATAAGGATGGCGACTATCCGTCACCGGTCAATTCTGAAGGACATGCCAGAGGACGAATGGATATACAGATCATAGATGGCGCCGGAGATCTAAAATATTACCCTTACTACACTGATATAGAAGCCATGAATACTTACAAAGAGGGCGATTCATTGTACAGTGTGGAGTACAGTCCATCCGCTCTGGCTGAGCCGGTTATGTCGTCGGTGGATGACAAGTATCTTGAGATTCCAGAGGAGAATATGGATTCAATACGAAGATTCTGTGAGAGCGCAGGAATCACGGAAAAAGACAGTGTGGATAATGTGCTGCAGAAGGTGTATATATACTTCCTGGAGAATTATCCGTACACACTGCATCCGGGAGCCACGCCGAGGGATGAGGATTATGTCAATTATTTCCTTGATACTACGAAGAAGGGCCTGTGTGCCAATTATGCCACTGCGGGGGCGCTGATCCTGAGATACATGGGGATACCCACAAGATATGTGGAGGGGTATGCCGTGGATTACACCGAGATCCTTGGCGGAACAATGCTCGATGAAGAACAGTTCAGTTACGATGATTATTATTCAGGCTCATCAGAGCTTGGAAGAACGGCTGTTGTTCAGGTGGATGTGGACGATGGCGGAGCTCATGCGTGGATAGAGGCGTTCATACGTGGCAGATGGCAGGTCGTGGAGCTGACACCTCCGTCGAGTGAAGATGAGGATGAGACCCAGGATGATTTCTGGTCCAGATTTGGAAGATGGCTAGTAGGTGATGACAGCGGAGATACCGGAACAGATACGACCGGCACAGCATTTTCACTTGGAAATGCCGTGTGGATAATATATGTTCTGGCGGGATGTATAGCATTTGCAGTGCTCTTGTTTGTGGGGCGTATAGCAGTCAGGAAGATAGTTCGTTTTGTGGGTTATCACAGGAGAGATAAGACTGGAAATGTGATAGCTTACTATAGGTATATGTGTGATTATGCAAGACTTGCGTCGGATGATTTTTCGAAGGCGGGAAATCACAGGCAGCAGCTTGAATATTTCTGTAAGGGCGCAGATCCGGCGGAGACTGAGGATCTTGCGGCATATATGGAAGGCATAAGCTATGGCGGCGAGGTGTCCGGGGACGAATATGTACAGCGTATGGGAGAACTTCGGGTGCTGTTCAGGAGCTTTAGGAGACAGGTTCCTTTTATGAAGAGGATATACATATTCCGAATGTTGTAGTATAGTTGACAGGTAGCAATGGATAATGGAGGTATAAGAAATGCTTGGAATCATAGGTGCGATGGACGAGGAAGTCGCAAGACTGAAAGAGATGATAGATGGGCTCCAGGTCACAGACAAGTGTGGCATGAGCTTCTACAAAGGACAGATAGAAGAAACGGATGTCGTGGTCGTAAAGTGCGGTGTCGGCAAGGTCAATGCGGCCATGTGTACCCAGTCGCTGATCGACATGTATGGAGTGTCAGCTATCATCAACACCGGAATAGCCGGATCACTGGATGCTGACATAGATATAGGAGACATCGTTCTGGCTACGGATACCGTGGAGCACGATATGGATGTATCCGCCCTTGGATATGAGCCGGGTGTGATCCCTGATACAGAGCTGAGCGTGTTCAAGACCAGCGATGAGCTGCTTAAGATAGCACAGGACTCAGTGGATGCAGCAAATATAGGAGTCAAGGTGTTCACTGGAAGAGTGGTGAGCGGCGATCAGTTTATCTGGAGCAAGGACAAGAAGAAATGGCTTGTGGAGACATTTGGTGGAAGATGTGCAGAGATGGAGGGCGCGGCCATAGGACATGTTGCAGTGCTGAATAAGGTTCCGTACCTTGTTGTCCGGGCCATATCGGACAAGGCTGATGACAGTGCAGAGATGGATTATCCTACATTTGCGGCAAAGGCTATAGAGAACAGTGTAAACATGATGACAGAGATAATAAAGAGATATGAGGTGAAGTAGACATGGATAAGATAGCAAGTTTTCAGATAAATCATCTTCTCCTGAATCCGGGCATTTATGTGTCGAGAAAGGATAAGGCTGGGGATCAGATCCTCACAACATTTGACATAAGGATGACAAAGCCGAATTATGAGCCGGTTATGAACACTGCGGAGGTTCATACTATAGAGCATCTCGGTGCGACATTCTTGAGAAATAATGAAGAGTATAAGGACAGGGTCATATACTTTGGACCTATGGGCTGCAGGACGGGATTTTATCTCATACTCGCAGGTGATTATGAGTCGAAGGATATAGTGGAGCTTATGATATCAATGTTCGAATTCATAAGACATTATCACGATCCGATCCCTGGAGCAAATCCAAGAGAGTGCGGCAATTACCTGGATATGAATCTCGGTATGGCGAACTATCTTGCAGAGAAATTCCTGTCACAGGTTCTGTATGATATAGATGACAGCAGACTTAATTATCCAGAGGGTTAAATTCCAATTTACAAATGGGATCAAAATATACAGACCATGTAAAAAACGGGTGATTTTCAGTGGAAATTCGCTTTGTTGAGGAATGTTTGCCATTCTATTGACAATGAAGCTTGCGTGCTTTTTAATGCACGTAAGCTTTTTTTGTGCACATAAAACAGCTAAACAGATTCATGAAGACGGCTCTTACCGGATACGGTTATGAATGGGCTGAAACTCAAACAGAAAGGAAGAGATTATGAAAAGATTGTATGTATATAAGATTCTGCTGGCTGTTCTTCTGGCCGTATGTGTGGCCGGTGTGGTTTTTTATCATAGGTTCAGTACAAGGTCAAGTGCTGACGAACTGTATGCCGGGGAGAAAAGCAGGCATACTGATGTTATGGCCACCTCAACGGATGGAATTGCGGCTATGGCCGGATATGAGATAAGTTATGAAGATGTGGACTGCATCCTAAGCGGCGATGTGGTGTTTTACAATGGGATGCCATACACGAGGCATTACACGGTGCATAAGGACGGTGTAGAGTACAGGGCATACTGCGGCGATCATAAGAAAAATGAAGTTAAGAGCACGGACAAGGTGGCATTTTCCGTGACAAATGACAGACTGCTTCAGAAAGCGTTTCTGTATGGACCGGGAAGTGAATATGCGTGGTCTGGTTTTAAGGGGGTGTCCGCAGATCACAGACAGCTCATCATGACACTGACTTTGAATTATATAAGACATGGACAGTATTTTGACGTTATAGACGAATTCTATAAATACATATCGGAGACAAAGCGAGATGAGATCGTCCTTCAGGGAGATCAGGCAGATATAGAGATAATAGATGATGGAAGCAAAGAGAATTACGGTAATTATGTAAGTCTTAAGGATTATACCGGTTATGTGGACAAGAAGACTGGTGAGAAGAGAAGAAGAACCAGGATAATGAGGTGTAAGGCAGATGCTGAGAATGGAGTGAGGATCTCGGTACCGGCGGATACATGGCTCCATATCAGGAAAAGCGGAGAAAAGGAGTTCACCATCCACAAGACAGGTAAGGTAACTATAATGGGAGGCGACAGATTCTTTTTCAGTGCTGAGAAGGCTCATAAGGGAACGGGCACAGTAAAGTCTGGTAAAGGGATCCCCGGAGTTACAGTGTATACTGTAGATTCCACTCAGGTAGATGATGACCAGCAGTTGTTATTTGGAACGGTAGCTTCAAGCAGTATTTCTATGGATATTGAATGGACGGGAGAGAAGCCTGTTCTTGGAAAGTTCAGTCTGCACAAGACCGACAGAGATTCCGGCGCCGGTGTGGGAGAAGCTCTGTACAATATTGAGATGGAAGTGAAAAACGGCACACAGAGTCTGCGCACTCTGGTGGCTCAGATAGAGACTGATGAGAATGGACATGGTATAGTTGTGATGTCAGAATATGGCGGACTTGGAACCTATGAGATCACAGATATGCCGTTCGGAACATACAGGATATATGAGGAAAGGGCTCCGTACAACTATGAGAGAAACAGTGCTGTGGCACAGCTCGTTATAAACGAAGAAGGAGAATTTCTGTCCGTGGATGGCAAGGAGGTCAGTACATCCACGGAGCTTGAAATAAGCTGGGAGACTTGGGACAAGGTGATCTCAGGCAAGATTGATCTGAGCATATACAAACAGGATGCGGAGACGGGAGATAAATCTCAGGGAGATGCTGTCTTGTCAGGGGCTGAGTTTACAGTCAATTATTACAGGAATTTTTATAATTCCGTGGACGAGCTTCCAGAGAAGCCGGATCAGAGCTGGACGCTTAAGACGGATGACAGCGGTAAGTGCGGCCTTGAGGATGTGGTTTTGCAGACGGGAACAATCACGGTTCAGGAGACAAAAGCCCCAGAAGGGTACACGCTTGTGAATTCAATATTTAAAAGCGCAAAGGATGGCAATATTATAAAGGATAGTTCAGATGGAATATATCTGGACAGAATAGAACAGGATGGCGACACTGTTCGTCTGGTAAATGGCTACGAGCTTGTGGTCGGGAACCATGTCGTAAGAGGTGACTTCAAATTCAAAAAAGTGGATGCCGAGGATGGGACAGCGATCGCAAATGTGAGATTCCTCGTCGAGAACTCCGATGGCACCCAGTCTGCGGAGATAACAACTGATGCCAATGGCGAATACTCCAGTTCTGCGGATGATATCTGGTTTGGGGATGGAAAGCCGGACAAGACCAAAGGGTCACTGCCGTACGGAGAGTACACATTGACAGAGCTTCGTTGTGATGCAAATAAGGGAAAGTATAAGAGCATTGCTCCGATAAAATTCAAAATAGATTCAGATGAGTGCGTGTTTGATCTTGGGGACATAGTTGATGAGAGGATGCCGGAGATAGAATCTGTGGCGAAGAACAGTGAAGACGGATCGAAGTTCATTGATCCGGATGCGGAAACTGCAGATATCACGGACACGGTGAGTATGAAAGGGCTGGATATCGGGCACAGATACAAACTGAGCGGAAGCGTTGTCTCACAGGAGTCGGGCAGACCGCTTGGGGCAGATGGATCAACGTCAGAGAAATGTTTTACCGCAGATGCAGAGGAGATGACTGTGGATGTGAATTTCAGGTTTTCGGCTGACAGCATAAGTGGTTCGGCTCTTGTCTGCTATGAGGTGCTTACGGATGAGGATTATGAGGGAGAGGTCGTAGCTTCACATGAGGATGTGAACCTTGCTTCACAGACAGTTTATACAAAAGAAAAAGAGAAGATCAGAGGGAGCATAAGTGTCCACAAGACGGATGATATTCTGGAGACACCTCTTGCGGATGCGGAGTTCACATTGTACAGGGCATCTGATCATGAAAAGCTCATGACAAAAAAGACTGACAAAGCCGGCAGTGTAGAATTCACCGGACTCGAGCCGGGAGAGTATTATATAAAGGAGACCAGAACTCCCAAGGGTTATATTGCTGACCCGGGGGTGAATTCCATACCGGTGAGCGTGCCGGAGAGTGCAGATGAGCCACCGGTGATAAATGTCAAAAATCACTATGGCATGGTGCATATACTCAAGACGGATCAGGAGGATGGCAGTCCGCTTGCCGGGGCTGTGTTTGGCATATATGATGACCAGGGTGCTCTGATCGCAAAAGCTGAATCGGAAGAAAATGGACAGGCTGTATTTTACGGACTTGCCAGAGGCACGTATAGCATAGAGGAGTTAGCTGCCCCGGAGGGTTACGAAAAAACAGACAAAAAAATTCAAATAGACACATCAAAAAATGAATATACCATGGATGATCCGGTGATCATAACAAATCAGAAAATAAAAGAACATCCATCACCCGACACGCCGGACACCGGAGATCGGGATCCTGTTTCGAAGGTCATACTGCTTATGTGCTTTGCCGTAGTTTCGGTTGCGGGAATCGTATTTTACAGGAAAAAATTTACCGGAGAATCAAAATGACAGTAATAATAACATGGGACAATGTGGTTGACCTTTAGATTTATAAGTGATAACATACAAAATGGACTTGTATAAATAATAAATATCACGTGAGGTGCGAAAGATGAGTAAAAGTTTTGATGATTTATTGGCAAAGGTTTCACAGTGCAGCAGAAAGACAGTTTCAGTTGCAGTAGCACAGGATGCGCCTATTCTTGAGGCTGTAAAGGCAGCAAAGGAGAAGGGAATCGCAGATGCTATACTTGTGGGTGACGAGGCAAAGATCAGAGAGGTCGCAGATCAGATCGGTATGGATCTTACAGGTTATGAGATCGTAAATGAGCCAGATGATATAGAGGCTTCACTTAAGGCAGTGAAACTTGTTCATGATCATAAGGCTGACATGTATATGAAGGGACTTCTCTCAACAAAGGATTTCCTGAAGAGTGTCCTCAACAAAGAGGTTGGTCTCAGAAATGGTAAGCCACTTTCACATGTATGTGTATTTGAGATCCCTGGTATTGACAGACTCCTGTACCTTACAGATGTTGCGTTCATGACTTATCCTTCACTTGAGGAGAAGAAGTCGATCATAGAGAACTCTGTAGAGGTTGCTCATGCGTGCGGAATACCTTGTCCAAAGGTTGCTCCACTTGCAGCAGTAGAGGTTGTAAATCCTAAGATGCCTGTAACAGTAGAGGCTGCTGAGCTCACAAAGATGAACGAGAACGGTGAGATCACAGGCTGTATCGTTGACGGACCTCTTTCAATGGATCTTGCGATCGAGCCAGAGGCAGCTATCCATAAGGGAGCTACAGACAGAAAGATCGTTGGAGATGCCGATATCCTTCTGTTCCCAGACATACATGCAGGTAACCTTGTATACAAGACACTTGTTCATACAACAAAGTGTAAGAACGGATGTATCATAACAGGTACAGATGCTCCTGTAATCCTTACATCAAGATCAGATACATTTGAGGTTAAGCTCAACTCAATAGCACTTGCAGCAGTTGTTGCAGAGTCACTTAAGGCAAACAAATAAGCCATACATAAAAAACATTTGGAGGTTTAAAAAATGTCATATAAGATTCTTATAATAAACCCAGGTTCAACATCGACAAAGATCGGTGTGTTCGAGGACGAGACACTTCTGTTTGAGGAGACACTCAGACATACAACAGAGGAGCTTGCAGGCTTCAATATGATAGTAGATCAGAAGGACTTCAGAAAGAAGGTTATTCTTGATGTCCTTGCTGAGAAGAACTTTGACATCAAGACACTTGATGTATGTGTAGGACGTGGCGGAATGCTCAAGCCAATCCCAGGCGGCACATACGCAGTAAGCGATGACCTTCTTGAGGATCTTAAGATCGGTAAGCAGGGCCAGCATGCATCAAACCTTGGCGGTATCCTCGCAAGAGAGATCGGTGATGAGCTCGGAGTTCCTTCATACATCGTAGATCCAGTCGTTGTTGATGAGCTTATGCCATCATCAAGACTTTCAGGAGTACCTGAGCTTCCAAGAATAAGTGTGTTCCATGCACTCAACCAGAAGGCAGTAGCCAAGAGATATGCAAAGGAAGTTGGCAAGAAGTACACAGACCTGAACCTCATCGTAGTACATATGGGTGGCGGTGTATCAGTTGGTGCCCATGATCACGGTAAGGTAGTAGATGTATACAACGCACTTGACGGTGACGGTGCATTCTCACCAGAGAGAGCAGGTGGCGTTCCTTCAGGAGCACTTGTAAAGATGTGCTTCTCAGGCGAGTATACACAGGCTGAGGTTATGAAGAAGCTCGTTGGAAAGGGCGGCTTCAACGCTTACATCGGAAGCAACGATGCAAGAGATCTTGAGAAGCTTGTCAATGAGGGCGATGAGCATGCAAAGCTTGTTCAGGATGCATTCTATCAGCAGGTTGCCAAGGATATAGGTGGTATGGCAACAGTTCTCAGAGGAAAGGTTGATCAGATCATCCTCACAGGTGGAATCGCATATTCAAAGCACACATGCGAAGAGCTTGAGAAGAGAGCAGGATTTATTGCTCCATTTACAGTATATGCAGGAGAGGATGAGCTCCTTGCACTTGCTCAGGGCGCACTCAGAGTCATGAATGGCGAAGAGGAGCCAATGAAGTATTAAGAGAAAAGTGATTTTCAGATAAAAAGTTCATGGCACATAACAGAAATTGCCATTATAACATAAGCCATATTGTTAATAATACTAACAAGACGAAAGTCTTAAATAATTATTTCAATATGGAGGTACAGGGTTATGGCAAGTTCAAACTCTAACAAGACAAGTGTTCCAGAGGCAAAGAGTGCTATGAACAAGTTCAAGATGGAGGTAGCCAAGGAGATCGGTGTTGATCTTAAGGATGGCTACAATGGAGATTTAACATCAGCTCAGTCAGGTTCAATCGGTGGCGAGATGGTTCGTCAGATGATCAAGAGACAGGAAGAGCAGATGTCAGGAAGATAAGCCTGGCTTATAATCTCCGTTAGATCTACGAACAAAAAGAAGACCTGGTGTATGATCCATACATCAGGTCTTTTGTGTCGTGAAAACTTTCTATTATAATAATAGTATAATGGACTGGACAATCATTTGCACATTATGATATAATCGATGATTGATGTGGACTTTGTCCACACATATAAACAAGAAAAAGATAAATGGATGCTATCTGAGTGCCTTAATTGTAGGGCTTAAGGCACCATTTGCACATTTCAAGGAGGAAATAAAAAGATGAGTTTCACAGTAGAAAAGCTTGAGCACAGCATGGCAAAGCTTACAATCACAGTACCTGCAGCAGATTTTGACAAGGCAATGACAGCAGCTTACAACAAGACAAAGAACAGATTCAATGTTCCAGGCTTCCGTAAGGGCAAGGTGCCAATGGCATTCATCGAGAAGATGTATGGCCCGGAAGTATTCTATGAGGATGCTGCAAATGCAATGATCAACGAGTATTATCCAAAAGAGGCTGTAGCTTCAGAGCTTGAAATCGCATCACAGCCAGTTATTGACGTAATAGAGATGGGCAAGGGCAAGGATTTCGTATTCACAGCAGAGGTTGCTGTAAAGCCTGAGGTTAAACTTGGCGATTACAAGGGAATCGAAGTTGAGAAGATCGACGTTGAAGTAACAGATGACGAGGTTCTTGAGGACATCAAGAAGGAGCAGCTTCAGAACGCAAGAAAGGTACTCGTAGAGGGAAGAGCAGCACAGCTTGACGATGAGGTTACTCTTGACTTCGAGGGATTTGTTGATGGTGTTCCATTTGATGGTGGAAAGGGTGAGAACTACAAGCTCGTTCTTGGCTCACATTCATTCATCGATACATTTGAGGATCAGCTTGTTGGTAAGAACATCGGAGAGGATGTTGAGGTTAACGTAACATTCCCAGAGGATTACCAGGCTGAGGAGCTTGCAGGAAAGCCGGCAGTATTCAAGTGCAAGATCAACTCTATCACAGAGTCACAGCTTCCAGAGCTCAATGATGAGTTCGCAAGCGAGGTAGGCGGATGCGATACACTTGACCAGTACAAGGAAGAGGTAAAGCAGAAGATACTTGCAAAGAAGAACAGAGACGCTGCAAACGAGAAGGAAGCAAAGGTTCTTGACAAGGTTATCGAGAACGCAACTATGGATATTGCAGATGCACAGGTTGAGGATATGCAGAAGAGAATGAAGGATGAGTTCGCTCAGACACTTCAGTATCAGGGAATCAGCCTTGAGCAGTATATGCAGATCGTAAACGTTACAGAGGAGTCTCTCATGGAGAGAATCAAGCCGGACGCACTCAAGAGAATCCAGCAGAGAGCAGTTCTTGAGGCTGTAGTAAAGGCTGAGAACATTGAGGCTACTGACGAGGAAGTTGACGAGGAGCTTTCAAAGATGGCAGCTCAGTACCAGATGAAGCTTGAGGATATCAAGGGATTCATGGGCGACGCAGAGAAGGACAGCATCAAGAAGGATGTAGCAGTTAAGAAGGCTGCAAAGCTTCTTGTAGATGAGTCAAAGGAAGTTTAATATTTTAACAGACAGATTGGCTTGATATGTATTGGAGGTAGATAACATGGCATTGGTACCATACGTTGTAGAACAGACTAGCCGCGGAGAGCGAACATACGATATTTATTCTAGATTGCTGAAAGACAGAATCATCTTTCTTGGAGATGAGGTAAATGATGCAACTGCAAGCCTTGTTATAGCACAGTTGTTATTCCTTGAGTCAGAGGATCCTTCAAAGGATATCTCGTTATATATCAACAGCCCGGGTGGATCAGTTACAGCCGGAATGGGAATATATGACACAATGAGATATATCAAGTGTGATGTTTCAACAATATGCTGTGGAATGGCAGCGAGCATGGGAGCATTCCTTCTTGCAGGAGGAACAAAGGGCAAGAGATATGCGCTTCCAAACTCGGAGATCATGATACATCAGCCACTTGGTGGAACTCAGGGGCAGGCAACAGAGATAGAGATCGCAGCCAGACATATATTAAAGACAAAAGAGAAACTCAACAAAATGCTGAGTGAGAATACAGGAAAACCACTTGATGTTATCGCGGCAGATACAGATCGTGATAACTGGATGACTGCTGAGGAGGCTTGTGCATACGGCCTTATCGACAGCGTTATAACAAACAGATAATACAGATAGAGATATCTGATATGTAGAAGATGTATCAGTTGGTTGGAGCCAGCCTGCAGAACCGGCGGTGTATTCGCAGATTCTGGAAAAGACTGGCTCCAGACAATTATAAATAGTGAATAATCGAGGTATTGTAATGGCAGATCGTAGTGACGAGAGAAAACAGCTCAGATGTTCTTTCTGTAATAAGACACAGGATCAGGTTAGAAAACTCATAGCCGGACCTGGGGCTTACATATGTGATGAATGCGTAGAGATATGCTCAGAGATAATAGAAGAAGAACTGGTTGACGCAGGACTTGATTCAGATGGTGATATCAATCTGTTAAAGCCAAAGGAAATAAAAGAATTTCTTGATGAGTATGTAATAGGTCAGGAAGAGGCAAAAAAGGTACTGGCGGTTGCCGTGTACAACCATTATAAGAGAATACTTGCGCAGAAGGATTTTGAGGTTGAATTACAGAAGAGTAATATCCTCATGGTTGGCCCAACGGGATCAGGTAAGACATATCTTGCCCAGACCCTTGCAAAATTGTTAAACGTTCCTTTTGCAATAGCAGATGCTACAACTCTCACAGAGGCTGGATATGTAGGAGAGGATGTTGAGAACATTCTCCTGAAGCTTATACAGGCCGCTGATTATGACATAGAGAGAGCTGAGCATGGAATAATCTATATTGATGAGATAGACAAGATCACAAAGAAGAGCGAGAACGTATCCATAACCAGAGACGTGTCGGGTGAGGGCGTTCAGCAGGCTTTGTTAAAGATAATAGAGGGCACTGTGGCTTCAGTTCCACCTCAGGGTGGAAGAAAGCATCCGCATCAGGAGCTTATCCAGATTGATACGACCAACATATTATTCATATGTGGTGGTGCGTTCGAGGGACTGGAGAAGATCATAGAGAACAGAGTTGGCCAGAAATCAATTGGCTTTAATGCAGAGGTTATAGAGCAGTCAGAGCAGGACGTTGGACAGCTCCTCAAGCAGGTTATGCCACATGACTTTGTAAAGTATGGACTTATCCCTGAATTTGTGGGAAGAGTTCCTGTTGCAGTGACTCTGGATCTTCTGGATGAGGATGCACTTGTGAGAATACTGACAGAGCCAAAGAGTGCAATATGCAAGCAGTATAAGAAGCTTTTTGAGCTTGATGGAGTTCAGCTTGAGATAGAGGATGATGCACTCAGAGAGATAGCAAAGGAAGCTATGGAGCGTAAGACCGGAGCTAGAGGACTTCGAGCTATCATGGAGAATGCTACACTTAATCTTATGTACGAGATCCCTTCAGATCCAACTATAGAGAAGTGTGTTATTACCAAGGGTGTCATAACAGGCGATGAAGAACCTGTACTGACTTACAGAGATCCATCAGAGGATACAGACCTTCCTAAGAAAAAGGTAAGGAAGAAAAAGGCAAATACAGATAACGGCGAGAGTGCATAGTCATTATTGCCGAAATGAGACGTTACAACGCTGACATACATTTGCGCCCTTATAAGCCTTTAAATGTGCAGTGTTGATAACGTCTTATTTTTTAATGATATATACGGAGATAACAGGTATGAATGAGAAAATGTTAGAGATGACAATGATTAGTCTTGACGATGGCGTGGTTATGCCGGAATTGTCCTTCTATCTTGATGCGACAACGCGTGAAGCCTGCGAGGCGGTGGGACATGCAGTCAAGAATGAGGAATGTATATTTCTGGCAAATCCTGTTCATAAGAACGGCGATAAGACAGTTTCGTTTTATGAGATAGGTGTCATAGCCAGGATAAAGCAGTTTGTCAGACTTCAGAACAAAGGCATGAGAGTTCTCATACAGACTGAGAAGAGAGCGCGCCTTGTGGATTACAGCAAGGATAAATATTATGTGTGCCACGTGACAGATGTGGAGGAGACTAACGACATCAGCGAGGATGAGGAGAAGGCTATACAGAGCATACTCAAGGAAAAGCTTAAGGAAGCATTTGACGAGGGTATAGTGAAGAACAACGTTCTGTACAGGGAGATACGTTCATTCAAGTCTGTCAGAAAGCTGGTTGACAGCATGGCCGACTATGTGAATATATCTGATGACAACAGGCAGGAGCTTCTGGAGATGCTAGATGTCAGAAGCCGCGCTATGAGGTTGATACAGATAATGGAGGAAGTTCTCGGAATCGGCAAGATCAAGAAAGAGATCATGGAAAAGGTCAATCAGGAGACCGCTGAGAATCAGAGAAAGTATGTGCTCAGAGAGCAGATGTCCGTTATCCGTAAGGAGCTTGGTGACGACGGCGTAGATGCAAATGTCAGAGAATTTCAGAAGAGACTCGATGAGGCGGGCTGCAGCCAGGAAGTATACGATAAGATAGAAAAAGAGATAAATTACTATAAGGGCATACCTCAGAATGCAGTTGAGAGCAGTGTGTCGGCAAACTATATCGATGTGATGCTCAGCTATCCGTGGAATGTGTCAACGGAAGATAATAATGATCTGCAGTCAGCCATAGACATACTTGACAAAGATCACTATGGCCTTGAGGAGGTCAAAGAGAGGATCGTTGATTATCTTGCTGTTCATATATTGAGCAATAAGGGGGACCTTCCGATCATTTGTCTTGTGGGACCTCCGGGAACAGGAAAGACATCTATAGCAAGGTCGATAGCCCGTGCAACATCGAGGAAATATGTCCGCTTATCACTGGGCGGAGTCCACGATGAGGCGGAGATCCGAGGTCACAGGAAAACATATGTGGGAGCTATGCCTGGAAAGATTGTACAATCCATGATAAAGGCAAAGACGAACAACCCGCTCATGCTTCTCGATGAGATAGACAAGGTGAGCAGTGATTACAAGGGAGACGTGTCATCGGCACTTCTCGAGGTGCTTGATGGTGAGCAGAACAAAGAGTTCAATGATCACTATTTTGGAGTACCGGTGGATCTGAGCAATGTACTGTTCATAGCAACGGCGAACGACCTCTCCGGTATACCGGGGCCGCTCCTCGACAGAATGGAAGTTATAAATATATCGGGATACACGGAGAATGAGAAGTATCATATAGCAAAGCTGTACCTTGTGGAGAAGACCCGTGAGAAGAACGGACTGACAAAATCTCAGTTCAAGATAGATGCCGGTGCCATAAGGGAGATCATAAGCCACTACACGAGAGAGGCGGGAGTCAGAAGTCTTGAGAGAAATATAGACAAGGTGTGTCGGAAGGCCTGCCGCAAGATACTCACCGGTGAGATGGATGTGGTCAAAGTCACAAAGAAGAATATCCAGGATTTTCTTGGCCCATACAAATATAAAGATGAGAATGGAAATCTGAAGAATAAAATTGGCGCTGTCAGAGGCCTTGCTTGGACGGCGGTTGGCGGTGTCACTCTGGAGATAGAGGTCAATGTGCTTCCGGGGACAGGAACTCTTCAGCTCACAGGTAAGATGGGCGATGTTATGAAGGAATCCGCTTATGCGGGAATGAGTTATATCAGATCCCTCAAGGAATCACTGGCGCTTGGAGACGATTACTTTGCAAAGCACGATTTCCATATCCATATACCGGAGGGGGCAGTTCCAAAGGATGGTCCGTCTGCCGGAATAACCATGGCGACAGCGTTGTATTCAGCCATATTTAACGTGCCGGTTAATGGCAGAATAGCTATGACAGGAGAGATAACTCTCAGAGGAGAGGTGCTTCCTATTGGAGGCCTGAAGGAGAAGCTCCTTGCAGCCAAGATGATCGGTGTTAAAGATATACTGATACCGTCGAAAAATGAGAGCGATTATCTGGAGCTGGATGAAGAGATAACATCGGGAGTCAATATTCATTTAGTGGAAGACATGAGGCAGGTGCTTGACCTTGCCCTTGTCAGATAAGGAGAAGTATATGATAGTAAAGAGCGCTGAGCTTGAGACTGTGTGTGGAATTACAAGTAAATTACCTGATAACGATCTCCCGGAGATCGCATTTGCCGGCAAGTCAAATGTAGGAAAATCATCTCTGATAAATGGATTGCTTAACAGGAAGTCGCTTGCCAGAACATCCGCGCAGCCAGGTAAGACACAGACGATCAATTTCTATAATGTAAATAAAAATCTGTACTTTGTGGATCTGCCGGGATATGGATATGCAAAAGTATCGGTGGAGATAAGAGCAAAATGGGGCAAGATGATCGAGAGATACCTTCACGGTTCTCCGCAGCTCAAAAAGGTATTCCTGCTGATAGACATAAGACATGTGCCATCGGAGAATGACTGCATGATGTATGACTGGATCGTGGACAATGGCTATGAGCCGGTGATCATTTGCACAAAACTGGACAAGATCAAGAGAAGCCAGGTTCAGAAGAACTTGAAGCTCATACGTGAGAAACTGGATCTTGTTCCTGGAACAACGATGATACCGTTCTCCGCACAGACAAAGCAGGGAAGAGATGAGATCTGGAATCTCATAGAGGAGACACTGGCACAGGAGCAGCAGTAAAGTAACATGAACATATAGTCAGATAAATAGACAAAAAAATGACTGAGAATATCGAGGAGTATAATTCTTTTCGGTATTCTCAGTCATTTTTATGCTGATATTAGCTGGATGTGTTGGATGCCCATAACTGTTTTACGAGTATATCATATATCTCAGTGCTTTTCTGACGCCAGTTGTCACATATGGCAACAGCCACGGCCTGGGTAGGCACGCTGAACTTTATATCCAGCAGCGGCTCGTTCCTGTCGTTGATGACGCAGGAGACGGTATATTCATTGGAATCGTTGAGGTAGTAGTCAGACTGTATCTCAGTTTCCTTTTTGAGGTTGATCTGCTGTTTCTCAAAGAAATCCAGTATATCCTGTTTGATGGCATATGGGATCCTGTTCTCGAACATGCTCAGGGCTTCCTCACCTTTGTAGGTTATCTTATAATGGGATGCGCCTCTTATGCTTGATACATATACAAATTCGCTTTCTATAAGTCCGTTTATGGCTTCCTGAAGAGTGAAATAATTGGTGTAGCCCTTCTCCAGAACAAAGTCTGAAATCTGTGAATTGGTCAGAGTGAAGTTAACTCTGTCAAGCATATAGAGCACTATGAGTTTATATAATACAATAGATTCGGTTCCCATATCGTGTATCCTTTGTTAAAATGTTTGTCCGTGCTGATGAACGGACAACATTCATATGATAACATTAGTAAAATTTAAAATCAATATATTTACAATTGTTCTATTTATGTTATAATGAGCGAGAATAATATGCGTGCTTAGCGCATTTTTATTTTTTTACCGTAATTGAATTTGATGTATCATTGAGAGACACTACTTATTTCTTAGAGTGTTTATATTCCCATAATACTTAATTTATTTGTTAATCATTGGTTTCAGTGAAAGGAGACAATTATATATGGATTTTAGTAAAGCTTCTCTTGCAGAGTTGCGTCAGTTTACCAAGGATAATGGTATAAAAGGCTGCTCGGGAATGAAGAAGGCGGAGCTTGCGCAGTTCCTCATAAAATATGTGGAGGAGCATGTGACAGCGGTTTCAGTGGAAAATAAGAAAAATGTGTCAGAGCCTAAGACCGAGCATGTGGTCAGAGAGACAGCCGGAGACACAGAATACAGAAAAACCAGGATAGTACATCACTCTGAGGGCTCAAGAGGTGATGATTTCAGGGAGAACAATGGACAGAGACGTATGAGAAGAATGGCTACATATCAGGATCACAGCCAGAATCAGGAGAGATACCAGGATAGAGGTCAGAATCAGGACAGAAACCAGGAAAGGTATCAGGACAGAGGTCAGAGCCAGGAGAGATACCAGGACAGAGGCCAGAATCAGGACAGAGTCCAGTCAAATCAGGCGGCACAGAACGTGAACGAGTATCTGCCGGAGCTCGACAGTGGAAGACAGGCTCACGGAATACTTGAGGTCATGCCTGAGGGATATGGCTTCATAAGAAGTGCAAACTATCTTCCGGGAGATCAGGATATATATGTGTCACCGGCACAGATCAGAAGATTTGGTCTCAAGACAGGAGATATAGTCACAGGTAATATAAGAAACAAGACACAGGGAGAAAAGTTCAGTGCCCTTTTATATGTGGCAAGCGTGAACGATGAGGATCCTGTGGTCATAGCGGCCCGCAAGAGCTTTGAGGAGATGACCCCTATCTTCCCTAATGAGAGGATAGAGCTTGACGGAGACGGTGCTCCTATCCCTATCAGGATGATCAATCTTCTTGCCCCTATAGGTAAGGGACAGAGAGGCATGATCGTTTCACCACCTAAGACAGGAAAGACGACTCTTCTCAAGCAGATCGCAAAGCAGATCAGCAGAAGATATGAGGATATGCACCTGCTCGTCCTTCTCATAGATGAGAGACCTGAGGAGGTAACAGACATAAGAGAGTCCATAGAGGGCCCTAATGTGGAGGTTATCTATTCAACATTTGATGAGCTTCCAGAGCATCATAAGAGAGTGTCAGAGATGGTCATTGAGAGAGCAAAGAGACTTGTGGAGTCCAAGAAGGATGTCGTGATCCTGCTCGACAGTATCACACGTCTGGCAAGAGCGTATAACCTCACGGTCGCTCCTAGCGGAAGAACTCTGTCAGGTGGTCTTGATCCTGCAGCGCTTCACATGCCAAAGAGATTCTTTGGTGCCGCCAGAAACATGCGTGAGGGAGGAAGCCTTACGATCCTTGCCACAGCGCTGGTCGACACGGGCAGCAAGATGGATGACGTTGTATTTGAGGAGTTCAAGGGAACCGGTAACATGGAGCTTGTGCTTGACAGAAAGCTCTCAGAGAAGAGGATATTCCCTGCCATAGATATAGCAAAATCCGGCACCAGAAGAGATGATCTTCTGCTCAACAAGGAAGAGCAGGAGGTTGTCACAGCCATTCACAAGGAGCTCATGGGAAGTAAATCAGAGGATATTCTTGAGGATGTCAGAAAGCTGTTTGTTCGTACCAGAAACAACAAAGAATTTATCCACTATGTAAAGCAGTCACTTCTCAGAAAATAACAGCAGGATTGTTGAGATGATTTTGTCAAAAAAATCAAAAAACTGCTTGCATTGTACTGGTCACTATGTTAGAATACAGAAGTTGTGTTATGAAGAACCCTGGCTTTATGCCTGTTCTCATATATAAATATATATGTAAAGAGGTGAAAAAGAATGCGTAAAGGAATACATCCAGATTACTATCAGGCAAAGGTTGTATGTAACTGTGGTAACGAGTTCGTTACAGGATCAACAAAGGAAGAGATTCACGTAGAAATTTGCTCAAAGTGTCATTCATTCTACACAGGTCAGCAGAAGGCAATCAAAGCACGTGGTAGAATTGATATGTTTAATAAGAAGTATGGCGTTCAGGCCAACTAATAAAAACGTTGATAGCTTGAGGTTATTTTACAATAATCTCAAGCTGTTTTTTTATTATCCAGTTAAATATACCGATAGGAGATTGGCGTGAAGAGAGTAAGAATAGGCGGTCAGGCTGTCATGGAAGGTGTCATGATGAAAAATGGCGACAGATATGCGGTGGCAGTCAGAAAACCGGATAAAGATATAGAAGTGAAAGTTGTGGATTATGTGTCCATGGCATCGAGAAGTGTATTTTTCAGAGTTCCTATAATCAGGGGAGTTGTCAATTTCGTGGAATCCCTCGTGATAGGAGTGAAGACCCTCACATACTCAGCATCGTTTTACGATGACGAGGAGCCTGAGAAGGCGGAGAAAGAGAAAAAAGAAAAGAAAAAAGAGAGGACACCTGAGCAGCAGAAAAGAGCGGACGATGCGGCGATGATAGGTACAGTGTTATTTTCACTTGTATTTGCCATCGCGTTATTCATGATGCTTCCTGCATTTATCGGGGAACTCATAGACAAGGTTATAGATAACAGGATCATAATGTCTGCCATAGAGGGAGTTATAAGACTTGGAATATTCCTGGGATATGTGGCACTCATATCGCTTATGAAGGATATACAGAGAGTGTTCATGTACCATGGGGCAGAGCACAAGACGATCAACTGTTTTGAGGCTGGGGTGCCACTGACTCCGGAGAACGTGAAGAAGTATTCAAGATATCATAAGAGATGCGGAACAAGCTTTCTGTTCATCGTAATGATAATAAGCATAATTGTTTTCATGTTTATAAGCGCAGATACGGCATGGCTCAGACTTGTCATAAGACTGCTGCTGGTTCCGGTAATCGCCGGTATATCATACGAATTTATAATGTTTGCTGGCAAGAGTGATTCAAAGCTTGCAAATGCGCTGTCAATTCCGGGAATGTGGGTTCAGAGACTCACCACAAGGGAGCCGGATCTTGACATGATAGCAGTTGCGATAAAGTCCGTGGAGGCAGTTATAGACTGGGAGGCATACCAGGACGCCATGCACAAGGGCGAGATAGAAGATTAAAGGATTTCGATAGAGATGAAGCTGTGTGAACTTTTGAGAATGGGACGGGACAGGCTGGAGAAAAGTGATGTTCCTGATGCGGATATAGACGCTGATATATTGTGGCAGTACCTGTCGGGTATGAACCGTATGGATATGATCATGGCCAGAGAAGATGACGTGGATGATGATAAATCGGAAGCCTACATGAAGCTCATAGAAAAGAGGAGCACAAGGATTCCGCTTCAGTATATCACAGGTGAGCAGAATTTCATGGGATATGATTTTGATACCGCAGAAGATGTGCTCATTCCAAGGATGGACACAGAGACTCTTGTTGAGACGGCATTGAAGCTTGTAAAGGACGCTGACCATAACGTTGATGTTCTGGACATGTGCTGCGGTTCGGGCTGCATAGGAGTATCGTTTGGACTCTGGAACAAGAACAGCAGGATCGTACTTGCCGATGTATCTGAGGCAGCGATCGGTCTTGCAAGGAGAAATGTAGCGAAACTGTGTGCAGGGGATGATAGATTTGAAGTGGTCAGGACGGATCTCTTTGAGCAGATATCCGGGAAATATGACCTCATACTGTCGAATCCTCCATATATAAGAAGTGATGTCATAGAGACACTAATGCCGGAGGTCAGGGAGCATGAACCACATCTGGCACTTGACGGAACGGCGGATGGATTGTATTTTTATAGAATAATAGCCGATAAGGCGAGAGAATATATAAAGGATGAAGGATATGTTGTATTCGAGATTGGCAATGATCAGGCAGAAGATGTACAGTACCTCCTTGTAGATTCAGGTTATGACGATATACATGTTGTACAGGATCTGAGTGGTAATGACCGGGTGGTGTACGGCAGATATGACAGAGAAGATAACCGGTAGATTTAACGCTGCAGGAGACAGCGTGACAGAATGAATATAGAGAGGTATAGATATGTTTGACAGATTAGAAGAACTTGTAGATAAGCTTGATACGATAAATAATCAGCTCACCGATCCTGATGTTGTGTCAGATCAGAACAAATTCAGAAAGCTCATGAAGGAGCAGAGCGATCTCTCACCTATAGTTGAGAAGTACCATGAGTACAAGGATGCAAAGACTACCATAGAGGACAGTCTTGAGATTCTTGAGGAGGAGAGCGACGAGGAGCTCCGCGAGATGGCAAAGGAAGAGATGAATGAGGCAAAGGCGAATCTCGAGACCATAGAGCAGGAACTCAAGATTCTTCTGCTTCCAAAGGACCCTAACGATTCCAAGAACGTAATCGTGGAGATCCGTGCCGGTGCAGGCGGAGATGAGGCTGCTCTGTTCGCATATGAGGTGTACAGAATGTACCAGAAATATGTTGACCAGTTCAAGTGGAAGGTTGAACTTATGAGTGTCAACGAGAACGGTATCGGAGGATTCAAGGAGGCTGTGTTCATGATCACCGGAGACGGTGCGTACTCCAAGATGAAGTACGAGAGTGGTGTACACAGAGTACAGCGTATACCTAAGACAGAGTCAGGCGGAAGAATCCATACATCGACCATAACAGTTGCGGTTATGCCTGAGGCTGAGGAAGTTGATGTAGAGATAAATGAGAATGATATAAGGATAGATGTAATGCGAGCATCCGGAAACGGTGGACAGTGTGTCAATACAACCGATTCGGCAGTACGTCTTACACATATACCTACAGGAATAGTGATCTACAGCCAGACAGAGAAATCACAGCTCCAGAACAAGGCAAAGGCATTTGCCCTTCTGAGATCAAAGCTGTACGACATGGAGCTCCAGAAGCAGCATGACGCAGAGGCTGCGGACAGAAGAAGCCAGATAGGAACAGGAGACAGATCAGAGAAGATCAGAACATACAATTTCCCTGAGGGAAGAGTTACAGATCACAGGATCAAGCTCACATTATACAAGCTTGACCAGATCATGAACGGAGATCTGAATGAACTTATAGACAGTCTTATAGCGGCTGACCAGACAGCAAAGCTGGCACAGGTGAATGAGGAGGAATAATATGGCAGCGTGGAGCGACAATATAAGAAAAGTAGAACCTTATGTTCCGGGTGAACAGCCTAAGGATACAGATGTGATAAAGCTCAATACGAATGAGAATCCGTACGGCCCGTCACAGAGAGTGAAGAATGCAATAGTGGATATCGATACACTCAGATTATATCCGGATCCAACAGCATCGGCACTTGTCGATGTGCTTGCAGAGTATCACGGAGTTGATCCTTCACAGGTATTTGTGGGAGTGGGTTCGGATGATGTGCTTGCCATGTCGTTTCTTACATTTTTCAACTCTGACAAACCAATATTGTTCCCTGACATTACATATTCCTTCTATGATGTGTGGGCAGAGCTTTTCAGTATCCCTTACGAGAGACCGGCACTTGACGAAAACTTCAGGCTGGTGAAGGAGAATTACTACAGAGAGAACGGGGGAATCGTATTCCCTAATCCAAATGCCCCTACAGGAATATACGAGGACATAAAGAATGTGGAGGATATAGTCAGCCACAACAAAGATTCGATAGTCATAGTAGACGAGGCGTATATAGATTTCGGCGGCGAGTCGGCACTTGGCCTTATAGACAAATATGACAATCTTGTGGTTGTAAGAACGTTCTCAAAGTCGAGATCCATGGCGGGACTCAGGATAGGATATGCAATAAGCAACCCGGTTCTGATAAAGGCCCTCAATGACGTAAAGTATTCATACAACTCATATACAATGAACAGACCATCACTGATAATGGGAACAGAGTCAGTTAAGGACGATGAGTATTTTAAGGAGACTGTTTCAAAGGTGGTCGCCACGAGAGAGAGATTCGTGGAAGCTATAAAGCCACTTGATTTTACATGCCTTCCTTCGTCTGCAAACTTTGTATTTGCAACGCATAAGGATATTCCGGCAAAGGAGATATTCCAGGCTGCGAAGGATGCCCATATATATGTCAGATATTTTGACAAACCACGTATAGACAATTATCTGAGGATATCCATTGGTACGGATGAAGAGATGGATAAATTCACAGAGTTCCTTACAAATTATATACAGGAGAGATAATAAACAGACCGCTGTGCCGAAGGCATGGCGGTTTTTTCTTGATATGGCGGCAACAACTGTGCCAGGATTCCAATATAAAGCGCAGGATTCCACTATAAAGCGCACCAAAACTATTGAATTTGGCAGAGTTTTTCTATAGAATTCACCCATGAAATATTTCAGGAAAAAATATCGGGACGTTTCGTTTGATTTTGTTTGTAAAAGGAGAATTGAATGAATTTTGATGAATTTATAGCCAGAGTAGTGGATGAAATGAGAAGCAGACTTCTCAGACAGGGAGATGGATCAGACATCCGGGTCAATAAGGTTTTGAAGAATAATGGGGTGGAGCTCACTGCGATGAATGTGTGCAAGAGCTCTGAAGAGGTGTGTCCTACGATATATCTTGATCCGTTTTACAGGGATTATGAGCAGGGGATGGATTTTGATGTTGTTATGGAAGATATATGCAGGCTCAGAGAGGCGAACTGCAGGTGCAGGAAGCTTGATATACGCGATGTGGTGGATGAGACGAAGGTTATGGACAACATAATATTGCGGCTTGTCAACAGGGAGCGAAATAGCCGGCTGCTTGAGAGTGCACCATTTATAGAGTTTAATGATCTTGCGATAACTTTCAGAAGGGTGCTGAGTCTGGATAACGACGGCCTGGCAACCACGATAGTCAACAATAATGATGTGAAGAGGTGGAGAGTCAGTCTGGATACATTGTATAAGAATGCACTTAAGAACACCCAGAGAATGTTTCCGTGTGTAAGGCAGAACCTTTTTGATGCGCTGAAGGGCAGATATGAAGGGATAGATTTCGATGACGACTGTGACAATGTGGACGAACTGTACATGTTGTCAAACACGCACGGTATCAATGGGGCCACGGCCGTACTGTATGATGGAATGCTTGAGGAGTGTGCGAATATGGTGGGTGATGACATATATATCCTGCCATCCAGTGTGCATGAGCTGCTGTTTATCAGGGCAAGTGCGGATTACACAGAGGATTATTACAAGGATCTCATAAGAGAGGCGAACAAGGTAACAGTGTCTGCCATGGATTATCTGTCTGACAGTCTGTATATGTACAGCAGGGAAAAAGGAAAACTCTTGATAGTCTAAAATGTTGACAAAATATATCCCATGACATAGAATAAAACCAGTGTTCTAAGGGCAAAAATTATGTTTAATGGGAGGAACAGACATTGGAGGATAGTTATATTTCGTGCAGAGATAAAATTGTCGCTTCAGCTATCGAACTAATTGGAGATTTGGGATTACATGCTCTTACACCGAAGAACCTTGCACGAAAGCAGAATATATCTGATACGCTGATATATAAGTATTTTGGGGGTATAGATGAGGTACTTATAGCGGTTGTGAACGAATATGCGGCATTTGATGTCAATATCCAGAGGACTGTTGAGAGACTTGACGGGACATACCTGGATAAGATCAAGTATTATGCAGATACATATGCAACATATTATGATAACTATATTGGTATGGGTGCGATAATGTTGCATTATGAAGAATTGCTTCACATGTCAGAGACGAGAGAGATCATCTCTGAATGTATGTTGAAGCGTAATGATTTTGTGTGCACATTATTTCAGAGTGCGATTGAAAGCAAGGAGATACGAGCGGTTTTCTCACCGAAGGAACTTACGCTCATGTTCAACGGAATTTTTACAGAGGGATTGCTTGAACGGAGAAACCAATACTCAAGGAAGAGTTTCAGGGTTGAGATCAAGGAGATGCTCAGTCATCTTGAGAAAGTACTTAGGTTGTAAAATTAGGGAGGAATTGTCATGAAGATATTAATAGCTGAGGATGATGTTGCAAATGCAAAATTTTTATCCAAGTATTTGAGTAAGTTTGGTGATGTGGTCATAACACCTGATGGAATCGCAGCGGTTGATGAATTTGTAAATGCTCTTGAGAAGGGCGAACTGTTCGAGCTGGTGTGTCTTGATATCATGATGCCAAAGATAGATGGGTATAAAGTTCTGGCATCCATAAGAAGTGCAGAGAGAAAGCACGGAGTGTCAAGGATGCTCAGATCGAAGGTCATAATGACTAGCGCACTTGACGAGGCAAGCTTTGACAGCAATCTCGCCAGCGACGATTATGATGATTACATATGTAAGCCGATTGATATCATGAAGTTTAATGACATGCTGAAGAAACTGGACATTATCAAGTAGATGATATGATATTGATACATGCGAAGCCCGTTATTGCAAGATATCGGGCTTCGAAGTGTCTTATGACACTGAATATTAGATGGCAGGGACATAAAGATGGATTTATTTGAGTATATGAGGGAGAATTTCTCGGAGGATGATTCTCCTCTGGCAAAAAGAATGAGACCGACCAGCCTTGATGACGTGGTTGGACAGGAACATATTATAGGCAAGGACAAGCTTTTGTACAGGGCGATAAAAGCGGATAAGATAAGTTCGCTTATATTTTATGGCCCTCCGGGGACCGGCAAGACTACGCTTGCCATGGTCATAGCCAATACAACCAAAGCGGAGTTCAGACAGCTCAACGCCACAACGGCGGGCAAGAAGGACATGGAAAAGGTTGTGGAAGAGGCGAAGAATACCAAGGCTATGTATGGCAGACGGACTATACTGTTCATCGATGAGATCCACAGATTCAACAAGTCACAGCAGGATTATCTCCTGCCATTTGTTGAGGATGGAACGGTGGTGCTCATAGGAGCGACCACGGAGAATCCTTATTTTGAGGTTAACGGAGCTCTCATATCCAGATCTCATATATTTCAGCTCAATCCATTGTCCAGAGAGGACATCAAGAAGCTCATCCACAAGGCAGTGTACTCAGAAAATGGCATGGGTGCATTTGATGCAGACATTGATGAGGATGCCGAGGACTTCCTTGCAGACATGGCGTCGGGAGATGCGAGAAGTGCGTTAAATGCCATAGAACTCGGAGTCCTGTCGACGGAGAGAAGCAAGGACGGCAGGATACATATAACGCTTGAAGTGGCGGAGGAATGTATCCAGAAGAGAGCTATAAGATATGACAAGGACGGAGATAATCATTATGATATAATATCCGCATTTATAAAGAGCATGCGTGGATCAGATCCTGATGCGGCGATATTCTACCTTGCAAAGATGCTTTACGGAGGTGAGGATATAAAGTTTATTGCCAGAAGGATCATGATATGTGCCAGTGAGGATGTGGGCAATGCTGATCCGAATGCTATCGTGGTGGCGTCGGCATGCGCACAGGCTGTGGAGAGAGTCGGAATGCCTGAGGCACAGATAATACTTGCCCATGCGGCTTCCTACGTTGCGTGTGCACCGAAGAGCAATTCTGTGGTGAATGCGATATTTGCGGCTATGGATGCGGTAAAGCATGAGGACACGGGCCAGGTTCCGGTGTATCTCAGAGATGCACATTACGGCGGTGCAGCAAAGCTTGGACACTCAGGATACAAATACGCTCATGATTATCCGAATAATTACGTTGACCAGCAGTATCTTCCTGATAAGATTGCAGGCAGGGTATTCTATGAGCCGTCGGACAATGGTTATGAGAGAGATATCAAGGCGTATTTTGATAAGATAAAGAAGAGAGACTGATATGGATATATTGAAGAGAATTGGAGCTATAGTGCTTGTACTTGTGCTCATCGGAATGTATGTTGCGACATTTATAATGGGAATAACCGGAAGTGATAATCTGATGGGTATGATATTCCTTGATGTGGTCATTCCTGTTGTGTGCTGGGGAATATGGCTCATCGCCAGGGTGCTCAGACGCAAGGGCGAAGATATGAGAGATCAGAACAAGTAGAACAGTACAAATATGTTGAAAAAAATTACATAATTTGATATACTCTTTAAAGTTCAAAAAATACTTAAGAGGTAGATGAAATGAGTTTATTAAAAGAATGGCGTGATTACGCATACGGATTAGATGACAGAACACCTGAGGGAAAGGAATTCTGGGTTAGTTATTTCCAGGCAGAGAAGGGCGTATATGAGCAGCTTCTTGCTAATCCTCTTGCAGACCCTGTACATGGAACTGTAAAAGAGCTTGCTGAGAAGTACGGACTCACTATTCAGTATATGATCGGATTCCTCGACGGAATAGATGACAGTCTTGCAGAATCAAACAATCTTGATGATGTGACAGAGGACTCAGAGGTTAAGCTTCCTATAGATTATGAGAAGCTTTATATGAACATGGTTGAGTGCAATGCAGAGTGGCTTTACACTCTTCCTCAGTGGGATGGAATATTCTCCAAGGCAAAGAGAGACGAGCTCTACAAGATACAGAAGTCATCTAAGACTATCATCAAGGCACCAAAGGTTGGAAGAAACGATCCATGTCCATGTGGAAGCGGACTTAAGTACAAGAAGTGCTGCGGTAAGTAATGATATATATCATGCTGATATAACTGGCAGATATGAGAAGGCGGTTAAAGGGTAAACTTTTGACCGCCTTTTATATTTGCGTGAAAGGATATACAGATGGAATTTAATGAATCCCAGAAGAGAGCGGTGAGACACTGCGATGGGCCGATGCTGCTGCTAGCGGGGCCTGGTTCAGGTAAGACTACGGTCATCACCCACAGGATAAAATACATTACAGAAGAACATGGTGTGAGACCTGACAATATTCTGGTCATAACCTTCACGAAGGCTGCGGCAAATGAGATGAAGGGGCGGTTTCAGGAGCTGTGTCCGGGCGTCCGCGGGGTAACCTTTGGCACGTTTCACTCTGTATTTTTCTGGATACTCAGAAATGCATATAATTACACAGCGGCGAATATCGTCACGGATTCAGAAAAGTATGGAGTCATAAGGGACAGCATAGACAGGCACGGCTTTAGGTATGACAGTCAGGAGGATTTTGCCAAGAATGTTGTCGGGGAGATAGGCAATGTCAAGAGCGGGAGAGTGAGTCTTGAGAACTATGAGAGCACAACGATGAAGCCTGAGGATTTCCGAGTTGTGTACGATGAGTATGAGAATTTCCTGAGAAGATGCGGGAAGATAGATTTTGACGATATGCTGGTGTTCACATATGAGCTATTGTCGGAGAGACCAGACATACTTAAGATGTGGCAGAACAAGTTTCGGTACATACTCATAGATGAGTTCCAGGATATAAATATGATCCAGTATGACATTGTGAAGCTGCTGGCCGGAGAGAGACAGAACGTATTTTCCGTGGGTGACGATGATCAGTCGGTGTATGGCTTCAGGGGGGCTGCTCCGGCTATAATGAAGAAGTTCCCGGAGGATTTCCATGGTACGGTTATAGAATACCTGAATGTCAATTACCGCTGTAGCTACGATATAGTTGAGTGCTCGAAGCGGATAATACAGAACAACCGGGACAGATATGAGAAGCAGCTCAGGTCGGCATTTGCCGCGGGACAGAGCGACAGAGTCCATATAGTTAAGACGGACAGCATGACGGAGCAGAATAAGAAGATCATAGACAGGATAACAGAGCTTAACCGGGCTGGTATTCCATACCGTGAAATGGCGATCATATTCAGGACGAATACCGAGCCGAGGGCGCTGGCTTCAAAGCTCATGGAAAATGGCATACCATTTTTGATGAAGGATAACATACCAAATATCTTCACGCACTTCCTAGCTGAGAACATATTTGACTATATAAGGCTTGCAAGGGGCAGCAGGGACAGGAGAACGGTCCTCAGGATCATCAATAAGCCGAACAGGTATATAAGCAGGGATGCATTTGATTCGCCGGTGGTGAACTTTGAGGAGCTGAGGCAGAATTATAAGGATAAGTATAGGATAGTCAACAACATAAATGTCCTTGAGAACGATCTGGAGAGGATAAGCAGACTTGCACCGTACGCGGCTGTGAATTATATAAGGAAAGCGGTTGGACTGGATGCGTATGTGAGGGAATATGCTGAGTACAGGGGCGTGAGTGAGGATGATTATATTGATATCCTGGAGGAGATACAGGACAGTGCAAAAGACTTCCTGAGCTTCGACGGCTGGATGGAGTATATAGACGAATACACAAAACAGCTCAGAGAGCAGAGCAGGCAGGGCAGTGTGGCGGGTGATACAGTCACACTTTCGACTATGCACTGTTCAAAGGGACTTGAGTATTCATATGTATTCATAATGGATGCTGTTGAGGACATAACGCCTCATAAGAAATCGGTTGGAGATGGAAATATAGAGGAGGAACGCAGGCTGTTCTATGTGGCAGTCACGAGGGCTAAGTATGGACTGTATGTGTATGTTCCCCAGAAAATGTATGGAAGAAAAGCGGTGACCTCGAGATTTGTCCAGGAAATGCTTGTGGACAGGTCTCTGATAAAAACAGGAAACACCATAATCCACAAGCGGTATGGACGTGGAGTCATCACATATGTAGATGACAGAAAGCTGTGTGTCCACTTCGATGATATACATGAAACAAAGACGCTCAGCCTTGAATACACGATAAATAACGAGCTTATAGAAAACGCATAGATGTACGGATATTATTCCTCGTCATCTGAATTGAATTCCAGATCGTCCAGGATCTCGTCGAGGGCGTCAGCGACATCGTTGAACTCAGCCTCGTCGGTGATCTCGTCCAAGGTGACATCGTCTCCCTGCTCGCTGTATCTGTACACGATGATATCGGCATCCTCGTCATCTGCAGGAAGCAGAGCGGCATAAGAGATGTCATTTACCTCGAATTTGGCAATGATCTCACATGTGCAGGATGTTCCATCCTCGTATGTTATATCGATCATCTCGATATCCATTTCGTCGGTTTCGTTATTGTTTATATCTGACATATAGGTATCCTCCTGATTGTTTTATTCAGTTTATTCTAGTAAATAATTGGTGCTATGTCCAGTACAATTATAAAATGAAATTATTGACAAAGCCTGCACCCGCACATATACTAGACACAAAAGGCGAAGAACAGGAATTGTAGTATTTAATACAATCAGAGTGGAACCGCGGAGATAATACTTCGTCTCTATATGCATATCATATGTATATTGGGACGAAGTTTTTTGTTTGCTTACAGATATATTATCGACCAATATAGAAAGGACATTATATTTATGAAGATTTTAAACACGCTCACAAGAAGAAAAGAAGAGTTTGTGCCTATCAACGAGGGTAAGGTGGGAATATATGTATGTGGTCCTACTGTATATGATTATATCCATATAGGAAATGCCAGACCAATGATAGTATTTGATACGCTCAGAAGATATCTGGAGTACAAGGGCTATGATGTCAATTATGTATCGAATTTTACTGATGTCGATGACAAGATCATAAAGCGTGCAAATGAGGAGGGGGTGGATGCCAGCGTTATATCAGAGAGATATATCGCAGAGGTCAAGAAGGATATGGCGGCTCTCAATGTGCGTGAGGCGACAACACATCCAAAGGCAACAGAAGAGATACCGGATATGATTGAGATGGTAAAGACTCTTATAGAGAAGGGATACGCTTACGAGGTGAATGGAACCGTATACTTCAGAACCAGAAAGTTCAAGGACTACGGCAAGCTGTCCAAGAAGAATATCGATGACCTCCGTTCAGGTAACAGAGACCTTCTTGTATCAGGTGTTGATGAGAAGGAGGATCCGCTTGATTTCGTTCTCTGGAAGCCAAAGAAGGAGGGCGAGCCATCATGGCCATCACCATGGGGCGATGGAAGACCAGGCTGGCATCTTGAGTGCTCGGTTATGTCCAAGAAATATATCGGAGATGTAATAGATATACATGCGGGTGGAGAGGATCTTATATTCCCACACCATGAGAACGAGATAGCACAGAGTGAGGCTGCAAATGGCACAGAGTTCGCAAGATACTGGATGCACAACGGCTTCCTCAAGATCAACAATGAGAAGATGTCCAAGTCACTTGGCAACTTCTTCACAGTCAGAGAGATAGCAGAGAAGTACCCTCTTCAGGTCATCAGATTCTTCATGCTGTCAGCCCATTATAGAAGTCCGCTCAACTTCTCAGCAGACCTTGTTGAGGCTTCAAAGAACGGCCTTGAGAGAATCCTTACAGCAGTTGACAGACTGAAGTCTATAAGCGGAACAGAAGGAGAAGTAGATAAGGCAGTTGCAGACGAGATGGATGCATTTGTGAAGAAATACGAGGCAGCCATGGATGACGACCTCAACACTGCAGATGCGATCTCAGTTATATTTGAGCTCGTAAAATATGCAAATGTAAATGTGACAGAGGATTCAACAAAGTCTACTGTGGAGCTTGTGCTCAATACAGTGACAAAGCTCTGCGACATACTTGGAATCATCACAGAGAAGAAGAAAGAGATACTTGATTCAGATATAGAGGCTCTTATCGAGGAGAGACAGGCTGCAAGAAAGGCAAAGAACTTTGCTAGGGCAGATGAGATCCGTGACCAGCTCAGTGATATGGGAATTATCCTTGAGGATACCAGAGAGGGCGTAAAATGGAAAAGAGCATAGACAGTTACTTTACTGAGATACTCGGGGTGACATACACTAATCCAAGGGAGTATTCACCGCTTTCACTTGCATATATAGGTGACAGCGTGTTTGATCTTCTCATAAAGACCCTTGCTGTCACAAAGGATAACAAGCAGGCATACAAATACCACAAAGAGGTGAGTCAGCTTGTGAAGGCGGAGGCTCAGGCGGGATATATAATGTATCTTCTGGACAACGGACTGCTCACCGAGGAGGAAGAGTGGATATACAAGAGAGGCAGGAACACCAAGACTCATTCAACAGCCAAGAATGCGACTGTGGGACAGTACCGAATGGCAACGGGCTTTGAGTGCCTTATAGGCTTTCTGTATCTTGATAAGCAGTATGACAGGATGTTTGAGATCACGAGGATCATACTGAACCATGATCCAGTTGAAACGGACAGGGCAGAACAGCAGCACAAGGATCCGGGCAAAGCAGCACAGGAAGATACAATAGAGGATACCTCAACACTTGAAAAGAGTACAGAGAGTACAGATGGAGAAAAAGATGCAGAATAGAGAATTTGAGAATAACATTAAGACAGAGAGCGATGAGGAAGCATTTGTCATAGAGGGAAGAAATGCAGTCCTCGAGGCTTTCAGATCAGGCAAGACCATAGATAAGCTGTATGTCCTTGACGGATGCAGGGATGGGATCGTGAACAGCATAGTCAGGGAGGCGAAGAAGCAGGATACAGTGATAAACTACCTCTCAAAGGAAAAGTTAAACCAGATGTCACAGGCTGGCAAGCATCAGGGAGTGATTGCACATGCAGCGGCATATAAGTACGCAGAGATAGAGGATATGTTTGCACTGGCTGAGAGCAGAGGAGAGGATCCATTTTTCTTCATACTTGATGAGATAGAGGATCCACACAATCTTGGTGCGATCATCAGAACAGCGAATCTCTGTGGTGCCCACGGTGTAATCATACCTAAGAGGCGTGCAGTCGGAATCACAGCTACAGTTGTAAAGGCATCAGCGGGAGCTATCAATTATACACCTGTTGCAAAGGTGACAAATATCAGCAAGACCATAGAGGAGCTGAAAGATAGAGGCATGTGGTTCGCCTGTGCGGATATGGACGGAGAACTCATGTACAAGTGTAACCTCACAGGTTCCCTTGGACTTGTCATAGGTAATGAGGGAAGCGGCGTCAGCAGACTGGTCAAGGAGAAGTGTGATTATGTCGTATCTGTTCCTATGAAGGGAGACATAGACTCACTCAACGCGTCAGTTGCTGCCGGAGTTCTGGCTTATGAGGTCGTAAGACAGAGGATGAACAAGTAAAGGTAGAGTATATGTATTCGGAATTATCAGATAATGAACTGCTGGAGCTTATAAATGAACAAAAGGATAACGATGCTATGGAGACACTTATCAAGCGCTATGGCCCAATGATAACGGGACAGAGCAGAAGCCTTTATATCATAGGTGCTGATGAGGAGGATCTTATACAGGAGGGCATGATCGGACTGGTCAAGGCTGTGAATAATTACAGACCTGACAAGGGCGCGACATTCAAGACCTTTGCGTTCATGTGCGTGAGAAGGCAGCTCATTACCGCGGTGAACAATTCAAACAACAAGAAAAACGGACCGTTGAACTACTATATATCGATCTATGGCGATGGCGGGGGAGATTACTCCAGCCCGCTTGATGAGATAGATTCGGGTGTCATAACTAATCCTGAGGATATCATGATGGCGAAGCTGCGTGAGTCAGATCTTATAAAGCTCATCGACAGTAAGCTTTCTAAGTTTGAGAAGCATGTTCTTGACGAATATCTAACAGGCGCTTCTTATGAAGTGATAGGGGAGAGACTCTGCAAACCGGCAAAATCCATAGACAATGCGGTTCAGAGGATCAGAGCTAAGCTCAGGGATGTGTAATTAGAATAATAAAATTTTAAGTTGTTTAATCAAAGACAGGAAGCGGCATAGTGCCGCTTCCTTTTTTGCAAAAAATTAGCTGATCATCGGATTAAGGAGTGGTGACATGAGAGCGGAGAGCAAAGCTAAAAAAGGTAACGATGTCATGAGTGAGTGGAATAAGAAGTGGGCTGATGGAATATATGAAGCTGAGACTGCGGGCGGAAAGTAAGTGATCCGGTCTGCGGTGGATAAAAATAAAGCCGCTCAGGGCGGCGTAAATACGGACAAAAAAATAAAAGCTACTAACGGGAGTCGGACCCGTGACCTCAACATTACCAATGTTGCGCTCTACCACCTGAGCTATAGTAGCTTGCTTTTCAAAAGCAATAATAACTATAACAAAATGGACATCAAAAATCAAGTAAAATATTTACATTTGTGCGAAAAATAATTACAAATAAAAAGATAATTGTGGTACAAGCAGTAAAAGTATGGTAAACTAACTGTAATCGTGTGCAAATTCGGTTGCAGACATTTAGAATTATCAAAAAAAGCGGGAGGCAGTTTGGAAATGGCTGAAGAGATGACAGGTAAGAATTTCATTGAACAGATAATTGAGAAAGATATCGCAGAGGGTAAGGTGCCGAAGATCGTTACCAGATTCCCACCAGAGCCAAATGGATATTTACATATAGGACATGCCAAGTCAATACTTTTGAATTATGGACTGGCACAGCAGTATGGCGGACAGTTTAATCTCAGATTTGACGATACCAACCCTACAAAGGAGAAGACAGAGTTCGTAGAGTCAATACTTGCAGATGTCAAGTGGCTGGGAGCAGACTTCGGAGACAGAGTGTTCTTTGCATCAAATTACTTTGACCAGATGTACGAGGCTGCCATAAAGCTCATCAAGAAGGGCAAGGCATATGTGTGTGACCTCACAGCAGATGAAATCAGAGAGTACAGAGGAACTCTCACTGAGCCGGGCAAGAACAGCCCATACAGAGACAGAAGCATAGAGGAGAATCTTGATCTGTTCGAGAGAATGAAGAACGGTGAGTTCCCTGACGGAAGTAAGGTACTCCGTGCAAAGATAGATATGGCAAGCCCTAACATCAACATGAGAGATCCTATTATCTACAGAATAGCGAGAATGAACCACCACAACACAGGTGACAAGTGGTGCATTTACCCTATGTATGACTTTGCACATCCTATCGAGGATGCCATCGAAGGTGTTACACATTCTATATGTACACTTGAGTTTGAGGATCACAGACCTCTGTATGACTGGGTGGTTATGGAGCTCGGTTACAAGGATTCACCTGAGGGCACACCAAAGCAGATAGAGTTCGCAAAGCTTTACCTGACAAATGTCATAACAGGTAAGAGATACATCAAGAAGCTTGTCGAGGACGGAATAGTAGACGGATGGGATGACCCACGTCTTGTAAGTATTGCAGCCCTCAGAAGAAGAGGCTTCACACCATCAGCTATTAAGAAGTTCATGGAGCTGGTTGGAATATCCAAGAGCCAGTCGTCTGTTGATTACGCTATGCTTGAGTATTGCGTGAGAGACGACCTGAAGCTCACAGCCAAGAGATACATGGCAGTTGTTGATCCTGTAAAGCTTGTCATCGACAACTATCCTGAGGATCAGGTTGAGTACCTCGATGTCGAGAACAATCAGGAGAACGAGGAGCTCGGAAGCAGAAAGGTAGCATTCAGCAAGTATCTGTATATAGAGAGAGAGGACTTCATGGAGGAGCCTCCTAAGAAGTATTTCAGACTGTTCCCTGGCAACGAGGTTCGTCTTAAGAATGCATATTTCGTAAAGTGCGTGGGATTTGAGAAGGACGAGGACGGCAATGTCACAACAGTACATTGTACATATGACCCAGAGACAAGAAGCGGTTCAGGCTTTGAGGGACGCAAGGTCAAGGGAACCATTCACTGGGTATCGGCAGAGAGCGCAATAGATGCAGAGGTTCGTCTGTATGAGAATATCATCGATGAGGAGAAGGGGAAGCTCAACGACGATGGTACATTGAATCTCAATCCAAACTCACTTGTTATCAAACAGGGATGTAAGCTTGAGAAGGCATTTGAGGAGGCTCAGCCGGGAGAGGCATTCCAGTTCCTGAGAAATGGTTTCTTCTGTGTTGACTCAAAGGATTCTACAGCGGAGCATCCTGTATACAACAGGATCGTGTCACTCAAGAGTTCTTACAAGCCGGGCAAGTAATTACCGGGGATGCGTTTATAATTTATGATGTGGGGATTGGCGCTTATCCTGTGGGGGGATATGCGTACATCAAAATAGGTGATTGGAAACAAAAATATGAAAGATGAGAGTAAGAAGGTATACATACTTTTGTCAAAGACAAAAACAGTTCCTTCAAATCTCATAAAGCTTATGACCAGAGAGCCGTATTGTCACACATCTCTGGCACTGGACATAAGTCTTGATGAAATGTACAGTTTTGCAAGGAAAGGTGTATACAATCCATTTAACAGTGGATTTATCAGTGAGAACATAGAAAAGGGAATATTTGGAAAGCACAAGGGAACCAGATGCGCTGTGTATGAGCTGAAGGTCACGAGTAAGCAGTATGACAGGATACAGCAGGAGCTCGCCAGATTCAAGAAGCATCCGGACAGATACGGATATAACTTCATGGGTGTATTCAGCGTATTTTTCCATCTTGCGTATGAGAGGGAATACAGTTTCTTCTGTTCACAGTTCGTGGCATCGGTGTTGAAAAATGCCGGTGTGGATATATTCCACAAGAAACCGGGACTTGTCAAGCCGGGGGATTTCAGAAGGTGCCCTGAGCTCAGACCGATATTTACCGGGCTTCTCACAGAATACAGAGCATATCTCCATGAGAGAATGAAACAGGCTCATGGCATAGAGAACACAGGCAGAAGGCTTGGCATGATAAAGCCGGCGCTTCCGGATGGTCTCATTGCATGGAGAGTCAGTTAAAATAAGCCGCTTTACAGATATGTAAGGCGGCTTTTATTTATTGTCATGTGTTTATTATTCTACAAATGTGTGGCCAATCTTGATGATCCCTCTCGGGAGGGCGTCCTTGGAATTCTTCCATGGCTCGTTCTTGTATCTGTAGTCAAACTTGTCTATGAACCAGCTCAGGTCACCATTGACACGTTCCATATTGTCAAAGTATACCTTGTTGAGGATTTCGATGAACTGCGCATACTGTTCCTTGCTCAGTTTGTTCTGGCCTGTCTTGTACAGTATTCCGTAGTGGTATGTACAGAAGCCTTTGCTCGTAGCAAATTTGTCCCTGAACTCGGAATCTCTTTTCCACATATGGAAGATAGTGTCTACATAGCGTACGAACATGTCATCCATACGTCCACAAATGAAGCAGCTTTTCTCCATATTCTCTATATAATCGACAACAGGTGCATTTGGTGTGTTCTTGCCGAACAGACCGGCTTTGGCGGCGGGACCTTTGGCAGCCAGCGCCCTCATATCTTGTATAGTCTTATTCATATGGGTGTTCATCATGAGTGCCAGACCCAGACGATTCTTTTCCTGATAGAGCATTCTCAGATGATGACTGCAAAAACCAAGCTTGTCAGTCATGGCACGGTTGTCGTCCTCCATGTAGCTTGGCCCCATCGTATATTCAATTGCATTTCGTTCAAGATCCTTCTGCATCTGGCACATAGGGCATTCGCAGCCGCTGTCAAATGCATCGTTTACTGGTATAGTGTATATCTGTTCAGCCATAGATCCTCCTGTTTGTGATAGTGTCAGTTTTTGCCACACTGCTTATGTGACATTGAAAATAATATACAGGTATTATACAATAGCCTGGAGAAATTTATAAGACAAAAAGCACAATTATACAAATATGAAATGGCAGGTGTACGGAAGATGAATGTAAGTTGTGATGGCAATATAGTTACGGTAGACGGAGTGAAGGATTTCAGACTTTCTCAGATACTTGAGTGTGGTCAGTGCTTTCATTTTGACAAGCTTGATGATGAAGTGTATGAGGTCATAGCATTTGGCAGGGCTGTGAAGATGGAACAGTCAGGCGGCGTGCTCAGGATATATGGTTCATCCATGGAAGACTATGAAGGAATATGGCGTCCTTATCTGGATATGGACAACGATTACGGGCTCATCAAGGAGAGTGTCATAAAGGCGGACAGCGCACTTCAGACGGCTGTGAATGAGAAGGATGGAATACGTATACTCAATCAGGACTTCTTTGAGACGCTTATATCATTTATCATATCCCAGAACAAGAATATCCCTCAGATAAAACAGTGTGTGAAAAATATATCGCATAGATTTGGTGATGAGGTCATAGGATATAATGGCGAGGCATTTTATGTGTTCCCTGATGTAGACAGACTTCATGAGGTCACAGAGGATGAGCTCAGGGAGTGCAAGGTCGGATTCCGTGCTCCATACATAATGAATGCGACGGAGGCGGTGTACTCGGGAAATGTCACAAAGGAGAAGCTTGACGCACTTGACATAGAACAGGCAAGGGAACTTCTCATGACTATAAAGGGAGTAGGAGAGAAAGTTGCCAACTGTGTCCTGCTCTTTGGACTTGGAAGACGTGAGGCTTTCCCTGTGGATGTGTGGATGAAGAGGATCATGGAGAGCATGTACTTTGATGGCAAGGACACAAAAAAACTGGAGATAGAGGCATTTGCCGTGAAAAAGTTCGGAAATCTCGGGGGATATGCGCAGCAGTATCTGTTTGACTATGCAAGAACGACTCTTTTTAAGTGATATGTATTACTGTAGATGACAGACATATTTTTATATATTTTTTAGAAAATAAGGGTTGATTTTTTTATAGAAATGGATAGAATATAAAACAGTGTTAGCACTCACATAAATTGAGTGCTAAGAACGAAGATGAGAAAATAAAAGAAAAAATAAATCAGGAGGTATATATCATGAAGTTAAGACCACTTGGAGACAGAGTAGTATTAAAGCAGTCAGTAGCAGAGGAGACAACAAAGTCAGGAATCGTATTACCAGGCCAGGCAAAGGAGAAGCCACAGTATGCAGAGGTTATAGAGGTTGGCCCTGGAGCAGTTGTTGATGGCAAGCTGGTTCCTATGGACGTTAAGGTTGGAGATACAGTTATATATCAGAAGTTCGCTGGTTCAGAGGTTAAGCTTGACGACGAAGAGTACATAGTTATCAAGCAGGACAGCATCCTTGCAATCGTTGAGAAGTAAAAGCATATATCCAGACAGCGTGAGCTGTGGGAGACATATGCGGATGATATATATGTAATATAACATGGAGGTAGATAGAAATGGCAAAGGAAATTAAGTACGGTGCTGAGGCTAGAAAGGCACTTGAGGCAGGAGTTAATCAGTTAGCAGATACAGTAAGAGTTACACTTGGACCTAAAGGAAGAAACGTTGTACTTGCAAAGTCATACGGTTCACCACTCATCACAAATGATGGTGTTACAATAGCAAAGGACATCGAGCTTGAGGATGCATTTGAGAACATGGGTGCTCAGATCGTCAAGGAAGTTGCAACAAAGACAAACGATGTTGCAGGTGATGGTACTACAACAGCTACAGTTCTTGCACAGGCTATGATCAATGAAGGAATGAAGAATCTGGCAGCAGGTGCTAATCCTATCGTTCTCAGAAAGGGAATGAAGAAGGCTTGCGACAAGGCAGTTGAGGCTATTCTTGATATGAGTGAGACTATCAGCGGAAAGGATCAGATCGCAAGAGTTGCATCTATCTCAGCTGGTGACGATGAGGTTGGACAGATGGTTGCCGACGCTATGGAGAAAGTGTCAAAGGATGGAGTCATCACAATCGAAGAGTCAAAGTCAATGAAGACAGAGCTCGACCTTGTAGAAGGTATGCAGTTCGACAGAGGTTATATTTCAGCTTACATGGCAACAGATATGGAGAAGATGGTTGCAGAGCTTGATAACCCATATATACTTATTACAGATAAGAAGATCTCAAATATCCAGGAGATCCTTCCACTTCTTGAGCAGATCGTTCAGAGCGGATCAAAGCTACTGATCATCGCTGAGGATATCGAGGGTGAGGCTCTCACAACACTTATCGTCAACAAGCTGCGTGGTACATTCCAGGTAGTAGCTGTAAAGGCTCCTGGTTATGGCGACAGAAGAAAAGAGATGCTTCAGGATATCGCTATTCTTACAGGCGGTAAGGTAATCTCAGAGGAGCTTGGATATGAGCTCAAGGATGCTACTCTTGATGACCTTGGACGTGCAAAGAGTGCTAAGATCACAAAGGAGAACACAGTTATCGTTGATGGTATGGGCGCTAAGGAAGACATCGCAGGTCGTGTAAATGTCATCAAGGCTCAGCTTGAGGAGACAACATCAGAGTTTGATAAAGAGAAGCTTCAGGAGAGACTCGCAAAGCTTGCCGGTGGAGTTGCAGTTATCAGAGTCGGCGCAGCTACAGAGACAGAGATGAAGGAAGCTAAGCTCCGTATGGAGGATGCCCTTAATGCCACAAGAGCTGCAGTTGAAGAGGGAATCATCTCAGGTGGTGGTTCAGCATACATCCACGCTGCAAAGAAGGTTGCAGAGCTTGTAAAGGATCTTGAGGGCGATGAGAAGACAGGCGCTAAGGTAGTTCTCAAGGCTATGGAGGCTCCACTGTTCCACATCGCAGCCAATGCAGGACTTGAGGGATCAGTCATCATCAACAAGATCAAAGAGTCTGAGGTTGGTGTGGGCTTTGATGCATACAATGAGACATATGTCAACATGATCGAGGCAGGAATCATTGATCCTGTTAAGGTTACAAGAAGTGCACTTCAGAACGCTACATCAGTTGCTTCAACAATGCTCACAACAGAGTCAGTTGTAGCTGATATCAAGGAAGACGCTCCAGCAATGCCAGCAGGCGGAGCAGGAATGGGCGGCGGAATGGGCTTCTAAGGAATAGAGTCAGACACGATTTCGCAGTAAAATACAAAGACTAAGATAAAAAAGGATCACATCATTCGTAATCGGGTGATGTGTTTCTTTTTTTATGTAGGTTAATTGACACTAACCGGCATGTGTGAGATAATCAGAACAGATATTTTTCGACTAAGGGAAAGTATGGGTTACAAAAAAGTTATAAATGAAAGGCAGGAAGAGATGGGAGAAGATAACAACAGCTTTGGCGGCTATCAGCCAACAGAAGACAACAGACAGGCGGGACAGCAGAATCCATATGCCGGTGCGCCTCAGTATGGACAGAACGACCAGAACTATGGTCAGTCAGACGGCCAGTATGGACAGAATTATGGTCAGCCAGGTGGACAGTATGATCAGAATTATGGTCAGCCAGGCGGCCAGTATGGACAGAATTATGGCCAGCCAGGTGGCCAGTACGGACAGGGATATGGTCAGTATGGTCAGGGCTACGGACAGCCGGGAGATCCATACGGACAGAATTATGCTAACCAGGACATGAATATGGGCGGAGGTCCGGCATATCCACAGAATAATATGCAGCCACAGGAGAGCAAAGGCGTATCCATAGCATCTATGGTGCTTGGTATCTTTTCTCTTACATTTGGATGTTGTATCACATATGTGGGAATTGCCACAGCCATTGCGGGACTGATAACAGGTATCATAAGTCTTAAGGATAAGAAGCCTGGCAAGGGAATGGCTATCGCAGGTATTATAATGAGCGCAATAGCACTTGTGTTCCTGGTGTTCTGTATTATCCTGGTTCTTACATCGGACACATATCAGGATATGGTGGACGAAATACTCAGACAGATACAGTCAGGAAGCTATTAAAAATGTAATAAATTGAATAAAGAGAAGTGATCGAGAGGCCGCCGGATTTCGGGCGGCCTCTTGTTATGTGCACCAAGCTGATAATATTTGAACGTTTAATACTGTGTGGGTGATTGAATCTAAAGGTGGATTAGTGTTATTATTATGGAAGTGCGTAGAAGGTATCAGAAAGGAGGTCCTGTATTATGGAGAGTGATTATATTATTGAAGATACAGACATCAGGCGTCTTATTGTGAAAGCGGTAGAGGCGAGAGAAATGGCATATGCCAGGTACTCACAGTTTAAGGTTGGGGCAGCACTCCTGGCTGGCCGGGAGAATTCTTCGGATGCAGATGAAGTCGTTGGCAGAGAGACAGACAGCCGCGATAGAAATGCGAATGAATACAGAGTGTTCACGGGCTGTAATATAGAAAATTCCTCGTATGGTGCAACTATATGCGCAGAACGTGCAGCGGTGTGTAATGCAGTGAGTAGTGGCTATAAAGATTTCAAAGCGATTGCTATTGTCGGTGGCCTGAATAGTACAGGGATAAATGGAATAACATATCCATGTGGGATATGCAGACAGGTGCTCTCGGAATTTTCTGCGGATATGTATGTTATCGCAGCACATTCAGAGGATGATTACGACATGAGAAGATTGTCAGAGTTTCTTCCGGCTTCGTTTGGTGCCGGACAGATGGAATAGTGAGCGTTGAAAATTTATATAGAAGGAGAATATGAATTGGGAAATATCAAAGATTTAAAGGCTTACAGAATAGTTGAGGAGAAGGATCTACCGGAGGTACATGGCAAGGGATATGTGCTGGAGCATATAAAGACAAAGGCAAGGGTCCTCATCATTGAGAATGACGATGTGAATAAGGTATTCAATATAGGCTTCAGGACACCTCCATATGATGATTCAGGAATACCTCATATAATTGAGCACTCAGTGCTTTGTGGTTCAAAGAAATATCCGGTAAAGGATCCATTTGTTGAGCTGGCAAAAGGTTCTCTGAACACCTTTCTGAACGCCATGACTTATTCAGACAAGACGGTATATCCTATAGCGAGCTTCAATCAGAAGGACTTTGAGAACATCATGAGTGTGTATCTGGATGCAGTGTTCTATCCGGATATCTATATACATGATGAGATCATGAAGCAGGAGGGCTGGCACTACGAGCTTGACTCTATGGACGGAGACCTGAAGTACAACGGAGTTGTGTATAATGAGATGAAGGGCGTGTACTCAAGTCCTGAGTCGATTATGTACAGAGAGATAGAGTCATCACTCATGCCGGACACTCCATATGGCAATGATTCAGGCGGTGATCCGGTATCCATACCTACACTCACCCTTGAGAGATTCAGAGATTTCCACAGGACATATTATCATCCATCGAACAGTTATATTTATCTGTATGGTGACTGTGATATGGCGAAGGAGCTGGAATTTATAGATGAGGAGTATCTGTCACATTACGATTACAAGGAGATAGATTCAGCGATCCCTCTTCAGAAGCCATTTGACGAGATGAAGGATATCACTAAGGAGTACTCCATAGCTGATACTGATCCAGAGGAGAACAATTCCATACTCACATACAGCAAGATAACAGGGCTCAGCACCGAAAAGAAGAAGGTTACAGCCCTTGAAATACTTGAGTACGTGCTCATGGATGCGCCGGGAGCTGTCCTGAAGAAAGCTCTGACTGATGCGGGTATAGGCGAGGAGGTCTACAGCTCATTTGACAATGGCTGTCAGCAGACCACATTCTCTATCATAGCAAGAGGCGCGGATAAGAACGATAAGGACAGATTCATAAAGATAATAGATGATACATTTGAAGAACTCAGCCATGGTATAGATAAGGATGCGGTTGAGGCTGCAATCAACAAGTTTGAGTTCAAGCACAAGGAGGCCAATTTTGGAAGGTTTCCTAAGGGACTTATGTACGGACTGGATGCATTTAACAGCTGGCTGTATGACGATACCAAGGCACTCATGTTTTTTGAGATGAATGATGTGTATAAGGAGCTGAGAGAGGATCTTCAGAATGGATACTTTGAGCAGCTTATAAAGGAATGTTTCATTGATAATACATTTGGCCTGTATCTCACCATGAACCCTAAGAAGGGTCTTGACCAGGAGAATGAGAAGAAGATCGCTGATGAGCTTGCGGCATACAAGGCTACGCTCAGCCGTGAGGAGCTTGAGAAGATCGTGGAGGATACAAAGGCGCTCAAGGAGTATCAGGCGACTCCTTCATCCGCAGAGGATCTTGCCAAGGTTCCGCTTCTGGCGATAGATGACATTGACAAAGAGGCTGAGAAGCTCAAGAATGTTGAGTCTGAGATCGGCGGACTTCCGGTTGTAAGCCACGATATATTTACAAACGGTATAGGATATCTGAGGTTCTATTTCAATATAAATGATATAGATAATGACCTTGTGCCATATCTTGCTGTGCTGTCATGCCTGTTTAAATATATTGACACAGAGAAGCATACCTATGGACAGCTTTCAAATGAGATAGACAGTAATATAGGTGGAATAGAATTTGATATGGTTGGATATGCCAGTGACACGGATATCAAGAAGTTCTTTTACGTGTCAATGAAGGCACTCTATGAGAAGCTTCCATATGCCGTTGAACTGATGAAGGAGATTATGTTCTCATCTAAGATCGATGACAGGAAGAGACTGAAGGAGCTCCTGACGGAGGAGAAGTCCAGCATGAAGAATGGCATGGCTGCATCGGGACATGTGACCGCATACACCAGAGCCATGTCCTATATAGATGAGGGAGCAAGATTCACGGATGAGACCTGTGGAATCGCTTATTATGAATTCCTGTGTGACATAGTGGATCACTTCGATGAGAAGTACGATGACTTCATTGAGAAGCTTCAGTATGCCCTTGCAGAGGTACTCAGAAAGGGGGCACTTACGGTTTCATATACAGGAAATGAGGACGTGACAGATCTGCTTGAGGAATCATTTGCGGACTTTGGCATGGCACTCTCTACAAGACCTGCACATAAGGATGTGAAGCCTTTTGAGAAGGATCTCAAGAATGAGGGCTTCAAGACAGCCAGCCAGGTTCAGTATGTTGCCATAGCGGGTAATTTTGAGGATGCGGGATACAAGTACGACAGCTCACTGAGCGTTCTCAAAATCATATTCTCATATGGTTATCTGTGGGAAAATGTCCGTGTGAAGGGCGGCGCATATGGTGCCATGTGCTCATTCCTCAGGAATGGAACCTGCTATATGAGCTCATACAGAGATCCAAACCTCATGGAGACATATGACATATTCAAGAATGCATATAAGTTCGTGGAGAACTTTGAGTGCTCAGACAGAGATATGACCAAGTATATCATTGGAACCATGGCTCAGATAGATGCACCGACGACTCCTGTTGCGGAGGGTATAAGCCATATGGCGAGATACTTTATGGGAGTTACAGATGAACAGATCCAGAGAGAGCGTGATAAGATCCTCTCCACCGACAGAGATGCCATCAGAGCCCTTGCACCACTTGTGAAGGCTGTTACGGATTCAGGAATCATCTGCGCCATCGGCGGAGAGAGCAAGATAGAGGAGAATAAGGACAACTTCAAGGATGTACTTGCGATTTTCTAGGTATAGCCGACAGTCGATATAATGAGCGCAAGTGAGTGGGCGTGCTTGCATGACTTGCGAGCGGCGAATTAGGGTCATGACATAGTAAAGCTAGATGCGTATGCGTAGGTTAGCCTGCGCATGCAGGATGAAGGAGATATATGAATAAAGAATACAAATCAGGCTTCGTGTCCATCATAGGCAGACCAAACGTTGGAAAGTCGACACTTATGAACAGACTGATAGGACAGAAGATAGCGATAACAAGCAACAAGGCGCAGACCACGAGAAACAGGATACAGACCGTGTATACCAGCGATAAGGGACAGATTATCTTCCTGGACACACCGGGAATAAACAGGGCGAAGAACAAGCTTGGAGAGTACATGCTCAAGGTTGCTGAGAGTACGCTGGATGAGGTCGATGTGGTTCTCTGGATAGTTGAGGCCACAACATTTATCGGCGCAGGAGAGCGGTATATCATAGAACAGCTCCAGCATGTAAAGACACCTATAATTGTGGTTGTGAACAAGATAGACAACGTGGAGGAGAGCAAGGTATTTGAGGCGATAAATACCTATAAAGATGCCTGTGACTTTGCGGAAATAGTTCCTGTGTCGGCATTAAAGGGCAAGAACACAGATGAGCTCATAGATACCATTATGAAGTATCTTCCGTATGGACCACAGTATTATGATGAGGACACGATCACTGACCAGCCGGAGAGACAGATAGTTGCCGAACTCATCAGGGAGCAGGCGCTCCGTCAGCTTGATAAAGAGGTTCCCCATGGTATTGCAGTTGTGATTGATTCCATGAAAGAGAGACCGGATGGCGGCCTGATCGATATCGATGCGACAATCATATGTGAGAGGGACTCCCACAAGGGAATCATCATAGGAAAGCAGGGCGTCATGCTGAAGAAGATCGGTACTCATGCGAGATATGGAATAGAGAGACTTCTTGACACCAAGGTCAATCTGAAGCTTTGGGTAAAGGTCAAGAAGGACTGGAGAGATACAGATACATTGCTAAGGAACTTTGGGTTTAGAGACGAGTAGTGTGTGCAAACAGGATCGGTAAATGTGCAGTTGCTGCGGGCAGTGCATAGTTTGCCGATCTTGTCATGTTAAATTTGTTATGGAGGTGGATATACAATTGAGAGAAGAAGTAACATTGCATGGAATTGTACTGTCCAGCAGCCTCCAGAGCGAATATGACAGGAGAATGGTGGTCCTCACAAAAGAACGGGGCAGGATCACAGTATTTGCAACAGGTGTGAGGAGAGGAACGAATCCGCTCCAGTCCAAGACACAGATGTTTGTCATGGGAAGTTTTACATTGATCCCGGCGCGGGATTCATACAGGCTTGTGAATATAGATGTGGATGAATATTTCCATCAGCTCACCATGGACATAGATGCATACTGTTATGCATCGTATTTCTGCGAGGTCATGGGCTTCATGACCCATGAGGGAGACAGGGCAGCAGATTACCTCAATCTTCTGTATGTGAGTCTTAAGGCTCTGGAGAAGGGGCAGATGCCTGCAAAGCTCATCCGGTGTGTGTACGAGATAAAACTCATGGATGTGTTCGGACAGGGAATACAGAGCTTCCACTGTCCGGTATGTGGCAAGGCTGAGGTGTCAAATGTATTCGATGCAGCATCGGGTGGACTGCTCTGCGATGGATGCAAAGGCCGGGCAAAACATCCGCTTCATCTATCGGATGACGCAGTATACACGATACAATACATAAATGGTGCACCGCTTGGCAAGATGTACAACTTCAATGTGTCAGATCCTGTACTGGCGGAGATACAGCTAGTGTCGAAGCAGTTCATGGATATGTATGTGGACAGGAAGTTCAAATCGGTGGAGATCATAGACTCGCTGCCATGAAAAAAAGAAGAGAATCCTACATGACGTGAGATTCTCTTCTTTTTGTATATTACCTGTCTAAAATACAAATCACAGAGAGTGTATTATTTTAGAGAACGCCTTCATCGCGCCGGGAAGTTTTTCATATGGTATGGCGCTGAAACCAAACAGAAGCTGGTTCTCAGGACAGAGATTCTTTCTTATCCAGAATGGTTCTGTGGAGAAGATTCGTATGCCTTTCTGTTCAAAAGCTGATATGAGCTCTGTCTGGGTAAGCTTTGAGTTCTTAACCTCTGCCACAAAGTGGAGACCGGCTCCGGCACCATACATGATCACATCATCTTCAAGATTCTGTTTCACATAATTCAATATATAATCATGCTTCTTTTTATAGTGATTCTTCATGGCGCCTATGTGGCGCTGATAATTACCACTCTGTATAAATTCAATAAGTGCAAGCTGCAGAACCGTTGGAACTGTGCAGTTGGTGTGTGAATAACTGGATTCATATGCCTTCATCAGATCTGCTGGAAGCACCATATATGATATTCGAAGATCCGGTGACATGGATTTGGAAAATGTCCCGAGATATATAGTGTGGTCGCTGTTATCGATGGATTGCAGGGATGGAATTGGTCTGCTTTGGTATCTGAGCTCGCTGTCGTAATCATCCTCGATGATATAACTTCCCGATTGAGCCGCCCACTCTATGAGCTCTAGCCTCTTGCTGATAGGCAATATGCTTCCCATAGGGAATTGGTGGGATGGGGTCACATATAACAGCGTGTCTCTGAGCCTCTGTATATGGTCTATTGATACACCGTCATTCTCAAGAGGTATGGGGATGATCCTGAACGGACTCTGGCTGACGATCTCCCATGTTCCGTTGTAGCCAGGGTCCTCTATGGCAAATGAATAGTCTGACGGACTGAATATATGCGTGATTATATCTATTGATCTCTGGTGGCCGCTCGTGAGAATGATCTGCTCCGGTGTGCAGTTTACACCTCTGGACATGTACAGATATTCGGTGATAAGACTGCGGAGGGTGTAACTTCCCTGTGACATCTGGTAGGAGGCGGTATCGGCCATGGATATCATGTCCCAGGCGTTCATAAGGCATTTGCGCCATGCCCTGGAGTGATAGCAGTTGTAGTCCAGATTGCCGTAGCTGAACGTGTAGTCAAATGTCTTTCCTGATTGTCTGGAAGAATGCTGTATATTGTGGCTTTGTCTTGGCTTTTTGTCCGGAGAAAATGCAGAGATGTTCTCAACATAGTAGCCTGAGCCTGTCACGGAGCGTATATATCCTTCAAGTTCAAGCTGGTTGTAAGCAGATACTACTGTGTTGCGGCTCAGTTTATGTTCGGCGGCTAGCTGCCTTGTTGCAGGGAGCTTTTCACCTGCAGCATAGTGCTCATTAAGTATCTCGGATTTCATTTGTTCATATAATTGTTCGTATAGAGACTTATCGGAGGCCTTGTCTATTGATATCATTTCCGTGTTCCTTTCCTGCATATTATAAGCGTTAAAAATACCTTGTATCATTGGATATTTGCGTATTACTTGATTTGTTCATATTCCAATACTGCAAATTGGAACTATAAAAATACTTGAAATTGGAACTTTAGAAAGAACCAATCTGGTGCTATTATACAAGAGTCATAGCGAGTAAGCAATAAGAAGAAGTCATAAGGTGATGTCTGACGGCACAAATTATAGTAGCTTTGTATAAATAATATTACAAAATATGCCGTGAACCTTGCAAAAATATTTGAATGAGTATAAAATAAGGCGGATAGAGTGAAAAAATGCAAATTCGAATATGATTTGGAGGATTACAATGGAAAAGACATTAGACAAGATCGTTGCATTGGCAAAGAGCAGAGGATTTGTTTATCCAGGTTCAGAGATTTACGGTGGTCTCGCAAATACATGGGACTATGGTAATCTCGGAGTTGAACTCAAGAACAATGTTAAGAGAGCATGGTGGAAGAAATTCATCCAGGAGAACCCTTACAATGTAGGAGTTGACTGTGCTATCCTTATGAACCCACAGACATGGGTTGCTTCAGGCCACCTTGGAGGATTTGCTGATCCTCTTATGGATTGCAAAGAGTGTCATGAGAGATTCCGTGCAGATAAACTTATAGAGGACTTTATGGCTGAAAACGGAGTTGTTCCAGAGGGCGCAGTAGACGGATGGAGCAACGAGCAGATGGAAGAGTACGTTGAGAAGAACAATATCTGCTGTCCAACATGTGGTAAGCACAACTTCACAGGCATCAGACAGTTCAACCTTATGTTCAAGACATTCCAGGGTGTAACTGAGGATGCCAAGAACACTGTATACCTGAGACCGGAGACTGCACAGGGTATATTTGTCAACTTCAAGAATGTACAGAGAACTTCAAGAAAGAAGGTTCCATTTGGAATTGGCCAGATAGGAAAGTCATTTAGAAATGAGATAACACCTGGTAACTTCACATTTAGAACAAGAGAGTTCGAGCAGATGGAGCTTGAGTTCTTCTGCAAGCCGGGTACAGATATGGAGTGGTTTGAGTACTGGAGAAGCTTCTGTATCAACTGGCTCAAGGATCTCGGAATCAAGGATGATGAGATGAGAGCCCGTGACCATTCACCTGAGGAGCTTTGTTTCTACTCCAAGGGAACAACTGATATCGAGTATTTATTCCCATTTGGATGGGGAGAGCTCTGGGGAATCGCTGACAGAACAGATTACGATCTGACACAGCACCAGAATACATCAGGAGAGTCCATGGAGTACTTCGATGACGAGACAAAGGAGAAGTACATTCCATATGTAATCGAGCCATCACTTGGTGCTGACCGTGTTACACTTGCATTCCTGTGCGCTGCATATGATGAGGAGAACATTGGAACAGAGGAGAAACCTGACATCCGTACAGTCCTTCATTTCCACCCACAGCTTGCACCGGTTAAGATCGGTGTGCTTCCACTTTCCAAGAAGCTCAACGAGAGTGCAGAGAAGATTTATGCAGAGCTTTCAAAGTACTATAACTGTGAGTTCGATGACAGAGGCAACATAGGTAAGAGATATAGAAGACAGGATGAGATAGGAACACCGTTCTGTGTAACATATGATTTCGATTCTGTTGAGGATGGAGCAGTCACAGTTCGTGACAGAGATACCATGGAGCAGGAGAGAGTCAAGATTGAAGATCTGAAGGCTTACTTTGAGAAGAAATTTGAATATTAATTGATGGTGTGACCGGAGATAATACGGGACACTGAATTACAGGAGGCATTAAGATGCATAGTAAAGAGTTATTTTCAGAATACGAGGCAAATGTAAGATCGTACAGTAGAAGTTTCCCAGAGATATTTACAAAGGCCAAGGGAGCCAAGATGTATGACGAGAATGGTAAGGAGTATATAGACTTCTTCGCAGGAGCAGGCGCGCTGAACTATGGTCATAACAATGATTATATAAAGGAGAAGGTTATCGATTACATCCAGAGCGATGGAATCATGCATTCTCTTGACATGATGACAGCACCAAAGGCTGAATTCATCGAGTTCTTCGAGAAAAAGGTCCTTGAGCCTAGAGGACTTGATTATAAGATCATGTTCGCAGGTCCTACAGGAACAAATGCAGTTGAGTCACTCTTAAAGCTTGCACGTAAGGTCAAGAAGAGAGAGATGATCTGGGCATATATGGGTTGTTTCCATGGTATGACACTTGGCTCAATATCACTTACAAGTGATGCTGCAAGCCGTGCAGGAGCAGGCGTTGGACTTGACAACGTATACCACATTCCAGCTCCTTACATGTTCCCAGAGCTTGATACGATCAAGTTCATGCAGACACTTCTTGATGACGATCATTCAGGTGTTGAGAAGCCTGCAGCAATCTTTATCGAGACAGTACAGGCAGATGGTGGTGTAAATGTATTCTCAGTAGAGTACCTCAAGGCACTCCGTGAGTTCTGTGATAAGAACGATATCCTTATGGTTGTTGATGACGTACAGGTAGGCTGTGCAAGAACAGGTACATTCTTCTCATTTGAGAGAGCAGGAATCAAGCCTGATATGTTCTCACTTTCAAAGTCAATCGGCGGATACCCATTCCCTATGGGACTTGCAATGTTCAAGCCGGAGTATGATCTCTGGAAGCCGGGTGAGCATTCAGGTACATTCCGTGGAATCCAGCTCTCAATGGTAGCTGCAAAGGCAGGACTTGAGTTCATGCTTGACAACAACATCGAGGCAGAAACAAGACGTAAGGGCGAGATAGTTAGAGAGTATCTTGAGAAGAATATAGACGGCGATCCAAATGTAATTGCAACACGTGGTATCGGACTCCTCTGGGGCGTAGAGGTTAAGGACGATGCAACAGCTGGTGCCATCACAGCAAGAGCTTTCAAGAAGGGGCTTGTAATAGAGAGAGCTGGCCGTGACAACGCGGTCATCAAGATCATGCCACCACTTATCATCTCAGATGAGGATCTTATTGCAGGTCTTGATATTCTTAAGGAAGCTATTGACGGCGAGTAAGTTGTAATAAAATGTGCATTGTGACAGTTGTAATTGCGCAAGACTGATATAATGCGAATATCCACATGGAGCCGATAGGCGACATGATATAAGGTAAAACATAGGCTGCGGAGATTTCCGCAGCCTATGTTTTTTACGGGATGAATAGGGCTGTGCGGGCAGTTTGCCAATTTGGAAATTTTTGAATACTGGTCAGCGAAGATCAGTTGCCAGTCTGTTTCAGGTCGGCACACAAATGTTGCTGTAATTAAGCGTAATATAATGGAATATACATATAATTCAACTATATGTAAAAATGGACTGGTTTATACACAAAATATAGAAAAAAGAGTTTGCTAATGTTGACATATATGTTATAATCAGTCTAGCGCGTGTGGAGACTTCACGGGGACTTCACACCATGAAATATAAAGTTTACGTAGGAGGTAACAAACAAATGGCAAACAAGTGGGTTTATATGTTTAGCGAAGGCGACATGACCATGCGTAATCTTCTCGGTGGTAAGGGTGCAAACCTTGCAGAGATGACAGCAATTGGTCTTCCAGTTCCACAGGGTTTCACAATTACAACAGAGGCTTGTACTCAGTACTATGAGGATGGCCGTAAGATCAATGACGAAATCATGGCTCAGGCTATGGATGGCGTTAAGAAGATGGAGGAGATCAACGGCAAGAAGTTCGGAGATCTTGAAAATCCATTACTTGTATCAGTTCGTTCAGGTGCAAGAGCATCTATGCCAGGTATGATGGATACAATCCTTAACCTTGGTCTTAACGATGACGTTGTTGCAGCTATGATAGCACACAACCCAGATCCAGCATTCGAGCGTTTCGTATACGATTCATACAGACGTTTCATCCAGATGTTCTCAGACGTTGTTATGGAAGTTGGTAAGAAGTACTTCGAGCAGCTCATCGACAAGATGAAGGAAGAGAAGGGTGTTAAGTTCGATGTAGAGCTTACAGCACAGGATCTCAAGACACTTGCTGAGCAGTTCAAGGCAGAGTACAAGAACCAGTTAGGAACAGATTTCCCTTCAGACCCAGTTGAGCAGTTAAAGTTAGCTATCGAGGCTGTATTCCGTTCATGGGATAACCCACGTGCGAACGTATACAGAAGAGACAACGATATCCCTTATTCATGGGGTACAGCAGTTAACGTAATGCCTATGGTATTCGGTAACCTGAACAATGAGTCTGGTACAGGTGTTGCATTTACTCGTGACCCTGCAACAGGTGAGAAGAAGCTTATGGGTGAGTTCCTTATCAATGCACAGGGCGAGGACGTTGTTGCCGGTGTTCGTACACCAATGCCAATCGCTCAGATGGAGCAGGAGTTCCCAGATGCTTATGCAGAGTTCATCAAGGTTTGTGAGACTCTTGAGAATCACTACCATGATATGCAGGATATGGAGTTCACAGTTGAGAACAAGAAGCTTTACATGCTTCAGTGTAGAAATGGTAAGAGAACAGCTCAGGCAGCTCTTCAGATCGCTTGTGACCTTGTTGATGAGGGACATAAGACAGAGGAAGAGGCAGTTGCAATGATCGATCCTCGTAACCTTGATACACTTCTTCACCCACAGTTTGATGCAGCAGCTCTTAAGGCAGCTACACCAATGGGCAAGGGACTTGGCGCTTCACCAGGTGCTGCTTGTGGTAAGATCGTATTCACAGCTGACGATGCTGAGGCATGGGCAGCTAGAGGCGAGAAGGTAGTTCTTGTACGTCTTGAGACATCACCAGAGGATATCACAGGTATGAAGTCAGCACAGGGTATTCTTACAGTTCGTGGTGGTATGACATCACACGCTGCAGTTGTTGCCCGTGGTATGGGTACATGCTGTGTATCAGGTTGTGGCGATATCGTTATGGACGAGGAGAACAAGAAGTTCACACTCGCTGGCAAGGAATTCCATGAGGGAGATTACATCTCAATCGATGGTACAACAGGTAACATTTACGATGGAGTTATCAAGACAGTTGATGCTCAGATCGCAGGAACATTCGGCCGTGTTATGGCATGGGCTGATAAGTATAGAACACTTAAGGTTAGAACAAATGCAGATACACCAGCAGATGCTAAGAAGGCACGTGAGCTTGGTGCAGAGGGTATCGGTCTTTGCCGTACAGAGCATATGTTCTTTGATCCAGAGAGAATCGCAGCATTCCGTGAGATGATCTGCTCTGATACAGTAGAAGAGAGAGAGGAAGCTCTTAATAAGATCCTTCCATATCAGCAGGGAGACTTCAAGGCTCTTTATGAGGCACTTGAGGGTAACCCAGTTACTATCAGATTCCTGGATCCACCTCTTCATGAGTTCGTTCCAACAGAGGAGGCTGACATTGAGAAGCTTGCTGCTGCTAAGAACAAGAGCGTTGAGGAGATTAAGGCACTTTGCAACTCACTCCATGAGTTCAACCCTATGATGGGTCACAGAGGATGCCGTCTTGCTGTAACATATCCAGAGATCGCTAAGATGCAGACAAAGGCTGTTATCCGTGCAGCAATCGAGGTTCAGAAGGAGCATCCAGATTGGACAGTTGAGCCAGAGATCATGATCCCACTTGTATGTGAGGTTAAGGAGCTTAAGTACGTTAAGAAGGTAGTTGTTGAGACAGCTGACGCTGAGATCGCTGCTGCTGGCGTAGATCTTAAGTATGAGGTTGGTACAATGATCGAGATCCCAAGAGCAGCTCTTACAGCTGATGAGATCGCTAAGGAAGCTGACTTCTTCTGCTTCGGTACAAACGACCTTACACAGATGACATTCGGATTCTCAAGAGATGATGCTGGTAAGTTCTTAAATGCTTACTATGATGCTAAGATCTTCGAGAACGATCCATTTGCTAAGCTTGATCAGACAGGTGTTGGTAAGCTCATGGATATGGCAGTTAAGCTTGGTAAGCCAGTTAATCCAAAGCTTCACATCGGTATCTGTGGTGAGCACGGTGGAGATCCTTCATCAGTTGAGTTCTGCCACAAGATTGGTCTTGATTATGTATCATGTTCACCATTCAGAGTACCTATCGCTAGACTTGCTGCTGCTCAGGCTGCAATCGCTAACAAGTAGGATTCGGACGAACAGAACTTGTAAGTAATTAGCTTAATAAAGACAATATGAGTCCCTGTAATTGCCATGAGGTGGTTACAGGGACTTTTTTGTAAAAAATATGCATATCAAAAAGGAGAAATCAATAGCCGATACTTGATTATATTATGTACTGATGATATTGTGGTCTATGGAAATTAAACATAGGAAGAATATATAATGAATGAAAGAGATGTAGAAATTAGTAAAAGAGAAGCTAAGAAGAAGGAACGTAGGTCGAGAAAGGACAAGCTTGCAATAGAGAAGAGAATACTTCGTCTGTCTTTTATGGGAAGTGTCTTCTTCATACTTGCGGAGGGCGTGATGGCATGGTATACCCATTCACATTCGCTTTGGACGGACTGCCTGTTCGACTCCGCAGATCTGGTCATGATAGGACCATTTATGGTGCTGGTTCCGCTTCTGTATAAACCTGTGACAGAGAAACATCCATATGGCTATGCCCAGGTGGAATCACTTTTCCTCCTTGTGAAGTACAGTGTATTACTTGCACTCACATGTAATCTCATGGTTGAGAATATAAAGCTGTTGTTTCATGGTGGACATGAGGTAGATGCGGGGAGCATAGCGGTATTCGAATTTCTTGTATGTGTATGTTGTGCGGTTATGTATGCGATACTTGGTCATTACAGTAAGAAATATGAGTCTACAACTATTAAAGCGGAGTTGTATATGTGGAAGCTTGACGTAATAAGCAGTATGGGAGTTGCTGTAGCATTTGCGGTACAGACTGCTCTGTTGCATACAAACCTGCGTTTTATTACCCCTTATATTGATCCGGCTGTAGCGGTGGTTATGGCACTTCTTCTTATAAAAGAGCCGGTGTGCGAGATATTTCAGAGTATCAAGAATCTTATTCTTTTTGCTCCGGAGGAAGAGACGCTTAGTCAGATACGAGCCATAGTGGATCAGCATATGAAGGATTACCCATATGAGGTCACTTTTCTGGATGTCATCCAGACCGGGCGGAAGCTGTGGGTTGAGGTATATATAGGAAATCAGACGGATGTGATACATATAAGTATCATTCATAAGGTGAGAGACGAGATAAAACAGGAGCTAAGGGATAAGTATGATCAGGTGTATATAGAGGTCATACCAGATTGATAGTAAAGCTGTAATACAAAATACAAATGATCAAGGGGATGCAAGGATATTGTTACATTATGAAGTTTTTGAAAGTTCATGTGATACCGATAGATATATAGTTCTGCTTCATGGATTTGGAGGAAACAACAGGGTATGGAAGAAGCAGATTCCCTTGCTTCAGAAGAAGTTTAATGTTCTGGCGATAACTTTGCCAAGTCATGGAGACAGTGAACTAAAATTGTCCAAGATGGGAAGTACGCTGGATGTTGTCGTGGGTGAGATAACACAGGTGCTTGATGAGCGGGGGATACAGCGAGCTGTTTTTATGGGCGTATCACTTGGAACTATATTTATCAAATATATGGAGATGAGATGCGGAAGTTACATAGATAAAGCAATACTTGTGGGTGCGCTTGGCACGGTTGGAAAACCACTCAGGCGTGCTGTCAATGTCTTTGCTAAGATAGGTGACAAACTTCCATTTCCTGTTGTCTACAGAATAATGGCAAAGTTATTTATGCCATGGAAAGTCAGCAAGACAAGCAGGAAGGTGTTCTGCAAATGTGCCAAGGCATTAAACAGTCAGGAATTTAAGGCGTATATGAATATTTTTATTGAGCATTTTTCACTTTGTGACGAGTTCGTGAGCAGATTACACGAGGAGAATGTATATATTTCCGGGCGTGGTGATCTGTGTTTTATAAATGGAATCGTGGAGGAAGCTGATTTGACAGATGCGGAGCTGATAATAATAGAGCATTGTGGTCACGTGTGCAACATAGATCAGAGCAGACAATTCAATGATATTATTTCTGAATTGCTAGACATTGAATGAATTAAAAGTGGAATATGATACGACAAGGATATACTATCTTAAAATGCTGATAAATAAGGATAAGGAGACTGTGATATGGCAACGATGAACACGTATACAGGAAACAAAATAGATCCGATGAATATGGCAGTTGCTGACATATCAATACAGGATATAGCGCATGCGTTAAGCCTCACGTGCCGCGGTGGAGGGCATGTGTCCTATTTCTTTTCTGTGGCACAGCACTCCATCAACTGTATGAATGAGGCGAAGGCAAGGGGATGGTCAGAGCGGTTACAGCTTGCCTGTCTGTTGCACGATGCCAGCGAGGCGTATATATCAGACATAATCAGACCGGTAAAAGCGCATTTGTCCAATTATCTTGAGATAGAGAGTTCGATCATGAACGTTATACTTGAGCGATTTGGACTTGCTGATCTGAGCGAAGAAGAAAATGCTATGTGGAAACAGATAGATGATGAGATGATGAATTTCGAACTTAAGAATCTGATGAAAGGCGAGGAGTACAGGAATACGGACAACCTTAGTTCAGTCCCTGCTGAGGCCGAAAGACCATGGCGAGAAGTGGAAGATGAATTTGAGGCTGAATGTAAGAAACTTATAGAGAAAATGTCAGATCAGACCGGCAAGTAGTCGATAGTGAATAGTTATTTTTAATTACAAAAATGTATGATAATACCTCCCAGGCGGATGATGGAAATATAACAATCTGCCTGGGAGGTATTTGTTTTGACAATTATGATCAGATGTTGTCAAAGTATCCGACATAGTCGACCTTGTATGGTCCATCTGGGAAAAGGTATTCATATAGATCTATGAAATAGTCGTCGGTCATGCTGGCGATGAAGTCTACTACGATTTCGTTTGGATCCTGACTGAGATAATTGTTGATGAATTCTTTTTTACCAAAATAATTGCTATACCGGTTTGCATCTTTTATGTAGTTGACATGGTGTTTATACAGTATGGAATCAGTGTCTTTGCTCTTAGCCTGCCTCAGTAATTCTTCGTATATACAATAGAACATTGGCTTTATGTTGTCATTATACATTGTGTTGAGGCTGTCATTGTTATATATGTTCTGGTAATTCTCAGTCTTGGCTTTGGAGAAGGTCTCATATACATCCGGATCCATGCTTATATAAGGTTTTCCGTAGCTATTTTCTATGATATTGACAGTCATATTGTGAATTATCTGGGCGTTGGAGGATCCAAGGCTGCCTGCAGAGAAAGAATCATCATTTGGAATGAGACCGATCTTTATTGCATCCTGCCTGTCTTTTCCGAGGTAGGCTATGATATCGCTGATCCTCATGATACAGCCTTCAAGTGTACCTGGGATCTGTTTTTTATTTGCAGAAGGATCTGTGTAGCAGTCCTCCACCGACCTGTCAAATTCCCCCCATGGATCGTCAGTGTTAAATGTCTTAGGTGTATAGCATTGCTGTTCCATTTCACCGTTGTGACATATAACACCATCAAGCACCTGGAGGCTGATATTTCGGAATATAAGTTTGTCAAGGACTTTGGCGCTGTGGATGTTGTGGTTGAAGAGCCTTCCGGTATGCTCGTTGTAGATCTCATTCAGATAACGCTCTCCGGCATGACCAAATGGAGTATGTCCTATGTCATGTCCAAGGGAGATCGCCTCTATTAGATCAAGATTGAGTCCAAGAGTCATTCCGATAGTCCTTGCAATTCTGGATACAAGCTGGACGTGGAGTGCACGTCTTGATATGTCATCGTTCTTGTAGCATGAGATAACTTGTGTCTTATCAGAATAGCGATTGTAATAGTTGTTGTGAAGTATCTTTTCCACATCCATGACAAATGCAGGTCTCCACAGATGTGGGGCATCATGGTCTGGCTGACGCCTTATAATGTCAGAGTCATTGCATGCATATGGGTTTATCTTGCCGTGTTCACGGTCGCCTAAGATCTGTTCATAAACTTCTTTTGATAAAGAATGGTATTTTGAATCTTTATTTACACTCATTAAAAATCTCCTGTTCAGTAAAATGTGATAGTCAACATATGCAGCCTGCTTAGACCATATATATCAGAATGCATATGAATTATTATAAATATTCTTGAGATCATAAGTCAAATGTGCTGAAAGTTATTTATTACTAAATCGGTATATTTGAGGACCATATGACAGTGATTATAAATTATATTCTATCATAAACTTTAAAAATACTATATTTTGTGAGACTATTAAACCTTGGGGAAACAATTCATTATGTGCCTGGGAAGCTTCGGGCATGTCGTTTTCTTGCCCGTTTTTGTGCATGGGGTAAAATCGGTTATCTTATGTTCTACATTTTATTTGTCTATGGGGTAGAAATTCACCTTATGTTCCAGCTTAAGTTTTGTGCAGGGGTAACAAATTTTTTATCCCTGAAAATGCCCACAAATGGCTGAAAATCAGCGTTTGACTGAAAATGCAGAAGTTGCTTGAAATGCGTTGAAAACGGCAGAAACACTAGCTATAATGCGTTGCAAGCAGATCTGTTAAATGTCAAAAATTTGGAGGTCGATTGTGAAGAAATATATAGATATCCAGGTGGTAAGGGAAAGAGAAACAATGCTCGATGACATCACACTCCCGGTAAACACAGGGGCATTTCAGGTTGGAGATATCATCAGTATCACGGAAAAAGTGGATGGGGCCAATGCAAGTATACGGTATGACGAAAAAGAGGATGTCCTCAGAGCGTTCAGCCGTAATAATGAGCTGAGTAAGGACCAGAACTTAAGAGGATTCTGGGAATATGTTCAGAAAATGGACAAGGAACCATTTGCAAGGTATCCACATTACATATTTTTCGGAGAGTGGCTTGTGAAACATACGGTGATATATGAAAAAGATAACTATGACAAATTTTATCTGTTCAGCATATTCGATGGAGATGCTGATCAGTGGCTGTCTCAGGACTCTGTGAAATCTATTGCAGATGAATGTGGCATTCCATATGTACATGAACTCTATTATGGGAAATTTATAAGCTGGGAACACTGTAAACAGTTTGCAAATGATCCCGCCTATGGAAAAAAGCAGGAGGGAATTGTCATAAAGGATCAGACAGCTCTTTTGGAGGGACGTGAGCCACATGTTTTGAAGTATGTAAATCCAGAATTTTATGAGATAAAGGTGGATAACCGCAGGCAGAATAAGAGGAAAAGGGATGATTCACAGAAAAAAGCAGACATGGATGAGGCAGAAAGATATGTCCGAATGATCGTCACCGAGGCCAGGGTGCGGAAAATAGTAAATAAGCTTGTGGATGAAGGAATAATGCTCGAAAAAATCGAGAGGAAGGATTTACAGATTATTTATAAGAATCTTCCAAAGAGAATTTATGAAGACTGCCTGAAAGAAGAACCCGAAATCATTCAGAAGGCGGGAAACTATGCCGGAAAGATGTGTATGAAGGTTGGGATAGAGATATTCAGAAAAGAATGGAAAATTTGATACACGGCTATAAGCGTAAAGAGGAACAGTTAGATTTTTAAACTACGGGTTTATAGCCAATCAGCCGGATGTGATATAAACTAGGGCATATCAATAAATGAATATGCGGAAGATTTGAAAGATATGAACGACTTGAAATATATGAAAGATTTGGAAGAAAGGAAGTGGCAGTGTGGCAAGACTTCGAGATGATATAGGTACCAGAATGAAGAATTTTTATGAGCAGATACCGAAGACAAAGCTTATGAGACGTTGTCCGGTTGCGATACGAATAGACGGCAAGGCATTTCATACATATACAAGGAATTTTAAGAGACCGTTTGATTCTGTTTTTATGAGAGCTATGCAGGCAGGCGGTTAAAGAAGAGGGTACGGAGGATCCCAAATATATCAAAGTCCTTGATAAGGCCTGTGAGACTGGGGCGATGTTTGATTCAAGATGCTTCAATATACCGAAGGAAGAGGTGACGAATCTCATATATTGGAGGCAGCTCGACGCATCCCGCAATTCGATACAGATGGTTGGGCATGCCAATTTCTCACAGAAGCAGATGCATGGCAAGTCCACCGGTGATATACAGGATATGCTGATGCTTGAGAAGAATATAAACTGGAATGACTTCCCGGTGACATGCAAGAGGGGAAGCTGCTGCATCAGGGGACAGGCAGATGAAGTCCCGTCATGTACAGGAGACAGCAGCAACGAAAATTTCAGAGGATGGATGATAGACAATGATATACCGATATTCAAGGGCGAGGAAAGAGAGTATGTTGACCATCTTATATATATTGGAGAGCAGTAAAAACAGAGAGTATTGGAATAGCAGGTTAAAAAACTAACAGGATAATAGAGTAATGTAATAGCATAATATCAAAGGGGTGTAAAAAATATGGATCGCAGAGAGATGAACAGAAGTATATTTCAGGATACAGAGCGCATGTGCAAGACGGATGCTGAGCTTTCAGCTGTCACAAAGATATCGGTGGCAAATCAGCGCTTTATAGCAGAGGCGGAGGTTATACCAACGCCTGAACTGAATATTTACAAAAAGGCAAATGTGGTTGTCTCAAAGAAGAGAAGCTATGAGGCGGCAAAGGCCTATAAAGGGAATCATGTAGCAGTGCATAACTTTGCATCAGCGACAAATCCAGGCGGCGGAGTTGTAAATGGTGCGGGGGCGCAGGAGGAATGTCTCTGCAGATGTTCCAATCTGTATTTCTGTCTGAACACCCCTGATATGTGGGGAATGTTCTACACACCGCACAGAGCGGCGCATGATCCAATACATAACGATGACATCATATACACTCCAGATATCGTTGTGTTCAAGACTGATACAGATCGTCCGGAACTAATGGAGCGTGATGACTGGTATATAGTTGATGTGATCACATGTGCGGCGCCAAATCTCAGGGAAAACCCCAGCAATAGATATAATTCCGGAGATGGAACGAGAGCGGTGACACCCAGCAATAGAGAACTTCAGGTCATCCATGAGAAAAGACTCAGAAGAATACTTGACAGCGCGGTTATAAATCATGCAGACACAGTAATACTCGGGGCGTTTGGTTGCGGAGCATTCTGTAACGAACCGCAGGTCGTGGCAACTGCTGCGGCAAATGTGGTGAGGGATTATATGTACGCATTTAAGAATATCGAGTTTGCTGTATACTGCAGACCAAGCGACGATTCCAATTACAGAGTGTTTAATAGCGTATTAAGTTCATTGTAAAAAACAAACTGGTACGAGAGAAGACTTGAGTATGCAAAGGCGAACATAAGTCTGCCGGATGAGCCGGATTACAAGGCAATTAAATAAAGGAGTGATTTTGAAATGATTTATATTACAGGCGACTGTCACGGGAGGTTTGGGAGATTTATGTCAGGAGGATTTTCCTGCTGCCCGGATCTAACTGAAAATGATACAGTGATCGTATGCGGGGATCTTGGTTTGCTCTGGGCAAAAGGAGAGTCCTTTGAACAGGACTGTGAATTCTTCGCAAAGCAGTCATTTACACTTCTATGGGTTCAGGGAAATCATGAGAATTACAATATGATAGATGAATACCCGGTGGAGAAGTGGCATGGTGGCAAAGTGCGGCATATAGTCCGTGATAAGGTGATACTTCTTGAGCGCGGACAGGTATTCGATATAGAGGGAAAAAGATATTTTACGTTCGGAGGAGCACAGAGCCACGATATAAGCGGTGGCGTGCTTGATAAGGATGATCCTTTGTTCGAGCATAAATATAATTTGGCAATGGGGAGTGGCAGACCGTTCAGAATATTGAACACATCATGGTGGAAACAGGAGCTTCCGACAGATACAGAGATAGAGGAAGCAAGGGTAAATCTTGAGAGCTGTGATTACAAGGTCGACTATGTCATAACCCATTGCGCATCAAACACTATACAGCTGAAGCTTGAAGATATAAAGAGGATGCATGGACGCCTGCATGAATTGTACGCTCAGAATATACTGACGGATTTCTTTGAGGAACTTGAAGGAAAACTTGAATATTCCATGTGGTACTTCGGACATTATCACGAGGATATGTACGTGGATACGAAGCACAGACTTATATATTATGATATGGTGCCTGTGGTATGGAATTAGTTCGTTAGAGATAGCAAATATCGTGATGAACAGATCATATTTGAAGAGCCAGATGTTAAAAATCACCTGAAATAAAAGGGGATAACATATAAATGTAATTATTAAAATAAGGAGGATACGAATATTATGGAGAAAATGATAGTGACAAGAGCTCTGGATGAGAGAGACCTTCTGATAAAGAAGATCAATGATGCCATAGACAGAGCCAGTTTTGTGACAGTGAAAAAGACATCAGATGATATCGTTATCGGTGGTAAGAAGAGCGTGCAGGAGTTTGATGACGAGGCGAGGGCGGATCTTCGGAGTATAAGGGATCTCATAAGCAGATACAACAGGCTTGATGCAGCGATCCTGCTTGCAAATGCCACTACGGATATAGAGGTGGCAGGGGTGACCATGACGAGGGCAGCGGCAATCAATCTCAGAAAGACTTTACTTGGAAGAAGTTTCTCAAATACTAACTTTGATGACGCTCTTATCAGAAAGATAAATAACGATTTCACCAAGGCCAAGATGGCTATCAATAAGTCACAGGAGAATGCCGACAGACAGAAGGAGGCCATGAGTACAGCGCTTGCTTCAAGTGATAAGAAGGTTCTCAGTGACGACAGTCTGAAAAGCATATCTGCCTACTGCGATAATCTTGTATACAGCATGGTGGATCCAATTGACGCTGAAAAGGTTGTTGGAGACTTACAGGGCAGACAGGATGAGCTTAAAGCTAATCTTGAGAGCGCTATAAGAATATCGAACGCGACTACATATGTAGAGTTCTGATATTTCAGAACGGACAGGCAAATTCTTCATAAGTATTGCTTACAGTACGAATAGCTTCTATTCAGTCCGCAGCACACGGCGATAAGTGTGTACTTAAGCGTTTATACCCAAGTGGTTTAAGGGAATGGCTAAACAGTCATAGGGCAAAAAATATTTGCCGCGAGGGTTCGACTCCCTCTAATCGCGCCAAAATTATCTTGTTGGTCAAATGGTAAGACAATGCTCTGCAACAGCATGAATACAGGTTCGATCCCTGTACAAGAACCCAAATGGTATTCTTCTTTAAGGAAGGCGGGCTTGAACTGTTAATAGTCACCGGTTAATAGATAATGGGTATTGGTTAACTTATAAGAGTGTTGAATAGATATCAGATATATAATAATTGTTCTTTAGGCATCAGAATGTGATGCTGAAATCCATGAGAATGGTTAATGGAGGTGCTGACTGATCAGCCCGAAGCTGCCCACATGGCTGTACTGTAAGCAATATTTATAATTTTGCCTGTGTTTTCAAAAGCGTTATACAAATTTTAGAAATAATTAATTGAATAAATCCTCCTTGTGATATAAGGTTAGAATAATATATATGATAATGGCGTTTCTGTATTGTGTCAGACATATATATCCTAAAAAATATCACAAGGAGGATTTTTATATGAAAGAAGTAAAACAGCCAAAGAAGCCGCTGATATTTTATTATCTGATAGTGCTTATCATAATAATGGTTCTCAATTTCATATTTGTCCCATGGTTTGCTGAGAGAAGTATAGAGGAGGTGGACTATGGTACGTTCATATCCATGACAGATGACAAGAAGATCGATGAGGTAGACATTGAGGCACAGTCAAATGTCATCTATTTTACAGGCAAAGATGACAAGAAGGTGTATAAGACTGCTATGGTGAGTGATGAGAACTTAACCGAGCGACTTTACAAGTCGGGAGCCAAGTTCTCAGGTCAGGAGATCAAGCAGACATCACCGATACTCAGTTTTATACTCAGTTGGATCGTGCCTATACTTATATTCACATTACTTGGAAGAATGCTTGCCAATCAGATGATGAAGCACGCCGGAGGTGGCAAGAATTCCATGATGTTTGGAATGGGCAAGAGTAATGCGAAGATATATGTTAATTCCACAGAGGGAATAAAGTTTACAGATGTCGCCGGAGAGGATGAGGCAAAGGAGAATTTGACTGAGATAGTTGAGTATCTTCACAATCCTGGAAAGTACAAGGAGATCGGCGCTTCCATGCCAAAGGGTATTCTTCTTGTGGGTCCTCCGGGAACAGGTAAGACCATGCTTGCCAAGGCTGTAGCCGGAGAGGCGAATGTACCTTTCTTCTCAATGTCCGGTTCAGAGTTCGTTGAGATGTTCGTAGGTATGGGTGCTTCAAAGGTAAGGGATTTGTTCCAGCAGGCAAAGGAAAAGGCTCCATGTATAGTGTTCATCGATGAGATAGATGCCATAGGTAAGAGGAGAGACGGGCAGATAGGCGGCAATGATGAGCGTGAGCAGACACTTAACCAGCTTCTCACCGAGATGGATGGATTCGAGGGCAACAATGGTGTCATCATCCTTGCAGCAACTAACAGACCGGATTCACTTGATCCTGCACTGCTCAGACCGGGAAGATTTGACAGACGAGTACCTGTAGAACTTCCTGATCTCAAGGGACGTGAGGATATACTTAAGGTTCACGCCAAGAAGGTCAAGATAGGAGACAATGTAGACTTCAATAAGATAGCCAGAATGGCATCAGGTGCATCAGGTGCCGAGCTCGCAAATATTGTAAATGAGGCGGCGCTCAGGGCTGTCAGAGCCGGCAGAGGCTTCGTGACACAGGCCGATATGGAAGAGAGCATAGAGGTCGTAATTGCAGGTTACCAGAGAAAGAATGCGATACTTACAGACAAGGAGAAGCTTGTCGTGTCATACCATGAGATCGGACATGCGCTTGTAGCTGCCAAGCAGACTGATTCAGCGCCTGTCCAGAAGATAACCATAGTTCCGAGAACATCGGGAGCTCTTGGTTACACCATGCAGGTGGATGAGGGTAATCACTATCTTATGACCAAGGAGGAGATTGAGAATAAGATAGCGACACTCACAGGCGGAAGAGCTGCGGAGGAGATAGTATTTGGGTCTATTACAACGGGAGCCTCCAACGACATAGAACAGGCAACAAAGCTTGCAAGAGCTATGATAACCAAATACGGAATGAGCAAAGAGTTTGATATGGTAGCCATGGAGGTAGAGACCAACAAATACCTTGGCGGTGATTCATCACTTTCGTGCTCGGCAGAGACGCAGACACTCATAGACAAGAAGGTTGTGGAGCTTATAAGAAAGCAGCATGAGAAGGCGGCAACCATCATTCTTGAGAACAGAGCGAAGCTTGATGAGCTTTCCAATTATCTGTATCAGAAGGAGACGATCACAGGCGAGGAGTTTATGAAGATATTGAATTCATGATTCTCTTAGATATAATTTCAGTTACCGGGTGTTGGCATTTTACAATTCCGCACCCGGTAACCATAAGATAGACCCGTACTGTATTCAGAATAGTATTATTACGTCAATTCCTCGTGGTCAAGCTCCAACAGCTTGAAATGATTCTTTTTGAACTCTATAAGTCCTTCACTCTGCATGTTGGACAGCTCCTTTGACAGTGCAGTTCTGTCGACATTCAGGTAGTCGGCAAACTGTTCCCTGTTAAATGGGATATCGAACTCAGTTGTTCCAAGAGAGCTGGCAAGTCCTGAGAGATAATAGCTGACACGCTCACGTATCTTCTTTGGCTTTATATAGAAGATATGAAGTGAGAGTGTGAGACTCCTTCTCGATGACAGCAGGAGAAGGTTCTTGAGCATTTGCAGATGCCACGGATAACTGTTGTATTTGCCGGACATGATATCCTGTGCGTTGAGCAGGAATACGATAGTAGGCTCTGTTGCTCTTGCGTCGATCATGAGTTTGTGTCCGGACAGGGCGTATGTTTCACCGAACACCTTTCCAGGAAGTGCTGAACTCAGGATACTTTTGGAGCCCCAGTAGTCAACATTCTCAACAATCACCCGGCCTTTGATGACTATTCCAAGCTCCTCGGTTATTTCGCCGGCTTTGAATATAGTGGAGTTGTATCTGTAATAGTGTTCGCGCAGGATCCCGAGATCCATCATGGTTTTGATATCGGCTTCCGAGATTCCTTTAAATGCCATCATGTTGAGTACTTCAGACAATTGATATTGAGGAATTTTAAGTTTCATACATAACCTCCATCTTATTATTTATTTCTATGCAGAGCAGCAGTCTGCAGCGTAGTATATTATAGTGACAAGGTGTCATGATGCGGGGGTGCGATAAGGCTTTCAGCTATAGAATGTATATTTTTTTAAAACACAGTATATTGTATATGTGCAATAAATTATCCCTTGTCCATACACAATATATATTATTCATATATTTTCTCAAATTTTTTCAAAAAAAGTTGTTTAAATCTTTATTACGTGGTTATAACAACCGAATTTATGAGTAAAGTATAATATACTTACAAATGAAAAGCAAGGAATGTGATAAGCATTATTGAATTATAGAAGATTATTCTGTATAATAAGTAAATAGTGTGTCACATTTTCACATATTAAAACACTGAAAGGAGAAATTTTATCATGTTACAGAACCAGGAATGGGAATCATTCACAGGTAGACTCTGGAAGGAAGAGTGTAATGTAAGAGACTTCATCCAGAACAACTACACACAGTACGATGGAGACGAGAGTTTCCTTGCAGCCCCAACAGATGCTACTAACAAGCTTTGGGATAAGCTTCAGGCACTTCAGAAGGCTGAGAGAGATAACGGTGGAGTTTTAAAGGAGGATGCTGATGTTGTATCAAGCATCACATCTTATGGCCCAGGCTACATTGATCCAGAGACAAAGGATCTTGAGCAGATTGTAGGTCTTCAGACAGATGAGCCACTTAAGAGAGCATTTATGCCTTATGGTGGTATCAAGATGGCTGAGGAAGCTCTTCAGATGTATGGATATACTCCAAACGAGAACTTCCACAAGATCTTCACTGAGTATCACAAGACACACAACCAGGCAGTATTTGATGCTTACACACCAGAGATGATGGCAGCTCGTCATACACATATCGTAACAGGACTTCCTGACACATATGGTCGTGGACGTATCGTAGGTGACTACAGAAGAGTTGCTCTTTACGGTATTGATCAGCTTATCGCTTGGAAGGAAGAGGATAAGGCTAACTGTGGCGATGGCAACATGTTTGATGATGTCATCCGTCAGAGAGAAGAGCTTTCAGAGCAGATCAAGCGTCTCAAAGAGATGAAGGTTATGGCTCAGTCATACGGATATGATATTTCAAAGCCAGCTTCAAACGCTAAAGAGGCTGTTCAGTGGTTATACTTCGGATACCTTGCAGCTATCAAGACTCAGAACGGTGCAGCTATGTCAGTTGGACGTGTATCTACATTCCTTGATATCTATATTGAGAGAGATATTAAGGCTGGTAAGCTTACAGAGGCTGAGGCTCAGGAGCTTATCGATCATTTCACAATGAAGCTTCGTATGGTTAAGTTCGCAAGAATTAAGTCATACAACGAGCTGTTCTCAGGAGATCCTGTATGGGCTACTCTTGAGGTTGGTGGTATCGGTGTTGACGGACGTTCAATGGTTACAAAGAACGATTACAGATTCCTTCATACACTTGAGAACATGGGACCAGCTCCAGAGCCAAACCTTACAGTTCTTTACTCATCAGCTCTTCAGGATACATTCAAGAAGTATGCTGCTAAGATTTCTGTAAGAACAAGCTCAATCCAGTATGAGAACGATGATGTAATGAAGCCAATCTGGGGCGATGATTACTCAATCTGCTGCTGTGTATCAGCTACACAGACTGGTAAGGAGATGCAGTTCTTCGGAGCTCGTGCAAACCTTGCTAAGTGTCTTCTTTACGCTATCAATGGTGGTAAGGATGAGAAGTTCCTTGACAAGAAGACTGGTAAGCCAATGCAGGTAGGTCCAGAGTACTCACCTATCACATCAGAGTACCTTGACTATGATGAAGTACTTGCTAAGTACAAGAAGATGCTTGACTGGTTAGCAGGACTTTATGTAAATATTCTTAACCTCATCCAGTACATGCATGACAAGTACTACTATGAGTCAGCTGAGATGGCACTTATCGATACAGATGTACGTCGTACATTTGCAACAGGTATCGCTGGATTCTCACACGTAATCGACTCACTGTCAGCAATCAAGTACGCTAAGGTTAAGGTTATCCGTAACGCAGAGACAGGACTTGCTGAGGACTTCGAGATCGAAGGCGAGTTCCCTAAGTATGGTAACGATGACGACAGAGCTGATAACATCGGTGTATGGCTTCTTCATGAGTTCCTTACAGACATCAAGAAGAGACACACATATCGTAATTCAGAGCCTACAACATCTATCCTTACAATCACATCTAACGTAGTTTATGGTAAGTACACAGGTAACCTTCCAGATGGAAGACGTGCTTGGACACCATTTGCACCAGGTGCTAACCCAAGCTACGGCGCTGAGACATCAGGACTTCTTGCATCACTTAACTCTGTTGCAAAGATTCCTTATGAGTGGTCACTGGATGGTATCTCAAATACACAGACAATGAACCCATCAGCACTTGGACATGATGAGGAAGAGAGAGCTACAAAGCTTGTAAGCGCAATGGATGGATACTTCGATCAGGGCGCTCATCATCTGAACGTAAACGTATTTGGTAAGGATAAGCTCCTTGATGCTATGGAGAATCCAGATAAGCCAGAGTACGCTAACTTCACAATCCGTGTATCAGGATATGCTGTTAAGTTCATATCACTTACACGTGAGCAGCAGCTCGATGTTATCAACAGAACATTCCATGACTCACTTTAATTCTTAGCTGACGCTGGATTTTCAGTGAAGTTATAGATGCTTTGTCAGATATAACAAGAACCATGGTCCCGGGGATAACCTCTCCGGGACTTTTTTTAAGAATATGTATTTATATCATTTTTATAAGAGATAATAGACATGTAGTTTTGTTTGTAATTACTTTCATTAATTGAGAGTTGTATTTGAATAGGAAGAACTTAGAGGTGAAATATGTCTGAAAAGAAACAGGTTTTAGGATATGTCCATTCGACAGAGAGCTTTGGAGCAGTAGATGGTCCAGGCATAAGATTTGTAGTTTTTTTACAGGGCTGCAAGATGAGATGTAAATATTGTCACAACCCAGAGACATGGAATCTTGTGACAGACTATAGTAAGCTTTACTCAGATGAAACAAGCGATGCTGAGAGAGAAGAACTTGAGAAGAAGATAGAAGAGAATACAAAGCTGCTGAAGGATAAGGGCGTCAAGATCGAGGCGAGGACCCCTGAGGATCTGTTAAAGCAGGCACTCCGCTATAAGCCATATTGGAAAAACGGCGGTGGTATAACAGTGAGCGGTGGTGAGGCGCTGCTGCAGATGGATTTCCTCATCGAGTTTTTCAAGCTTGCGAAGGCTGAGGGTATTCATACGACAATAGATACAGCCGGCAATCCATTTACAAGGGAGGAACCATTCTTCTCCAAGTTCAATGAGCTGATGAAGCTCACAGATTTGTTCCTGCTTGATATCAAGCAGATCAATGATGACAAGCATAGAGATCTCACAGGATTCTCCAACAGCAATATACTTGATCTTGCACAGTATCTGTCAGATCAGGGTAAGCATATGTGGATCAGACACGTACTGGTACCAACCATCACAACTGATGAGGATGATCTGAGAAAGACTAAGGAGTTCATAGACACTCTTAAGACTGTAGATAAAGTTGAGGTACTTCCATATCACAAGCTCGGAATCCCTGAGTGGGAGAGACTTGGAATACCATATAAGCTTGAGGGAATCGACCCGCCTACTGATGAGGAGCAGAAGCTTGCAAAGAGTATTCTGGAATAAACTTAAGAACAAGAACCGGGAAAATCATCGATAGTTCAGTTCCCAGCCTATGCTCTAGCAGTCTATAAAAATATTTGCGTTGAGACACAGGTGCTATATAAGATGTTAAAACCATTGTAACGGGTGTGACATTTTATATAGTACCTGTGTTTTGTTATATCAAAAAATAAGTTTAACATAATTAATTAGTAAACAGTGGCTAGGTGCATGCAAAAGAAGTTATAATATATAATTAAAGTGCTACAAACACGTTATATCACTGCAAAGTATATGGGGAGTAAATTATGTATAAGATAGACGAGAACGCATGGAATGAAAAATATATATTGCTGATCCCAGCCATGCTGGATGCGCATTTTCCTCTGATAAAATACGCCTTTTATTCAAAGGATTATCATCCGGTCATACTGTCAAATGAGGATCATATCACGGATGTGGGACTTAAGTATGTGAACAATGATATGTGTTATCCGATTGTGTTAAATGCCGGGCAGATGATAGATGCACTGCAGTCAGGCAAGTATGACATCAACCGGACAAGACTTCTCATGCCGACGGCGGGGGATGCCTGCAGGGGAGCCAACTACTTACATGTGTTAAAGGAGTCGGTGAGAAAGGCAGGATTTGACAGGGCAAAGATATTGTCTCTGAATGTTAAGGGGCTGGAGAAGGAATGCCAGATGCGCGTGCAGCCATTCATGGTGTGGAGAGCCCTGTTCGGACTCTTCTACGGAGATATACTCATGCTGCTCCTCAATCAGACAAGGCCAAATGAGGTGAAAAAGGGGCAGTCACAAAAGGTTTGGCAGAAGTGGATAGATATCCTGTCCAGAGATCTGAAAGATGGAAAGAATCTGACTCTCGGCAGGATGAAACGAAACTTTGTCAGGATAGCCAGGGATTTTTCACGGATAAAGCTGCATGATAAGAGGAAACAGCGAGTGGGGATAGTGGGAGAGCTGTACATAAAGTATTGCCACTTGGGCAACTGGGATATGATAAAGTTCCTTGAGTCAAATGGATGTGAGAGCCATACAAATGGGCTTTCATGGTATGCCATGTACTATATGGATTCACACCTCACAGACAATATGACATTTGAATCTCTGCTTTACAAGGCGGGGCTGAAGTTCTTCGGCAGCCTGCAGAGAGCAATGATAGAGGCGCTTAGAAAATATGGGTTCTATACCATGGAGGATTTCTTCACGATGAAGCGTGAGGCTGAAGGATATGTGAGCTGGGGATATAAAACAGGAGATGGCTGGCTCATCGGCGCGGAGATAACGGGACACATACTCCATGAGTGTCCAAAGGTTTTGGCGGTTCAGCCATTTGGCTGTATGCCTAATCACACCTGCGGAAGAGGTTTGTACCCTTCGCTTCAGAAGAAGCTGCCGCAGGGCATGATAGTGAGCTGTGATATGGATTCCAGTGGTTCAAAGCTGAATGTCTACAACAGGGCGAGGATGTTGGTGGATATGCCGTTGAAGGAGGAATAAACGTGAAAAAGATATTTGTTGTTGAAGATGACGAGAGCATCTGTGAGGAGCTTGTGCAGATACTTGAGAATGAGGGCTATGAGGCTGAGAGTCTTAAGAGCTTTGACAATACAAAGAACGATATATTGAAAGCGGCACCGAATCTGGTGCTCATGGATATCAATATTCCGGGGATAAACGGCAGAAATCTTGTGAAGGAGATACGAAAGGAATCTGATGTGCCTATCATCATGGTCACAAGCAGGACTTCTGAGATGGATGAGGTGCTGTCCATGAGTTATGGCGCGGATGACTATATAACAAAGCCATACAATCCAACGATACTTCTGCTTAGGATAGCGGCGGTGCTCAAGCGCATGGAGGGCAGCCAGAATACGGCATCATACAGAGATGCGGAGGTCAACTTCAGCAAGGGGACAATCAGCAAAGGTGATCAGGAGATGGTTCTCACCAAGAATGAGATGATCATATTCCAGCTGCTGCTTGCCAACAGGGAAAAGATAGTGTCGAGGGATGAGATCATGACAGACCTATGGGACAATGACGAGTTTGTAAATGACAATGCACTTACGGTGAACATCAGCAGGCTCAGAGGAAAACTGGCGGATCTTGGATATGATGATGCCATAGAGACCAGGAAGAAGCAGGGATACCGACTTGTATGACGGGTAAGTGGGGTTATATATCATTTACAGCAACAAAAGATTGGAGTAATTTTGTAAAATGAAATTTGGCTTGTATATAAAGGATAAACTTGGAATAATTGCGGGATATGCGGGATTTGTGATATTCACATATCTGCTCATGATGGCATTTCACTCACAGTTACAGATGAGGATTATGTTCGTTATCGTGGCTGTGATATTTGTCGTCTCGGTTATCGCCTACGATTATCTGAAGAAATATAGGTTCTACAACAGTCTGGTTGGACATCTGGATGAACTGGATCAGAAGTATCTTATACTTGACACTTTGGACGAGCCTGACTTCTACGAGGGTAAGCTGGTGTATTCAGCTATGTACGACATCAACAAGTCCATGACTGAGAATGTGAGAAAGTACAGGGACAGCGTGGAGGATTTCAAGGACTTTATTGAGATCTGGGTTCACGAGATCAAGCTTCCTATAGCCAGTCTGGTGCTCATGTGCCACAACAACAGGGATGTGATCCCGAGAAAATACGAGGAACAGGTCGCAAGGCTCGACGCGTACGCGGATCAGGTACTCTACTATGTGAGGGCGGAGCATGCTGCGGCGGATTACAGATTTGCTGAAACAAATCTTAAGAGTGTCATCGGAAGAGTGGCGTTGAAGAACAAGGATATGCTGCTTGATGGTGATATATCGCTGAATGTTCATGATGTGGATGAATGTGTTGTGACGGATTCAAAGTGGCTTGAGTTTATGGTAAATCAGATCGTGAGCAACAGCATCAAGTATATAGACCGGGGACAGGAAAAGACTATAGAGATCTGGGCTGAAGCAGTGGGTGACGGCAAGGCTCTGCACATAAAGGACAATGGAATAGGTATACCACAGTCTGATATTCCACTTGTGTGCAAGAAATCATTTACCGGGGAAAATGGCCGGAAACATGCGAAATCCACAGGTATGGGACTTTATATAATAGACAATCTGTGCAGGCAGCTGGGACATAAGCTGAATATAGCGTCAAAGGTGGATGAATACACAGATGTGAGCATAGTATTTGGACATAATGATATATACAAGATTGGATGATATAAAAATTGCGTTTTTCGATAGTGGGATACCGGATCGGGTGAGCGTCCCCAAGGTTACAGAATTGTAATGTTAGGTAATAATGAAAAAAGGACAATTGCTTTCAAAATGTGTAAACTGCAAATATGTTCAATGGTGAGAGCAGTAATAGACAAACATTTGAGGAGGCATTTCAATGGAAAATCCAACAAAAAATTCAACGAAAAATTCTATGGAAAATCCAGTGGGAAATTCAATGGAAACAATATTAAAGATTGACAACATTGAGAAGTATTATGGAAACAAATCCAATATGACAAAGGCCATAGATGGAATATCATTCGATGTGGAGGCAGGAGAGTTCGTAGCTATCATGGGTGCATCCGGAAGCGGTAAGACGACACTGCTCAACTGCGTTTCAACTATAGATAAGGTTAGCAGCGGACACATCTATGTGGGCGGCAAGGATATCACAACACTTAAGGGCAACAAGCTTAACGAGTTCAGAAGAGAGGAGCTTGGATTTATATTCCAGGATTTCAATCTTCTTGACACACTCACAGCGTATGAGAATGTCGCACTGGCACTTTCCATACAGAATGTTCCTGCAAAGCAGATAGATGCGAAGGTCAGAGCTGTTGCAAGGGAGCTTGAGATCGAGAGTGTTCTGAAGAAGTATCCGTACCAGATGTCGGGCGGTCAGAAGCAGAGAGTCGCATCTGCAAGAGCCATCATCACTGACCCAAAGCTTGTGCTTGCAGATGAGCCTACGGGAGCACTCGATTCCAAGTCGGCAAAGCTGTTGCTTGAGAGACTTAAGCATCTAAATGAGGATCTCATGACAACGATACTCATGGTAACACATGATTCATTTACAGCCAGCTATGCAGGTAGGATACTTTTCATCAAGGATGGAAAGGTGTTCCACGAGCTCAGAAGAGGAGGAGATACCAGAAAAGAATTTTTCAATAAGATCATAGATGTCGTGACACTGCTTGGAGGTGATCTGAATGACGCTCTTTAAGCTTTCCGTATCAAATATGAAGAAGAGTATAAAGGACTATGCCATATATTTCTTCACTCTGGTACTCGGTGTTGCAATCTTCTATGTGTTCAATGCCATAGAGACGCAGACCGCCATGCTCCGGATATCGGCTGACACAAGACAGGTCGTGCAGCTCATGAGCAAGATGATTGCGGGTGTCAGTGTGTTCATCGCATTTGTGCTCGGATTTCTCATCATATATGCAAGCCGTTTCCTGATGAAGAGGCGTAACAAGGAATTTGGTCTGTACCTCATCCTTGGAATGGGAAAACGCAAGGTGTCCACAATGCTTTTCATAGAGACACTTATCATCGGACTTGTATCACTTGTGGTAGGACTTCTTGCCGGAATAGGAATTTCACAGATAACAAGTGTACTTGTTGCAAACATGTTCGATGCAGATATGTCATCATACAGCTTTGTGTTCTCTGGCAGCGCATTTGCCAAGACCTGTCTGTATTTTGCAATCATATATGTGGTGGTTATAATCTTCAACACATTTATCATCAGCAAATGTAAGCTCATCGACCTTTTCCAGAATGGAAGAAAATCTGAGAATGTCAAGATCAAAAATCCATGGGTATCAGTTATCGTGTTCCTGATATCAGTTGTATCACTTGGATATGCTTATCATGCGGTAATTACCGATATAAATGACATGTACATGAACGATCTCTACAAGTGGATCGTGACTGGATGTATTGCAACAGTGCTCTTCTTCTGGTCGGTATCCGGAATGCTCTTCAGGATCGTGTCATCCATGAAGAATGTGTATTACAAGGGACTCAATTCATTTGTCGTGAGACAGATGAGCAGCCGTGTCAACACAAATGTACTTTCAATATCATTAATCTGCCTTATGCTTTTTGTGACAATATGTGTGCTTTCATCAGCACTTGCAGTAAAGAATTCATTAAATGAGGGCATTGCGAAATATGCAAGAGCGGATGTGTGTATATCAAAGACCCAGAGCGGTGATTCAATCTATTATGATGAAGACGAGATGGGTAATGACAGCGAGACAAATGATCTTTTGAAGAAACTTGAAGTTACTGATGGAAAGAGCATAGAGGACGTATATAGTGAAAATAATATAGATCTCGGAACATACTTTTCAGATTATGTTGACGTACACACGTATACATGTCCTACACTTACTATCAGAAACTATCTGGGAGATGAGGCACTGATTGATTCTCTTGGAATAGATGTAAACGCTTGGTCTGGATTTGATGGAACGGAGGAGATCATATCACAGTCCGACTACAACAAGATTGCAAAGCTTTATGACAATGCTGAGCTCCAGCTTGACGATGACGAATATGCCATCCTGGCAAATTATAGAATATTCGTGAAGATTCGTGACGAGAGACTTCAGGAGGGCAAAGAGATAGAGGTATATGGCAACAAGCTTAAGCCGGTTATCTCATACTGTATAGACGGAGATATAGAGCTTGCCACACAGCCGGTCAATACAGGCGTGTTTATCGTGCCGGATTCAGCCGTTGAAGGTGCACAGTTTGCAAAGGAATATTTCATCGGAAAGTATGCCGATCAGGACAGGGATGTCATACAGGATAGTGATACGATCATAAGGAATGTATCAAAGAAGGATGAACTCGGCGGACTTATCACAGTAAATACTAAGGACAGCGTGAAAGCAGCCAGCGTGGGAGTAGGAGCGATAGCATCATTTATAGGTATGTATATCGGACTCATATTCCTCATATCCGGTGCAGCCATCCTTGCACTCAAAGAGCTCTCGGAGAGCACAGACAACATAGAGAGATACAAGATGCTCAGAAAGCTTGGCGTGGATCAGCGCATGATCAACAAGGCTCTTTTCTCACAGATGGGACTATTCTTCGTATTCCCACTTGCTCTCGCCATAGTCCATTCGATATTTGGAATGATGGTCAGCATGAAGATTCTTGACACTATGGGAGCGTATGATATAGCAGGTGCTATCGGAATCACAGCTGCTATCGTGATGATCATATATGGTGGATATTTCCTTATAACATATCTGTGCAGCAGGAAGATTATCAGTGAGTGAGGATATAACTATTATTGAAAATAATTGCACTTTTTATTGAATGAATAACATAATTATGTTATCATCAACATACGATATAAATGTGACATGTCACATTATCTGGGCTGGTCGCAAGACCCAGGTCCAACCTAATTAGGCGGGGAGACTCCCCGCCATTTTTTATATGGAGGTGTAATGGGGAAATTCCTCAAAGGGATACATAAAAAGGAATTTTGATGGTTAACAAATGATTATTTGTATATGGATTGGAGGAAGTCATAATGAACAAACATGTAGAAAAAGCTATGGAGATAAGAAACGAGACACCGATGGTCAATAACTGTGCGCAGACCATTCTGCGAGCTTATGCGGACGAGCTTGGATTAACAGGAGATATGGCGGCAAAGCTAAGTGCTAATTTCGGTGGTGGCATGAAGTGTGGTTCAACCTGCGGTGCGATCACAGGAGGGCTTATGGTGCTTGGCGCTCTGGGCGTTGAGAATCCATACGTGATAAATCAGTTCAGGCGCAGGATAGCAGATAACCACAACGGCATGACCGATTGTACCGATCTGTTAAAGGCAAATGCCCAAAAGGGCGGAATCAAGAAAGTGCACTGTGACGGCATGATAAGAGAGGCTATAGAGCTGATAGATGAGCTGGTGAAGAGTGAATAAAATGTAACAAGAACAACGTGTTTACCTATCCTGGAGGAAAAAGGATTCTGGAATGGAGGATGCAAGTAAATGAAAATAGACTACAGAAGACTTACAGAAAATGAACTTGATACATTTATAAATATGAGAATAAATCAGCTCAGGGAAGAGGGCGCAAAAGAAGAGATAGACCTGGTGCCAGCGCTTAAGGATTATTATACCCGCCATATGGCAGACGGAACATTTGTATCATGGCTGGCTTTTGACGGGGATGATATTATAGGGACAAGCGGCATGTCATTTGTGGAGAAACCGCCATATTTTGGATGCCCAAGTGGAAGAATTGGGTTGCTCTCCAGTATGTTTACCAACCCTAATTATAGAAGAAATGGCATTGCAAAGGAACTGTTATCCCGTGTTGTAAATGATGCAAGGGATTATGGATGTGGAACGATACAGATCACGGCATCTGACATGGGGGTTAAATTGTATACGGATTTCGGATTTGTTCATAATGGTAATTTCATGCAGTATAAGCTGTAGTATATATGATGATGTAGCAAAAGTTACATTTAGAGATTGCCTTGCCTATCACAGTGGGAGATAACGTCTGGATCGGAACGAATGTTTCAGTGCTGCCGGGAGTTACTTATTTTAGGGCGAAGTTATAAGTAATTAGTATTGACACAGCAATAAACTCCTTTATAATAAATACTACAAATGTAATATTTATTATAAAGGAGTTTTGATATGATGAACTTATATTTTTTTATCTTGAAATACTACGTATGTAATATATACAAGAAGTTATATTGTATGCTACTTTTGGTTGGCATAGCCATATTGTTATGCAGTTGTTCCAATAAAAATGCAGTGGCAGACGCAGAGCGGACAGTTATTGATTTTAGTATATCTGATGAAAATCAGTTTATTGCAGATTTGGATGATATATATTCATCCTGTCAGGATATGAAATGCAAGACCGAGGAAGAAAAACTGAATCAGACTAGGACCATAATAGAATCGATGGGAAGTAAGGGGTACATAGCTGTGGATGTGGAGAATCAGATCAATATGGCAAATGCAGAGAATGCGGAGATGTTTTTATCAGAGGTGGCTGAAAACAGAGATGCGGGATGTACAATACTGCAGGTCATGTATGATAAGTCCTTTGTAAGGTTTGATTTTAAATCAGGCGGTAACAATGTTATGATAACCAGGCGATTCTATGTGTGGGAGAATAACTGTTTTGTTGAGAAAAATGAAGAAAACTATAAGGCCTATACATGGAAATACACAGACGGATATCTATTTTTTGAGAGGTACAGAATGGGAGGATATGACGGAGATTCTGCGTATACGGCATTACGAGTTGAGCCTCTGGATGAGAAGTTAAGGGTACTTAACAGAAAGTATATCAAGACGATTGGATATGATTCGAATAATTTATTTACCACAAACTGGGATGAATCAGATATGAACAAAATAAATTATTACGATATCTATGAAGCACTTTACAAAATGAAATATGGTATGTCTAGTCCCTATTCGGACGAGGGGGTTACATATATGATAGAAGGGAAGTTATACGAGAAGGTGTTTCAGGAGTATTTGCCTGTGTCTACAGATGTACTTCAGCATGTCAATGTATATGATGTGTCCAGACAAATGTATCAGTACAGAACGAGGGGGATGTTTGATCACAGTGTGACACCAGTGGTTCCATTTCCAGAGGTAGTGGATGCTGAGTATAATGCTGACGGAACAATAACCCTCATAGTAAATGCTGTTTCGGAGAAGGATGAGAGTGGCAGATTATTTACACATAAAGTTACAATAAAGGAGAAAGAAAATGATGGATTTGAGTATGTGTCAAATGATGTTCTGACGATGGGCAAAGAGGGGATATATTGGTACAGAGACAGGCTTTCTGATAAAGAGTGGCAGGAGCACTACGGAGATAAGACCATCACAATAAATCAGAATGGAAATGTTATTGATGATAGTCTGTTATCCGATGACGAAATGGAGAATGTAAAAGTAAATATAATAGGAATATTGCAGTCAGATGCCATAAGAAAGTTGTATGAGGATGAAGATATTTCGGATAATAGTGATTTAATATATGGTGCAGTAGATATCTTAGGAAGCAGTGGACTGATTTGTTTTTCTGATGATACCAATATGTATAATTATCAGCTATTTCAGTCTTTTTATAGAAATTATACAGATGGTGGAGAGCGAGATTACATTTGCGTATATAGGGTAAACAGGGATGCAAGCGTGACAGAGATGACATTTGCGTATGATGACAGCCGGATACAGATGATTTTCAACACAGCAAAGTACGAGAATCGTGACTGGAAATTTATAGCGACTGGCATACGGGATTTAAAAGATATGAAACTCACAGAAAAAGGCTACTTTATATATACATACTCAAATATAATAGCCCATGGTGGGCTGAAGGAGTATTTCAGAGTCAGTCCGTTGACGGATGAATGCAGGAAATTGACAAGAAAATATGTGTATGGGCTTAGTTATGTGAATTACAATATGCTTGTTATCGATTGGGATGAGTCAAATGCATCAGATATACTTGTGCCGTGTATGTTTGATGATATATACAGACTGTACACTGGTGAAAATCTGAAACCTGATGGTGGATGGATAGATGCAGACAAATATGAGTCTGTTATGTTGTCAATGTTCCCTGTCACTGTGACGGAGCTGAGGGATAATTGTGATTACAATTCAGAAAAAAATTCGTACAGATATCAGGTCATTCTAGGAAAACAGTATCCACCATTCGGAGAGGTTGTGGACTATATCTACAACGATGATGGAACTGTTTCGCTTATTGTTGATGCGGTGTGGGCTGACAAGGGATCGGACATTGCATTTAGAAATACACTTACAGTAAAACCGGAAGAAGATGGTACTTTCAAATATATGTCAAATCATATAGAGAAGATGGAATGTGACATACCGGTTTATTCTGACTGATATTCATAGGCGTATATCCCAAGATCACGCAGTATTGACAGAGAGATCTTCGATGCGGAAAGTCCGTCCGCTGATAAAAACTGATTGTCATTTTCAGAAAGTGATATATTCGTGGCGAAAAAGTAATCATTATCATTAGATGTAATGAATCCGACGAACCAGCCGTTTATATTTATATCATCAACTCTGCCGGTACCTGTCTTGCCATACAGACTTTTTCCATCTGAGTTTGCAATAAACATGGACTCTATGACTGTATCCACATTTGTCTTAGACAGCTTCCAATCATTATTTTTCAGGTGACATAGCAGTTCTACCTGCTCTACCGGGGATATAGTCAGAGAGGATTCCAGCCAGTAACAGTTCTGAACTGAATTGATATTCTGATTTCCATATTCAATAAGACTGAGAAAATTTTTCACATCTGTGTGGTCCATAGCTGCATCCAGATTGTCAAAATACCAGTTTACAGATCCGGTCATGGCAGATCGAAGTGTCTGATCTGTGTTCCAGGCATCAAAAGGGTAAGTGCTCCCATCCCAGCGCATAAATGAGTTGTCGGAAGTTATGATGCCATGTTCAAGAGCCATCACTGCGTCATATATTTTATATGTAGAATCCGGTGAAGTGCGGCATAGGGCTTTGTCCTGGTTATAGATATACCATTTATCATTTCCCTTGTCGTACAGAGCAAAACAGCCGTTGTAGTCAGAAAAGTAACTGGATAGATCCATGGATTCCAGATTCACCGGGGCAAAATCCTTGTATTGTGTATCATCCAGAGCATATACAGATAATGGCGCACATACAGTCATCAGCAATATGATAATGAAAAATGCATATATACATTTTCGTTTTTCTCTGTTGGTGACAGGGTTGAAATTAACAATAAGCTGAAGCCTTGTTTTAAGTAATTTTTTCCTGCTTTTGCTCTTGAATGATACCGATGATGAATTACTGGATCTGCTTGCAGCCGCACGGAGGATGGTCTGTCCATACTTCACAGCATAGCTTTGACCAAGGTACTGCAATACATCATTGTCACATGCTTTTTCTCTGTCATGTCTTGCTGTATGTAATGTGTATATAACAACAGGATTGAACCAATACAGTATGCAGAATATGCAGATAAACATATTCACGGCATTGTCTCTGCGTTTAAAATGTTGTAGTTCATGTAACAAAATATGTCTCAGGTCGGTTATTGTGTAATCGGATATGCAGTCGTTGATTTGCCGTGGAATATATATAACAGGGCGGAATACACCTACAATGACCGCTCCAGATAAAGCAGAGGAGGAATATAATTTCGGTTTGTATCTGCGCACATTGCAGAGCTCAAGGCATTCCGAATATATATTCGATATGACAGTATAGTCAGTGACTGGAACAGCAGATTTTTTCAGCTTGTATAGTGATATGCCTGACACGATTAAACGGATAGAAAATATGTAAACTCCGGCAAGCCAGATAATAAAAAGGAGCTTTGGATATATTGTAGATGTACTGTTTACAGATATAGCAAAGTCGTTCATCCAGTTCCCATTTGATGAAGGGTTGGTATTGATAGGCACAGGAGTAACTGTATTTGCGGCAGAAGTACTTCTGTTAAATAATGATCGTATGAAACCTATGGCCTGGAATATAAATGAATTATTTACAGGAATAAATGGAATTACGAGAAGAAACAGCACAATATATATGGTGTTGTATCTGCCATTACATGTTAGCTGTTTTCTGAACATAAATCGAACAAATATCAGTAGCAGCAGAGAGAAACTTATGGATATATTGCTGATAAAAAAATGTGTGAAAAATTGAGTCAAGCCTTATTTCCTCCCGGTGCCTTTTACATTTAATATGTCTTGAAGTTCCTTTATATCATCAGCACTAAGCTCATCACTATCCACAAACGCAGAAACCATGTCGGATATGTGTCCATTGAAAAACTTCTTTAGAAAAGATGAGCTTTCATGTTTTCGATATTCCTCCTGACTGATGACAGGGGAGTAGACGAACATGCGGCCCTTTTTCTCATAGGAGATGGCAGACTTATCAGAAAGTCTTTTGATGAGAGTCTGGATAGTCCTGGGATTCCATGAAGTGGTATGCAACAGTTTGTCAGTAATGTCATTTGTGCTTATAGGGGCATATTTCCATATAACCTTCATAACTTCATATTCAGCTTCGGAAATCTGGGGAATGTGTTTCATAGATTATACTCCTTTAATACTACGTTTGTAATAACAGTATAAAGATTATGGGGTGGGGTGTCAACCTTTGTCTATACATATGAGGAAACTCTCCAAAAAGGATTGTTTAGCAGAGTATATAATTTTCAAACACCGGGTAACATACTCATATACAGGCTAAGGAGGTATATGGGATGATATCACCAGACACAATAAAGCTGCTCAGGGAATGTGATGCCGGGATCAAGATGGGTGTTTCGTCTATTGATGAGGTGCTTGGGTATGTGCATGCGGCGAAAATGAAGAAGATACTTATAGAATGTAAGGAGGAGCACAACGCAATAAAACAGGAGATACAGAAACTATTGGATGAGTACCATGACGATGGCAAGGATCCAAATCCAATAGCAAAGGGCATGTCATGGATCAAGACAAATGTGAAACTCATAGTGGATGAGTCGGACAATACCATAGCGGAGCTTATGACGGATGGCTGCAATATGGGTGTGAAGTCGCTGAATAAATATCTAAACGAATATAAGGCGGCGGATGACAGGGCGAAGGATAAGACGAAGAGACTCATAGAGCTTGAGAAGAAACTCTGCGAGCAGATGCATCCTTTTTTATAAGTGCTTGTTGACTAAAAAAGTTTTATTAAATATACTTGTAAATATGAGAACCCAACATGTCTGTAGATGACGCGGATCATGTTGGGGATTTATTGTTTTAGGGGAACAGAAAAAATTGATACAAGAAGGAGAAGATATATGAACAGGCAGGTTTACAACCCTTTTTTGCCGTTGAATGAGTACATACCTGACGGCGAGCCGCATGTATGGGGCGACAGGGTTTATCATTATGGATCTCACGATAAGGAGGGCGGTTACACGTTCTGTATGCAGGATTATGTGGTGTACTCCGCGCCGGTAAAAGATCTGACAAGCTGGCGATGCGAGGGCATTACATACAGGGCGAGCCAGGATCCGGCATACCCGGAGCTGAAGTATATGTACGCGCCAGATGTTGTGAGGGGGAATGATGGCAGATATTATCTGTATTACTGTATGGGCGGTGACTACGGTTACGGCGGATACACAGGTCCGATCAGTGTGGCTGTGTGCGATACGCCGGCGGGCAAATACGAATATCTTGGCCATGTGCATTACAAGGACGGCACTGTGATGAAGAAGTACATTTGCTTTGATCCGGCAGCCATGAATGATGACGGAACCATCAGGATATTCTACGGAACCCAGTACGGATACGAGGAGGAGCCTGATTTTCTGACAAATGGCAGGCTGGATGATGAGGTATCTATGTTTGGAAGAACAAAGGAGGAGATACTTGGCTACAAGGACAGCATCATGGGACCAATCATGGTGGTGCTTGAGGACGATATGCTGACGGTCAAGGAAGAACCGAGGCACATCATTCCTTACGCTGTGAAGGGCACATCATTTGAGGAGCATCCATTTTTTGAGGGTTCATCCATGAGAAAGGTGGGAGACAAATACTACTTTGTTTATTCGTCATGGCAGAACCATGAGCTGTGCTATGCGGTGAGCGATTATCCGGATCACGGATTTACATTTGGTGGCACTATAGTGTCAAATGGCGATGTGGGATATAAGGGAAGAAGTTTCGAGAACAAGCTGAATATGACCGGAACCACGCACGGAAGTATAGAGTGCATAGATGGTCAGTGGTACGTGTTCTATCACAGGCTCACACATAAGTCGGACTACAGCAGACAGGCCTGTGCCGAGAAGATCTATATAGCTGCGGATGGACACATAGACCAGGTGGAGGTTACGAGCTGCGGACTGAACAATGGACCGCTTGTGGCAAATGGCACGTATCCAGCGGTGATAGCATGCAACCTGACAAATGGACATATGCCGCACGGCTCCAACAGTATATACACGATAGAATTCCCAAATGTGACGAACAAGGGTGAGGATAGATTTATTGCGGAGATAGAGGATGGAACACTCATAGGGTATAAGTATTTTGCGCTTGGGGGCAGCAGTACATTTGGCGTGAATGTCAGATATGAGACGGATGCCAACAAGGTGGTGTATGAGGGACCTGTCAGGGTAGACGAGAGATGCGAGAATCAGGAGCAGCTCAAGGATGCAAACGATCTGGCAGAGAATGTAGAAGGATACTTTGACATATGTGTGACAGAAGATAGTGAGAGTATCGGAAGAATAGATATACCTGTATCTGAAGATATCTCAGAGACAGAGTGGAGATGGTGCGAGAACAAAGTGGATTTCCCAGAGGGAGTCCACGCGGTGTATCTTGTATACCATGGCAGAATAAAGGTTCAATTAAAAGATATACGATTTAGGTAAAATATTGAAAGAAGAGGGAGAATTATGAAGAAGTCAAATGGTGCGGCACTGATACCGATATACGTCTTTCTTGTCCTGTATCTGGGACTTGGAATACTGTTTGAGTACGTGCTGAAGATCCCGATGGGATTTTACAATATTCCAATAGTGGTTGCCTTTATGGTGGCGATATTTGTGGCATGTCTGCAGAACAGAAAGGTAAGCTTTGATGAGAAGCTTCAGATCATGGCAAATGGACTTACAGACAAAAATATTATAACCATGCTGCTCATATTCCTGACGGCGGGAATATTTGTGGGAGTCGTGGGGCGGAGCAGTGCCGAGAGTGTGGCATACTTTATGCTGAGTATCATTCCGGCGAGATTTTCCGTGGCAGTTTTGTTCGTTGTAGCGTGCTTTGTCTCAACAGCTATGGGAACGTCTGTTGGAACAATAACACTTCTGACGCCTATAGGAGTTGCAGTTGCCGATGCGTCAGGATTTAATCTGCCGCTCTGTGTGGCGTCCATCATGGGCGGTGCGATGTTCGGAGATAACCTGTCGTTCATATCGGATACGACCATAGCAGCATGTAATGGTCAGGGGTGTGCCATGAAAGATAAGTTCAGGGCAAACTTCTGGATAGCATTTCCTGCAGCGATTGTGACGCTCATAGTAATCTTGGTTAAGTCATTCAATACTGAGATAGGCGGAGTAGTACAACATGATTATAATATGATACAGATCATACCTTATGTTCTGGTACTCATAGGAGGAATAGTGGGATTTAATGTGTTTGTAGTCCTGATAGTTGGAATCGTGTCAGGCTCCATCATCATGCTTGCCACAGGGCAGACGGCAGCAGTGGATCTCCTGACGAATATGGGAAGCGGTGCAGCGGGAATGTTCGAGACGAGTATGGTAGCTGTACTTGTGGCTGCCATGTGTTCACTCATCAGAGAGTATGGCGGATTTGAGGCGCTGCTTTCGGCTATAAAGAAGGTGTTCAAGGGTGACAAGGGAGGTCAGCTCGGAATCGGACTTCTGGTTGGAGCCATGGACATAGCCACAGCCAACAATACGGTCGCGATAGTCATGGCAAATCCGATAGCAAAGGAGATGGCAGAGGATTATGGTATATCCCCGAAGAGATCAGCGTCGCTGCTTGATACATTTTCATGCATATTCCAGGGAATCATTCCTTACGGTGCCCAGATGCTGGTTGCAATATCAGCGGTGTCGGAGCTGGGACATGAGATATCAGCATTCCAGATAATCCCAAATTTGTTTTATCCAATACTCCTTCTTGTCAGTTCGCTTGTGTGGATGCTTATAAGAAGTAATGACAAACCACATATGGCAAAGAGACGGTAAAGAATATAGATGGACGAGATTTCGTAATATAATAAATAAATATTCGAAAAAACATGCAAAAAACCAAGAAAAATCTTGAAAATGCGTGTTTTTTCGTTTTTATTTAAGAATTTTTATGCTATAATTTACACTTGTGAATTATAAATAAAAAATAGGAGGAGTAACATGGACGCATTCACAAACTTTTTAGGCAAAGTTGATGATATTGTCTGGGGCTTGCCACTCATAATACTCATCATCGTCTGCGGAATCTATCTGACGATCAGACTTAAGTTCCTTCAGATAGTTCATCTGCCAAAGGCACTGAGATTCATGATTAAGAATGAGGAAGACGGTACAGGAGAGGTGACGAGCTTTGGCGCGTTATGTACAGCACTTTCAGCAACTATCGGTACAGGTAATATCGTAGGAGTAGCAACAGCTATAGGTATCCTTGCCGGTGGTCCCGGAGCACTTTTCTGGATGTGGATCGCAGCGCTTTTTGGAATGGCAACAAAGTATTCAGAGGGACTGCTTGCTGTAAAGTACAGAAAGATTGACGAGGATGGACACGTTCTCGGAGGACCTTTCTATTACATTGAGAGCGGTATGGGTCACAAGTGGAGGTGGCTTGCAAAGATATTTGCATTCTTCGGAGCATGCGTAGGTCTTATGGGTATCGGTACATTTACACAGGTAAATGGTATTGCTTCTGCAGTTCAGGCTTTCTTTGATCCTGACAAGGCAAATACAGTATCAATCTTTGGAAATGACTACTCAATAGCCATCGTCATCTCAGCATTTATTCTTGCAATCCTTGTAGGACTTGTTGTAATCGGTGGAATCCAGAGAATATCAAAGGTTTCTCAGATTATAGTACCATTCATGGCAGTTCTCTACATCGTGGTGTGTCTGGTTCTTATCATAGTTAATATAAATAAAGTTCCAGCTGCATTTGAAACAATAGTCAAGTGCGCATTTAAGCCTATGTCATTTGCAGGTGGTGTTACAGCAAGTCTTGCAATAGCCATGCAGAAGGGTGTTGCACGTGGTATCTTCTCGAATGAGGCTGGCCTTGGTTCTGCACCTATCGCAGCAGCAGCAGCTCAGACAAAGGAGCCTGTTCGTCAGGGACTTGTAACAATGACAGGTACATTTATTGATACTATCATCGTATGTACAATGACAGGTCTTTCAATCGTTATGATGGGAAGCTGGCAGGATGGCAGCCTTGAGGGAATCGCAGTCACAACTGATGCATTCCAGAAGGGACTTTTCTTTATGCCAGGTCAGGTTGCAGCATTCATCCTGATGATCTGCCTTGTATTCTTCGCATTTACAACTATCCTTGGTTGGGACTATTATGGTGAGAGGTGTCTTGAGTACCTCACAAACGGCAGCAAGGTCTCAGTTCAGATCTATCGTTGGTTATACATACTTTGCGTATTTATCGGACCATACATGACAGTTAAGGCTGTATGGACTATCGCTGATATATTTAACGGACTTATGGCGATTCCGAATATCATAGCATTGCTTGCACTCAGCAGTGTGGTTGTGGCAGAGACAAAGGATTACTTTGCACGTCACAAGGAACTGTAGGGCTCAATAGAAGTAAATATTTATAATAATTGGATGAACACCTACCAGCAGTCAGACAAAATTTTGTCTGGCTGCTTTTTTATTTGCGGGAGTTTTTTGATTTATAAAGCAATAACACTTGACAATAAAGTTAGCAACGACTAACATTGTGGTTGTTAAGAGAATTGGATCAGAGGGATGTAACAAATGAAAGGTTCTGAGACTATAAAAGAAACACTGCACAAGGCGGATTGTGTCTTATATCTGGTTGGTGATAGAATAGATAAAGTTGTCATTGTGTTATCAGGCATCGAGGGCGGTCTGGAGCATACAGGAAAATGGAGGAAAAAGTTGTGAAAAAACAGTTTTTTGAGATCGGGAAGGACGGATTCTATGGAACATATTACGAGAATCCAAATGGGGCTGACTGTGCATTCATAGGACTGTTTGGAGACGATCCGAATGATCTTATGGCGAAGTGCGGAGCGAAGTGGCTGCACAAAAATGGTGTGAACGCACTCTGCATATCTCCTGGAAAGAAGAATTACAGCCATGTAAATAATCCGCTTGAGAGAATAGAGACGGCTATTGCATGGCTGAAAAGTCATGGAAACCGGAAAATAGGAATCATGGGAATGAGTACGGCTGGCATGGATTCCCTTGTTGCGGCGTCGTATTTTCCTGATATCACATTGACATTTGGACTTACGGCAAGTGATTTTGTATGGCAGGGATTTGAACAGGGTAATAAAGACGGATGTAAGGAATGGCCGATACCGGGTGCATCGACTCTTTCGTGGAGAGGCGAGCCTCTTGCTTACATGCCATTTGTGTATGAGCATCCTGTGTACTGGCAGAAAATCGAGGAGGAGACAAAGGGCTCCGGCGACATTGAGCGCAGTACCTGTCTGTTTATTGATTCGGAAAAAGTCAGGGAACACACAGAAGAGGAAATGATCAAGGTTGAGAATATAAAGGGAAAGCTGTTTCTTATTGGCGCAGATGACGACTCATTCTGGGAGGCGGGCAAATACATCCGCAGAATGAATCAGCGACTGAAGGAACGTCCGCATACATGTGAGTATGTGCCGCTTGTGTATGAGCATGGAACTCATTTTGTTCTGCCGGAATCGATGCTTCGTATGGCACTTCCGGTTGGACTGAAATTCGTCATGAAGTTTATATTCAAGGCTGCAAAGGATTATCCAAATGAGTGCGAGGCGACGAGAAAGAATATAGACAGAAGACTTTCAGCCGCACTTAAGGAATGGATACAGGAATAATTGATATGGACATGAAGAGATATAAAAGATCCGTGAAGAAAGAGTACAAAGAGATGCTGCTCAGGACTCCGGATATAGGTGGAAGTTCACTGGAAATGAACCTGTAAATACTCAATAAGATGATGTTTATGACTGTCATTGTAATTTTATTTGTATGGGGAGTTTGAAATGGTAAATACAATAGCATTTTTACTTATAGTATTTGGGATTATGTTTCTGATTGGTATTGCAATGGCAATACTTGCTTTATATTTCAATATCAAGAGGAAACATCCCATATTTTCAATTATATTTTCAATAATACTTATACCTCTGATTTGTATTCCGACACAATTCACTGGTGGGATTTTGATTTCACGATGCATGCTGATAATTGCTTTGGTATATAGTGTGGCAATGATTGTAATGGCGGTGAAAAATATCAGGGACAATGGTTGAAATAAGGCTACCGGCCAGTTGTTGTTGAGGAATATTCTCTATAAGAATTTAAGAACAAATCAACTGCATTTGACCTACTAAGCGTAGGATTGATCTATATTAGAATATGAAGAGCAGGCTGGAAAGAAAACATAACCAGCCTGCTCTTATAAAATATGAAATACTAAAAATTAGTATAATTACTCAGCGTCCTTTATCTCACTGTGAAGCTCCTGCAGTGACTTAACATCGCTGTCACCATGCGCCTGAACGTACAGGATACCCTTTGCGGTTGCTCTTGCGCCTGCAATTGTAGTCACATAAGGAATCTTTGCCTTGATGGCAGCCTTTCTGAGGTAACTGTCGTCGTGGGCACTTTCCTTACCGCTCGGAGAATTGATTATCAGGTCTATAGAGCCATTTGTTATAAGATCATTGATGTTTGGTCTGCCCTCCTGGAGTTTTTTGACTTTCTCAGCTTTAACTCCGGCAGCCGTAATTATGGCATATGTTCCGCTTGTAGCAAGGATCTTGAAACCAGCTTTCTCGAAGAGCTGAGCGATCTCGATAACCTCATCCTTGTCCTTTCTGTTTACAGAGATCAGGACAGTTCCGCTTGTAGGAAGGAGAGTCTGTGTAGCCTCCTGAGCCTTATAGAATGCCTCTCCATAGTAGGTTGAAAGTCCGAGAACCTCACCTGTGGATCTCATTTCAGGTCCTAAGATCGGGTCAACCTCTGGGAACATGTTGAATGGGAATACAGCCTCCTTAACTCCGTAATATGGTATGTGCTGCTCCTTGAGAGCTGGAACAGGAGATGGTCTTCCTGTGAGCTCTGATGTGATGATATCAGTAGCGATAGGAACCATGCGCACGTTACATACCTTTGATACGAGAGGTACTGTACGGGATGCTCTAGGATTTGCCTCAAGAACATATACCTTGCCTTTCTCAATAGCGTACTGCATGTTCATAAGACCTACGACATGCATCTCCTCAGCGATCTTCTTTGTATATTCTTTGATAGTAGCAACATTCTCAGCAGTGATGTGTACTGAAGGAATGATGCATGCTGAATCACCTGAGTGAACTCCGGCAAGCTCGATGTGCTCCATAACGGCAGGAACAAATGCGTGAGTTCCATCGCTTATGGCATCTGCCTCACACTCAAGGGCGTGATTCAGGAATCTGTCTATAAGTATAGGTCTGTCCGGTGTGACACCAACGGCAGCCCTCATATATCCGTCAAGGCTCTCGTCATCGTATACGACCTCCATACCACGTCCGCCGAGAACGTATGATGGACGAACCATGACTGGATAGCCAATCTTGTGAGCAATCTCAAGTGCCTCGTCAACAGTAGTAGCCATACCAGATTCTGGCATAGGGATCTCAAGCTTATCCATCATCTCACGGAAGAGATCTCTGTCCTCTGCAAGATCGATGACAGCAGGAGATGTACCGAGGATCTTTACGCCGTTCTTCTCAAGGTCAGAAGCAAGGTTAAGAGGTGTCTGACCGCCGAACTGTGCGATGACGCCCACTGGCTTTTCCTTGTTGTAAATGCTGAGAACATCCTCAAGTGTAAGTGGCTCAAAGTAGAGCTTATCTGATGTATCATAGTCAGTTGAAACAGTCTCTGGATTACAGTTTACTATGATAGTCTCAAATCCGAGCTTCTTAAGTGCCAGTGATGCATGTACGCAGCAGTAGTCAAACTCGATACCCTGACCGATTCTGTTAGGACCTCCGCCGAGGATCATAACCTTTGGCTTGTCTTCATTTATCGGATTGCTGTCAGGTGCATTGTATGTGGAGTAGTAGTAAGCGCTGTCCTTTGTTCCACTTACGTGTACGCCTTCCCATGCCTCAGTAACTCCGAGCTCGATTCTCTTATTTCTGATGTCCTCCTCAGGAATCTCAAGAATCTGGCTGAGGTATCTGTCTGAGAAACCGTCCTTCTTTGCAGTGGTAAGAGCCTCGTCGGATGGGAGAGAGCCCTTGTGTGCTGCGAGTGCTTCCTCTTCCTCAACGAGTTCCTTCATCTGCTCAACAAAGTAGTGCTTAACCTTTGTTATATCGAAAATCTCATCTACTGTAGCACCCTTTCTGAGCGCCTCGTACATGATGAAATGTCTGTCGCTTGATGGATGTGCAAGCATGCGCAATAGTTCATCCTTGCTCTTTGTATTGTAGTCCTTGGCGTAGCCGAGGCCGTATCTTCCTGTCTCAAGGCTTCGGATAGCCTTCTGGAATGCCTCCTTGTAGGTCTTACCGATACTCATGACCTCACCTACGGCACGCATCTGGGTTCCGAGCTTGTCCTCAACACCCTTGAACTTCTCGAATGCCCAACGTGCGAACTTGATAACCACATAGTCACCGTCCGGAACGTATTTGTCCAGTGTGCCATACTTACCGCACTCGATATCCTTGAGGGTAAGTCCTGTTGCCAGCATGGCTGACACAAGGGCAATAGGGAATCCTGTAGCCTTTGATGCCAGAGCAGAAGAACGGGATGTTCTAGGGTTGATCTCGATTACGATGATTCTGTCAGATACAGGGTCATGTGCGAACTGTACATTTGTTCCACCGATGACCTCAACAGAGTCAACGATCTTGTATGCCTGCTCCTGAAGTCTCTTCTGAACGTCCTCAGAGATTGTGAGCATAGGAGCGGAGCAGAATGAATCACCTGTGTGTACGCCGAGAGGATCGATGTTCTCGATGAAACATACAGTGATCATATTGCCTTCGCAGTCACGTACAACTTCAAGCTCAAGCTCCTCCCATCCGAGGATTGACTCCTCAACGAGGACCTGACCTACAAGGCTGGCCTGGAGACCTCTTGCACAGACAGTTTTGAGCTCCTCCTTGTTGTATACGAGTCCGCCGCCGGCACCGCCCATGGTGTATGCAGGACGAAGAACAACAGGGTATCCGAGCTGATCTGCGATGGCGAGAGCCTCATCTACAGAGTAGGCAACCTCGCTTCTTGCCATTTCTATTCCGATTGCGTTCATGGATTTCTTGAATTCGATTCTGTCCTCACCGCGCTCAATGGCATCTACCTGAACACCGATGACCTTGACATTGTATTTGTCTAAGATGCCTTCTTTTGCAAGTTCAGCACAAAGGTTAAGTCCTGACTGTCCTCCAAGATTTGGAAGAAGAGCGTCAGGTCTCTCTTTTGCAATTATCTGCTCAAGTCTCTTGACATTGAGCGGCTCAATGTATGTGACATCAGCTGTCTCAGGATCTGTCATGATGGTAGCAGGGTTGGAATTGACCAATACGATCTCGTAACCAAGCTTCTTAAGGGCCTTGCACGCCTGAGTACCTGAGTAGTCGAACTCACATGCCTGACCGATGATGATTGGACCAGATCCTATTATCAGAACTTTGTTAATGTCTTCTCTTTTTGGCATATCTTTCTCCTTATTGTAAAATGATTCTTGTTCAGAGCGAGAGCACTGAAAACTACATGAAATCACACAAAATAAAGAAGTATTTTAATGTGATTTTAAACATTGCCGGACATCGTTTATTTTCTTTTATAAAAATGCCCAAATTATTGATATTATAAAGTATAAGAGCCCAAAAGTACATAGCTAATAAGGAAATAAATTGAAAAAATGAACTGAAATATGAAATGGATCAAGAATTGAATTGGAAAGTACGTATGAATATATAGTAAAAATTATGAATGGCATGGAATTTTTTATAAAAAATCCGGCACATATGAAAAAACACACATGCCGGATAAAATGTCTTATAACACTTTTGAAAGGAAATCCTTAAGTCTAGGATTCTTAGGGTTGCCGAAGAATTCCTCCGGTGTACCGGATTCTAGAATCTGTCCGTCGTCAATAAATACAACCTTATTGGCAACCTCTCTGGCGAATCCCATCTCATGGGTAACAATGATCATTGTCATGCCTTCGTCTGCAAGAGCCTTCATAAGATCAAGAACCTCGCCGACCATCTCGGGGTCAAGAGCGGAGGTTGGCTCATCAAACAGAATGACATCAGGATTCATGGCAAGCGCACGGACGATGGCAACACGCTGTTTCTGACCGCCTGAGAGAGTAGATGGATATACATCCGCCTTGTCCTCCAGACCGATCCTCTTCAGGAGTTCCTCCGCCTTTGCATGTGCCTCGGCAATGATCTCTGATTTTGTTGTTGTTATTTCCTGCTTTGTCTGCTTTTCCTTGCGGAAGAGATTGGTGACAGGAAGCAGAAGATTATGCCGCTTTGCCTTTTTCAGATCCTGACATCTGACATAGACAGGAGCAAGCATGATATTCTGTATAACAGTCTTGTTGTTATACAGATTGAAATGCTGGAAAACCATACCCATATGACGGCGGTGTATGTTGATATCAACCTTAGGGTCTGCTATATCAACACCATTGAATATAATCTGGCCGCCGGTAGGATCTTCCATACAGTTCAAACAGCGAAGAAATGTACTTTTACCAGAACCTGAAGGGCCGATAACAACCATTATATCGCCTTTGTCTATGGTGATATTGATGCCGTTTAAGACTTTGTTATCACCGAAGCTTTTTTCAAGATTAATGACGTCTATCACTCTTTCTCAGGCTCCTTTCCATTAATTTGATTCCCAGGCTGATGAGAAGCACCATCACGATGTAGATAAGTGCCATGACCAGATAAGGGACCATGAATTCGTAGCTGTTACTTCCGATGTAGTTGAATGCAACGTAGAGATCAGTTGCTCCGACAAAACTTACAACTGAAGTCTCCTTTATTAAAGAAATAAATTCATTTCCAAGGGTTGGCAGAATATTCTTGACTGCCTGAGGTATAACGATTTTGAGCATGGTAGTCGAAAAACTGAGTCCCATGGCACGTCCACCTTCCATCTGACCTGGATCAACGGAGAGTATACCACCACGCATGATCTCTGAGATGTAGGCACCGCTGTTGAGTCCGAATACAAGCATAGCCACCTGAACTCCTGTCATGTGTCCTCCCACTATAGGAAGAAGAACATAGTAGAAGAGAAGAAGCTGTACAACCATAGGTGTTCCACGGAAGAAACCTACATATACACTGCAGATCGCATCCAGAACCCTAGGCAGACGCTTGTACTTTGGAATTACCCTGACGGTAGCAATGAGGGTACCGATTATTATACCGATGATAAGACCGGCAATGGCTATTATCACAGTATTCTTCAGACCCTCGACTACCTTAACATACCCGTTGTTGTCGATGAATATTTCTATGAACTTTTGTATTTTTGTAGAAATGTCTCCCATGAAATATCCTTTCAAACATAATTGGCGTTAATACTAAAATTACTAAATTCGAATTAAAATTTACTGCATTGCGTTAAGAGCAGCAGTGATGCTGGCTGCAGGAGCAGCATCGATGATAACATAGTTGAGGTTACCATTTAAAAGATCCTGAACTGCAAGAGAACCGTTCTTGTAGCCTGTTGAAGTCATAGCAAGCTTTGTGAATCCCCAGTCTGCGTCACCCTCGCAGTAGAACTGTCCGGTAGTACCTGTCTGGAAACCAATCTTCATGTCTGAGCCTTTAGCCTGAAGGATCTTGTTGACATCATCAGCTGTCTTGCAATCATCAAACTCTGTATTGTCTGATGTAACGATAAGCTTCTGAGAAGCCTTGTAGTATGAATCTGAGAAGCTTACATACTCCTCACGATCTGGCTTTATAGTAAGACCTGCCATAGCGATATCACACTTGTGCTGACCAACTGAGAGACATACAGCATCGAAATCCATGTTCTGGATAACGAGCTCCTTGCCAAGCTTGTCTGCGAGAGCCTTAGCTATCTCCATATCGACACCATAGTAGTTCTCTCCCTTTGTATACTCAAATGGCTCGAATGCAGCATTGGTTGCAACTACAAGCTGATCCTTGTTTGCATCGAGTGTTGCTGACTCAACTGCAACAGGCTCGCCATCGCCGAAGTAGTGATTGCAGATCTCTTCAAATGTTCCGTCTTCGTTCATTGACTTGATGAAATCGTTAACCTGTGTTAAGAGCTCAGGCTGTTCCTTGTCAACACCGAAAGCATACTGCTCGTCTGTAAGGTCAATCTCGATGACCTTTGCAGTCTTCTTTGATGAAGCACTCCCTGAACCTGCCTCCGAAGAATCATCCTTGCTTCCACATGCAGTAAGAGCTGTCATAGCCAGAACTGCTGACATTGAAATTGCTAATAATTTTTTGAGTTTCATTTTTACATCTTCCTTTCATATTTTATCTGAATAAATATACCATTGTGTTTCAAAAAAAGCAATTAATATATGAAAAAACTCGTTCCAAAAGTGGGAAAAAGTGATATGCCTAATAAAAACAGGCTTTTATTCATGATTTATAAATAAACATTGTTATATGAATAGTATTTACTATATAATACATTTGTACCAATTAAAAAAATGAAACTCATATTAAATATGGAGAATACAGGGAGGTCAGATTATATGAGATACGAGATCAAAGGCGGCATGATGCCTGTGGTAGAAATCATTCTGGAGGCAGGGGAATCTATAAACTGCGAAAAAGGTGCAATGGTATGGATGTCTCCGAATATGCAGATGCAGACATCAGGTGGCGGAGTAGGCAAGATGTTCACCAGAGCCATATCCGGTGAATCGATGTTCCGAAATACATATACGGCTCAGGGGGGACCTGGACTGATAGCATTCGGTTCAAGCTTTGTGGGAAATATTATGGCGGTTGAGATAGGACCTGGCAAGGAGATCATTTGTCAGAAGTCAGCATACCTTGCATCGACACCGGGAATCAATCTGGAGATAGCTTTTCAAAAGAAGATAGCCGGTGGGTTCTTCGGAGGTGAGGGATTTATTATGCAGAGGATTACAGGTCAGGGAATAGTGTTCCTTGAAATCGATGGTTCTGTTGTGGATTACATGCTTGCACCGGGACAGCAGATGGTCATTGACACAGGTTATCTTGCAATGATGGATGCAACATGTTCCTTAAACGCAGAGACAGTAAAGGGTGGTGCCATGAATATGTTCTTTGGAGGAGAGGGATTCTTCAATACAGTGGTAACTGGTCCTGGCAAGATAACACTTCAGACCATGCCGAAGTCGCAGCTTGCCGCTGAGATAGCATCCATGATACCATCTAAATAACCAATAGAGCCATATATTTAAGCCGACCCCAAAAGAACACTGCAGCATCTTTCAATGTCGGCTAACTTGAAAATAAAAAGTTAAATATGAAATTTTGACGAAAATATAGTCGAATACAGTGATTAAACTTAGATTTTTCAACCAAAATTTGCAAAATACTGCAAACTTATGCGATTAAGGTCTAGACAACCGGAGAAATAAATTATATGATACAAGGGTTGAACGTTAGGATAGTCTATTTGATGTAGAATATTTTGACGTGCAACCTGGACATATAACTATAACATTGTTAGGTAGCAAGGGAGACTTTTATGAAAGCGTACAGTGAATTATCAAGAGAAGAGTTAATGGAACTTAGAGAGCAGCTGCTTGCGGCATATGAAGAGAAGAAGGCTCTTGGCCTGAACCTTGATATGTCAAGAGGTAAGCCATCACCAACCCAGCTTGGAGTATCTGTTGGTCTTATGGATGTTATCAACAGTGATTCTGATATGAAGTCAGAGTGTGGCATAGACTGCAGAAACTATGGGTGCCTTGATGGAATTCCAGAGGTCAAGAGACTTATGGCTGAGATGATGGGAACCACTGAGGATCATATCTTCATCGGTGGTAACGCAAGTCTCACTCTTATGTTTGACACTGTATCAAGAGCATATACACATGGAATAATGGGAGAGACACCTTGGTGCAAGCTAGATAAGGTGAAGTTCCTCTGTCCTGTTCCAGGATATGACAGACATTTTGCCATCACAGAGCATTTTGGAATAGAGATGATCAACATACCTATGTCAGAGACAGGTCCAGACATGGATATGGTTGAAGAACTTGTAAATTCAGATCCAACAGTAAAGGGCATATGGTGCGTGCCAAAGTACTCAAACCCACAGGGAATCTGTTACAGCGATGAGACAGTAAGAAGATTTGCAAATCTAAGACCAGCAGCTAAGGACTTCAGAATCTTCTGGGACAATGCATATGTCATCCATCATCTGTATGAGGACAATCAGGTAGAGATACTTGATATCATCGGAGAGTGTGAAAAGGCCGGCAATCCGGATATGGTATTTGAGTTTGCTTCAACATCAAAGGTAAGCTTCCCTGGTTCAGGAGTTTCAGCTATGGCTACATCACATGCAAATCTTGAGGATGCCAAGAAGCATTACACAATACAGACCATAGGAAACGATAAGGTAAATCAGCTCAGACATGCAAGATACTTCAAGAACCTTGACGGACTCAAGGAGCATATGAAGAAGCATGCTGATTTCATGAGACCAAAGTTTGAAACAACTCTCAAAGTTCTTGAGGAGGAGCTTGATGGACTTGGAATTGGTTCATGGATCAAGCCTCTCGGCGGATATTTCATATCATTTGACGCTATGGAAGGCTGTGCAAAGGCTATAGTTGCAAAGTGCAAGGAGGCAGGAGTTATCCTCACAGGCGCAGGAGCAACATTCCCATACCACAACGATCCAAAGGACAGCAACATCAGAATCGCACCTTCATTCCCTACACCGGAGGAGATGCAGCAGGCAACAGAGATATTTGTTCTCTGTGTAAAGCTTGTAAGTGTTGAGAAACTGCTTGCGGCATAAATGACAATGTCAGAGCTATAATGTAGATAGGATTTATAGACAAATGTAAAAAGATCTCATTCATATGGATGGGATCTTTTTTTTGTGCGGCCATTCACATTATGACTATTTGACGGATTTTGTGATTATACAATCAATAACGATCAAATAGATAATAAAATATGAATAGCGCAATCGGTTGAAATGTCCTTGTTATACATAAAGTCACAATATGTTCATAAAATAGCCATAATTTTGGCGATTTTTCATCATTGATATATCACAATGATGTACTTATAATTTAGAGATGATAAGAATGAGTCTTATTAAGTTGAAATAGAAGTTTATGGTCGGGAGGGGTATGGTTGTTTAACTACTATATATACAGAACCTACTTTAATGCAAAACATAGTTTTAATGGCGACATAACGAAGATACATGGACACTCATTTACAGTTGTCACTTATATAGGTATGAAGGATAGTAAAGAGGATATTCCCTTTTTTAAGTTGGAAGCAATCATCTCGTCATTTATAGATCAGTATAGGGGACGGTATCTTAATGAACTTCCTGAGTTTGAGGGATGTGGTAATACCCTTGAGACAATAGGCGACTACTTCTACGAGAAATTGCGAAAACAGTTTATGAAAAGTGGTATGGAGTTATACCAGCTTGATATATCTGAGAATCCGCTATGTGTGTATCAGGTATCTGACAGGATGCTGCTGCCGACCATGAACATGGATACAAGCAACAGAAATTATCAGAAGATATTTGATGATATATTGAAACTTGAGAGTATGACAGGACTTAGCTGATATAGATGAAATATATACATATATAAATTGAGCAATGAAAATATACTACAGAGATGAGGCGTGATGAGTATGAAGAAAAGAGAATCGTATAAGAAACATTTGAACAGAGGCGTTATGGCTGTTTCTTTCGCTGTTATTTTTATAGTTTTTTCTATTATGGGCGGCAGAATACAGGCATTTGCGGATGATGCAGTTGCAACCCAGACAGATGCGGCAAAGAGCAATTCAAGTGGACCTGTCACAACAGGGCTTGCCATAGATGGATATTACGGTGAATGGAGTCAGTATCCATCTGCTGATATAACATATAACAGCAACAATGGCTATTCGGTTCACAAGGGACAGATTGCGATAGATGGCGACAGGCTGTATGTGCATTTTTCCATGAATGACCTGTACACATCACAGATGCAGTTCCAGTTCTGGAACATTACAGTAGATGGTAAACAGTGTGTGCTCAATGTATTACCTGTGAATTCAGATGGTTCGATCAACTGGTCGGGACAGATGTATAATCTAGATGAGGGAATATACAGGAATTTTGGTGTGTTCGCAGGTTACTATACAGATATAGATGGCGATGTGGCATTTACGGTTTATGATGCAGCACACACTGAGACGGGAAAGGGTGATGAGATAGAGTTTTCAATATCAATGAAGAAACTGGCTGATTATCTGGGTATAAACATTGATCAGGGGGCGACTATCACAGTGTCCAACCCTAATATCGGCGCGCAGGGCGTAACTATAACCGGAACTCCGACAGGTCCGTGGGCAGGGGCAGCTATGGCGATGGCACTTGCAACAGGCGGAGTGTTTGTGTGCAGAAGAAAGAAGAGGTAAACCCTCGTATAATAAAATTACTATGTGAAAAGGAGACAGAACACAGGATGAACATACTGTTGATCGTAACGTTTATTATATGGATATATGTGCTTACGGTTCTAAAACGTGGCAAACTCGAATTCTGGTATTTCATTGCAGGCAGTGTGGGTCTCTTTATATACATGCTTATACTGGTTGAGCCGGTCATTCTTGCCCCACTGCAAAAAGCAGTATCCGCAGTGGCAGGGATGTTTGGGGATATGACTGGAATATACGAGTCTTATTTCAACAAAAATGTAATATTTATATCCACAGGGGATACAAACCTTTCAATGTATATAGACTATGAGTGCTCAGGCATCATAGAGATACTGGCATTTTTGGCGCTCCTGTGGTTTTTTCCTTTGTATCACACATATGAGAAAAGCGTGCTCAGCGTAGTGGGAGGATTTGCGATATTTGTGTCAAATGTACTCAGGATATTTGTGATCTGCCTCATAATATATATGTTTGGAGAAAGTTCATACTTCATTGCCCATACGATAATAGGGCGTCTTGTGTTCTATGCATGCACGGTTGCACTATATTTCTTTGTATTTACAAAGTCGCAGATAATAAGACAGAAGGTTGGAGGTTTTAAGTTTGACGCACATAATGCAGATATTTCATAGTTCTATTATATTCTGGGCAGCCTGGGTCATCATACCTATAGTTATGGAGATCATTCCGACCATAGGCAACTTTGTGATACTGATAAAGAAAAAGATAGTGTCACATAAGGAGAAGGCAGTAAACTTTTCACCTGAGATAACCATGATAATACCGGTGTACAATCAAGAGCACAGTCTTAGACGGTGTATCAAGTCAATTAATGATTCAAGTTACCCAAATGATAAGATATATATACTTGTCGTCAACAACATGAGTACAGACAGAAGCTTTGAAGTGTTCTGCGAGTGTCAGGAGGAGTTTCCGGAACTTACCATGAACTGGGTAAATTCAAAGCAGGGCAAGTCTAAGGCACTGAACCTTGGGCTTTTCAACAGCTTTGGCAAATATGTGATCCATATAGACAGTGACGGTGTTCTGCAGAGGGATGCCATAAGAAATATGGTCGTAAAGTTTGAGAGAAACGCTGATATTGACTGTATGACGGGTACAATCATGACAAATCCTGAGATGATAGACGAGACAAAGGGATTCGGACTTCGCCTGCTCAGAAAACTTGAGTTTTTTGAGTATGCCCAGGCTTTTCTTGCCGGAAGAAACTTTCAGTCAGAATTCAACAACATATTTACACTTTCCGGTGCTTTTTCAGCGTTCAGACGTTCCACCATCATGAGAACCAATATGTACAATACGGATACAGTGTGCGAGGACACACACGTAACATTTCAGATAAGAGATGTGCTTGGTGAAAGTGTGGTTCTCTGCAGTGAGGCGATATTTTACGTTGATCCGATAGAAGACGTGAACAGATTGTATATCCAGAGGCAGAGATGGCAGCGTGGGGAGATAGAGGTTGTCCATATGTTCATGAAGAACAGAATGAATGTGGTCAGGGGATTTTTCTCGGATTTCATAGTTAGACTTGTCATGTTTGATCATACATTTGCATTTCCGCGAATGATATGGTACTTCGCACTAATATGTCTGGGATTTGTGAATTACCCATTTAGTCTTATCATACAGTCGGTCATCATTATGTACATGCTGTATGTTTTTACCACAGCACTTCTTTATATATGTATAAGCCTGTTTTTAAAGCCCTTTAAAAAGCTTAGAAGATACTATGTGCGAAAAATTTATCTGATATTTCTGCTGCCACTTTACAATTTTGTTGTATTCTGGTTCAGGTTTGCCGGAATAATAAATTCCATGAAGTCAAAGGGCAGCTGGAAGATGCAGACTTTTTCAGATGAAAGGGATACGGCAGTGGGCGTAGTAAGGAGCGATTTTCTGCGGTTTACACACGGACTAGATAAGGTACGCAGATTTGTCAACTATCCTGAGGATGAGCTGGCAGGTGCACATGAGGAGACCAGATGATGGACAGATCTACAGATAAAAATACAGAGAAGAGAAAAGAAAATAAAAAAACGTACAGGGGAAGACTGGTGGCAGCATTTGTAGTTGTTTTGGTCACCACTTTGCTTGAGATCATATATTATGGATACCATATCATGGACAACAGGGACAATGTTGTACATTCGTTTAAGAATGAACAGGACAGCACAGCGCAGATTATTGCAGATGGGCTGGCTGGGAAATCGGAGGATGCGATGATACATTTCATAAGACATTCTGTGCCGGTATCCGGAACTACGTGGGGATTCATTCTCAAAGATGGCAGAGTGCTGTATATGAAGGATGATGATACAACAAAGAATCTGGAGAATATATCATCTAAGGCGGAATTTGAACTCTATATGGAAGATTTGGGCGGAATAGTCAGTGAGGCGTCTGTGTCTGGAACAGAGTATGTGTGTGGTGTATTTACAGACAAAGATTATGTTCTTGAGGAGTATGGAACCTCAAATATGGAATTCTACATTGTGACAGCCGTTATAGCTACGATACTGGTGTTTGGATGTATATTAATTGAATTTGCAGGGAGGATTGGACATGAGGGAAGAAAAGTTATTGCGCTGCAGTCCGATCTTACAGAGCGGAATGAAAAGTTTGATGAGTATGAAAGACTGACAGACCAGTACGAGGAAGAACTCAGAAACAGGGATTTCGATAAGACGGAGATAAAGAGGGAAGGTTACTATGATTTGGAGATAGTTGACACGCTGTTGTCGAAATCTTCGGATACTGAACTTTTTCCGATCACTTTTATGTTCATTCGCGTCAGGATGGGAGACAGGTATTTCTCACGGGATGCCATTTTCAGGATCATGGACTTTATAAAGGGTTCCATGGGAAAAAATCATGTTACAGCGGAACTTTCAAAGGGATATTTCGTGGTGATCATGTACAAGACGGATCTTGCAGCAGCTGAAAAGACGAGAGAGGAAATGCTGTCCAAATGGGAGGCGTTTTCTAAAGGAGCGGAGCTGGAGACTGTACTCAGAGAAGTTGTATCCACGGAAAATCCAAGAAATACATTTTACCATGAGAAGGACAGATTGCTGGACCTTGCGAACTGGTAAGGCGGCTGCAGATGAGAACAAATTCAAATGATGTTGAGTTCAAATGTTTTGAGAGGTGAATTATATGAGGTTCAGACAGTATAAATTCAAATTCTATCTGAATGCCAGACATGGCATATACAAAAATGGAGTCATGGGAGAAATACATCCCCACACATGGGAGATTGTGATAAATGTTGTCAAGGGACGTGATGAGACTGTCAAGTTTCACCATCTTGAACACAGGGTTGAGGAGTTTTTAAGTGCATACCAGGACAAGACGTTAAACGATGTTCCGCCGTTTGATATGATCAATCCGACACTTGAGAATATATGTGAGTATTTCAAGGAAGAACTAACGAAGATATTGAACAGAAACGGTTGGATATTTCTCATGATGGAGATCAGCGAGTCCCCATCGATGTCGTATGTGGTAAGTCTTATCGACGATAGTTACACGGAGGAGATGCAGACGATAAACTCCATAACTGACAGGATACTCAAAGATATAAAGGAAAATGACGAGACCAAATGACAGAAAAGGATAAACTCAGCAGGAGAAAACTTAATATTTATTTCGCTCTTGGTGTGGTTGTCCTTGCCGCACTGGCAGCGGTTGGAGTCATACACTTTAAGAACGTAGTGACTGAACCATCGGGAAATGATGTATGGGGGCATATGTACAAGTCGGAGTATCTCTATAAGGCACTGAAACGTGGACAGATATATCCTCTGTATGACGAGACATGGTATAACGGAATCCAGTTATACAGGTACTGGCCGCCTCTTTCATATTATATAACAGCACTTCTCATGTGTTTCACAGGGGGAAATGTGATAAATGCATATTACCTCTTGTTCGGCGTGTATATATTCTTCGGCGGACTGGCATTTCTGCTCATCGGCAGAAGAATCGGAAGGCCTGTATTTGGAACAGCACTTGCTGTGCTGTGGTTCTTCATGCCTGAAAATGCGAGAATGTACATTGATGAGGGCAATATGCCGAGAATGGTCGTGTCCTTCCTTCTCCCATATCTCATATATTTTATCTGGGTGTATCTCAGGGAAGAGAAGAGATGGGCACTTGCCGGGATTCTCATATTTACAATGCTCATAACCGTTACCCATATCATGATGATAGCTATGATCGGAATAGGAACTTTCTTGTTTTTGTTGTTCGATCATCACAGGAAAATGGGTATAAGACGTCAGGTGATCATCCTGCTCACGATGATATGTGGCATACTCATCATGGGAGTGTGGCTTGTGCCATCACTTTCGGGCGGAATATCATCCATGGATTCCGAGGCAGCATCAGATGTAATGACGATGTGGATGTCTGATCTTTCTTCATCGCTCAATCCGTTAAACCGTATAAATGGAGATATCGGCGCATTTTATTTTGGAATATCCGTTGTCCTGCTCTCCATAGCGGGAATTTTGCTTGCAGATAACAAGAAAAAATCAGGATTTATCCTGGCTCTTGTAATCCTTGTGCTCACGACACCGGATGTTCTGCCGATACTTCGAAAGATGCCGATGAGTCAGGCACTCTGGATGACGCGATTTACAGTTATAGCATATGGATTTTTCTTCCTGTCGCTCATAGAGTGGGAGCGGCTCAGAAAGCCATTTGTGATTGCCTCGGTGATCATACTTGTGGTGGATGCGATACCGTCATTCACATTTGAGAGGTACAGCGTTCCGGCAAATGATGACGGTGTGGCTGTGGCGGGCCTTTTGAGGGATAACACAAGTCAGAGGGCATCGCTCATGGATCTTTCAAGTCTCGGTTCCTATCCATCGTACGGAGTGTGTACAGATGGGGGGGCGTCATATACATTTGGATGGGCATGGCAGGGGGCTGCGACCGCTGACAACATAATGCTGCTCAACCAGGCACTTGAGAATGAACAGTATGATTATCTGTTTGACAGATCGGTCGAGCTTGGAGACGATACAGTTGCAATTGACAGAAAGTATATAGGTGCAAAGGGAAAGACTCTCGATGATGTCACTGCAAGCGCAAAGAAGAGTGGCTACACGTTGACATATGAGTCGGATAAGGTGTGCCTGTTTAAGCTTGATGGTCCGGAGGAGTTCGGTGTTGTCACGCAGTATGATGGCATTGTCATAGGTGACTATGCGGATGGGATAACCCTTGCATTTCCTTCTTTTAAGGCAGGAATGTCCTCAAATATAGAGGATTATTCTACGGACGAACTGAAAAGCTACCATACTGTAATTTTGACCGGATTCTCATATGACACCAGACAGAAGGCTGAGGAGATGGTGAGATCTCTTGCGGATTCTGGTGTAAATGTTGTCATAGACATGACACATGTCCCAGCGGACAGCGCAACGAGGCAGCATGTATTTCTTGGAGTTACGGATATGTCTGTATCATTAAAGTCCAGCTATCCGATTTTTAGCTATGACGGTGAGCAGATATCTACTACAGGATTTCCTGATGATATGTCAGAGTGGAATACCGGATATATAACCGGAGCCATGAACGTGACAGGTACATTCGCTTATGAGATGGAACAGCTTGCATTTGCAGCCACGGACGAGAACAGTCAGAATATCAAATATGTGGGACTGAATCTTTTGTACTATTATAGTGTGACAGGGGACAGCGGTGCAGAGAAGATAGTTGAGGATATTCTTGGCGTGAGCCCGGAGGATCTTCCTGAGAGAACGCTGATTCCTATAAGTAGTGAGATAACGGACGGTGGAATGGTGATAACAGTAAATGATGCTCCGGCAGATATTGCTGATGGAGCCGTGATAAATACTACTCTTGCATATCAGGATATTTTCGTATCTGATTCGGAGATAATGGATGAAAATAATATGCTGTGTGTTGGAACAGGAGTGACAAACATAAAGTTTAAATATCCATTATTTTGGCCAGGAGTGTTGGTGAGTATAGTAGGATTTTGTGGAATGAGTGCAATATGGATACTAGCGTGTAAAGATTACGGAAAGAAAAAAGATTGACAATTTACAAATAATAGTTGTTATATAATAGCTATGTATATAACACGGGGGAAGAAAGATATGTCAGCAAACAGCAGGAACAGAACTGAATATGAGATAAGCAAAGCCAGGAGGAGATTCGCTATCATCTTCCTGGCTGCTGTTGTTGCCACAGCAGGTATGATATCTTTTATCATAACAAAACAGGCAGTTGATAATATGAGAAGCAAGATAGTGAATCTTATATCGTCTAACAACCAACAGCTTGGATACAACGTCGACAATTATCTTGTCGGTATAGAAGATACAGTGGCTCTTTTTTTCTCCGATGATCAGCTGTGTGAGTATGATGCCACAGATGATAGTCTGGATGAATTTACCAGAATACAGCAGGAAGCGGCGATTCAGAATAGGATAAGTGACCTTGGTGTGTTTGACAACTTTACAGATTTTGGTGTCGTATATTCCAATGACAAGAGCGTGGGATGGATTTCCAACACAACACTTCAGGCTTTTCCGGATGGAGGAATATATACATATTTTACTGGACATATAAATGACGAGAAGACAATGTCCGGTTGGTTTTTTGATTATTTAAACAGTCCAGACAGGCTTTTCTACGTCAAGAAACTTAATGAAAATGCTGTGATCGTAACTTCTTTCTATAGCAGGGAACTAAGTTCAGTGGTGAATTTAAGTCATGAACTCAAGGATATGAGGGTGTGTCTTGTAAATGATTCCGAGGAAGTTGCGTATTCAAATAATGCAAAATGCGTTGGAGAAAAAATTGAAGTGAACCTTCCAAAGGAAAATGACGACTTCGAATATCAGACAAATTCGGATGGATATGTTATATCCGTAGCACAATGTTCAAATGGCTGGAGAGTAGTGTCTTACATAGGTGAATCTGAGATATTCAAAGAAGTAGGGAGATTGAAATTGTATTCATTTGTAGCAACTCTTGTGCTGGCTTTATTGGTTGTTGTGACAGGAAGCATTGTATTGAAAAGAATATATACACCTGTTTCCGGAGCTATTGAGGAATTAAAGCAAAAGGCTGAATATGACCAGCTTACAGGACTTATGAATAAAGCTTCGTTTGGAGAAGTTGTTGGATCCTGTCTTGAGGAAAAGTCAGAAACAGTCACACATGTGTTTATAATGATAGATATGGACAATTTTAAAAAGGTAAATGATACTTTGGGTCATGGAGAAGGGGATGTGGTTCTGTCTAAAACTGCTGAACTCTTCACAAAAATGCTTGGAGCAGATTCCGTGATCGGACGGGTAGGTGGTGATGAGTTTGCAGTGTACAGGAAGTTTACTGGATGGACTTTGGAAAGTGTTAGAAAGAAAATGGAATTTGAGCTGAGACTGTTGGCTGAAGATTTTACCAGAACGATTTCGAAACAATATACTGAATGTAATCTTTCGTTATCAGCAGGTGTTTACATAGTAGATGGAGAGAACTCATCTGATTATGAAAGCATGATGAAGAAGGCTGATACCGCTTTGTATAAATCAAAGAGAAACGGAAAAAGTCAGTATAGCTGGTTCGTTGAAAATCAGGATTGATCAGAGGTGAAACAGATGAAACATATAATTAAAAATCACAAAAGAGGATTATCGGTTTTGATGATGCTTTTTTTGCTTTTTGTAATTAGTGGTTGCGGAGAGCAAAAAACAGATATGGCTGTCGGGGATACGATAACTATAGAATATTCCTGGTGGGGCGATGATAGTAGAAACCAGTACACACTGGATGCTGTTGATATATTTGAAAAAGAAAATCCAGAAATAAACGTCAAATGCAAATATGGTGTGTGGAATGGATACGAGAAAAGACAGCATATATATATGAAATCACAGGAGACTCCGGATGTTATGCTCATAAATTATGGCTGGCTTGATACATATTCTTCTGACGGATCTGGCTTTTATGATCTTAATACGCTTTCGGATTATATTGATTTTGAAAACTATACTGAAGAAGAGCTTGCCTTTGGAACAAAAAATGGAAGATTAAATGCTGTTCCTATCGCGTTCAATACGGAGACTTTTTATTATAATGAGACTCTTTGGAACTCATATGGACTTAGTATTCCCAGAACATGGGATGACTTGTTTGATGCAGCCAGAATCATGAGCAAAGATGGGGTATATCCTCTGGGCATGACAAAAAAATCATTATTTTTTATGCTGCTTTCACATTATATACAGACAACCGGAAATGATCCGGTCAAATCTGATGGCACATTGAATCTGAATAAGGAACAGATAGGTGACATGTTGGATTTTTATAAGGAACTACTTGATAAAAAAGTCTTAATGTCTGTAGATTCATTTAACAGGAATGCTTTTGCCAGCGGTGAGGTTGGCGGCACTCTTGCGTGGGTAAGTGATGCAGGAGGATATTGTGATCCTTTGAAGGAAAATGGATATGATGTAAAAATAGGAGAATACATATGTGAGCCGGGGGCAAAATCTTTAGGCTGGTTTGTTAAACCTGCAACAATGTATGCGATAAGTAATAATACTGAACACCCAGAAGCGGCCGCAAAGCTGTTGAATTATCTGTTGAACGGTGAGGAAATGACTTTAAGACAGGGAACAGAAAAGGGTGTTCCGATCAGCAGTTCGGCACTTGCTGTTCTTGATGAGCATGATATGCTGACTGGATTTGAGGTACAGGCAGATGCTATGAGAAAAGAAAACAGCGACAAATTGTCGATTATGGCACCGATATTGGAATCTGAGGATGTGTATGGATCATTTAAATCAGATTCTGACTATTATCTGTACGATAAGTTGAGTCGTGATGAGACTATAGACAGAATTTATAGCGATATGTATAAGAAATAAAATAGTTGACAAAATGATCGATATGTTTTAACATAACGGTGTTATCAAGCGTAACACTGTTATGTTATTTTATATTATAATTAAATGGGTGAGGATTATGGCAAAGAAAATACAACATGACAGCGAGACGAGGAAAGAACTTCTAAAGTGTGCCAAGGAAGAGTTCATGGATAAGGGATTTATGGGTGCGTCACTTAGAAATATATGTCAGAAGGCAGGAGTGACAACCGGAGCTTTATATTTCTTTTTTAAGGATAAGGACGATCTGTTCTGCAATGTTGTGGGACACATGATGGACAGACTCAATGCTGTGTTAACCGAGCATTTTTCCGTTGAGATGGACGAGATGAACAATGGCATGGCATCAGACCACAATGAGGACAGTGATTTTGAGTCGGCCAGGAACATAGTGCATGAGATTTATATGCATAGAGAAGAAGTGCTTCTTGTTCTTACGAAGTCACAGGGATCCAGCATGGAGAGCATGCCAGACAATATAGTGGATCAGATGGATGCACACAATGCATTTATATGTGAGGCGATGTGCAGGGCTTATGGAACACCGATGGTTGACAGGAATGTGGTACATTGGATGTCTCATTCACAGATTGATATGTTTATATTCATGGTGACACATATTGACAATGAGAAGGATGCCTTGAAGTTCGTTGAGACAGGTATGAAATATCTGATCTCAGGCTGGTATGGCCTGGTTAAGCCGTGGCAGGATCCAGAATAAGATTTGACCGGAATAGAAAATTGAAAACAGTAAAATGAAAAATGTGGTACAGGGGAATCAAATTTCCATTATGTCTTATTACAGGTCTTCCGAATTACAGGGAAGACCTAAAAAAAGGCTTAAACCATAACAGCGTTATGTATGCAGATGAACATTTGAATAGCTACTAAAGTGTAATGAATTGCTATAAAAAATAAAGTAAATGAAAATTAGAACAACGAGGATATCATAAAGGAGGAAAAATTATGTATTTGGAAGTGTCAGGAGTAAAGAAGAGCTATGGAGAGGGTGGAAGCTATGTGCAGGTGCTTAAAGGTATAAACACAGGTGTTGAAAAAGGACAGATGTGTGTTATACAGGGAACATCAGGTTCAGGTAAGTCAACACTTCTGAACTGTATAGGTGGTCTTGACAATATGGATTCGGGTTCAATAAAGGTTGACGGCACAGAGATATTTGGCATGACCAGCGACCAGCTTTCGGACTACAGACGTGATAATCTGGGATTCATATTTCAGTTCTACAATCTGGTTCCAAACCTCACAGTGAGAGAGAACATACAGGTATGTGAGTATCTGACTGATGATCCGCTTCCTATGGATGACCTGATCGAGACACTGGGACTTACGGAGCATCAGAACAAGTTTCCTTCACAGCTCTCAGGTGGACAGCAGCAGAGATGTGCTATAGCGAGAGCTCTGGTTAAAAATCCAAAACTCCTCCTCTGTGATGAACCGACAGGAGCTCTTGACTCCAAGACATCCAGAGATATTCTTGTTCTTCTCGAGGAGATAAATGCGAAGTATGGAACGACCATGCTGATAGTAACACATAACAATTCCATCAAGAATATGGTTCACAAGGTTATCTTCATAAAGGATGGCCTTATAAGCAAGGAGTATGAGAACGAAGTGAGAGTTCCAGCGTCAGAATTGGAGGATTTGTAATATGCAGAAGGTTTTGAGAAAAAGGGTTCTGAGGGATCTGAAGAATAATCTGTTCAGATACATAGCACTTGCATTTCTTATCATCATGGGTATGTATGTCATTGTCTCGCTGATAGGAGCCGGATATACGATCATTGACAATGGCGAGACACATGACGAGGCAAATAAGATAGAGGATGGTCAGTTTTCCGTATTCGTTCCACTGAGCGATGATGAGATCTCCCAGCTTGAGGATGCTGGCGCAGAGGTTGAGGGGATGTTCTACGAGGACTACGAGGTCATGGATGGCAAGACATTGAGGGTATTTGCCAACAGGGAGAACATAGATCTTGTGGAATGTGATGAGGGAAATCTTGCGGAGGCTGATGATGAGATAGTTGTTGAGAAGAGATTCAGTCAGGTAAATGATATTTCTGTCGGAGATATAATACAGATAGCAGGAAATGAATTCAAGGTGACAGGAATAGGGACATCACCTGATTATAATGCTCTTTTCAAGGAGATGTCAGATACTGTAGTTGACAGTAAGGTGTTTGGAACGGTATTCGTTACAGAGGGGGCGTATGATAAGCTCAATGCAACAGGCGAGAGTGTCAAGACTGAGACATATCTGTATGCGTTCAGACTCGAGGGCAAGACCACCTGTGATGACGTGAAGGATGCACTTGAAGACATCAAGGTCGACACAGACAGCATAGATGATGAGTATTTTCAGGAGTATTGGGATAGAACTGGCGCAGCCATAAACGATTTCAAGGATGGCATAAAGGATCTTAAGTCAGGTGCAAATGAGCTTGCAGATGGACTTGGAGAACTCACTGATAACAACAGGAAGCTCAACAATGCGGCACAGGAGCTGTTTGACGCATACCTTGAACAGGCGTCATCATCTCTCTCAGCGTATGGTTTGGATACAGAGCTCACAGAGGATAATTACAATGACGAGATGACTAAGATTGCCGACAGTCAGGGTGGAATCGTGGCTATGAGTGTCAAGAGTGCCATGAGCGATATTGACAGCATAAAGGTATTCAAGGACGGCATTAAGGAGTATACCGACGGAGCTGCAGAGGCAAAGGATGGCTCGGATGAGCTTGCGGATGGAGTGGCAGAACTCAAGAAGGAGACGGATTCATTCCTCAAGGATTACGACACAGATCTTGCAAATATTACATCATTTGTGACAAGTGATGATAATCCGAGAACAGGCGGAGCCGCTGATGACCAGCAGATCAATGTACAGGCGGGATATTTCTTCGGTGTGCTGCTCATGCTTCTGTTCACATATGTCATATCGGTATTCGTTGTACATGGAATAGAGAAGGAGAGCAGCGTCATAGGTGCGCTCTATGCCCTGGGTGTCAAGAGAAGAGATCTCATGATGCACTATCTGACACTTCCGGTCATAGTCACAACAGTTGCTGGTATAATCGGTTTTCTTATAGGAATAAGCAATGTGGGAATTCCTGTGCAGATGGCAGATGCATATGCGTATTATTCCATCCCTGCTATGGATGTGAAGATCCCGCCGATTCTTATAGTGTACGGTATTGTGATGACGCCACTGGCAGCGATAGTTGTGAACTACTTCGTTATCAGAAAGAAGCTCTCACAGACAGCTCTTTCACTTATAAAGAATGAGGTCAAGCAGCCAAAGGGCAGCAATGTCGATCTCGGAGACATGGGATTTGTCGGAAGATTCAGAGTCAGACAGATGCTCAGAGAGATGAGAACAGGGTTGACCATTGTGATCGGAATGTTTATAGCCCTCATATGCCTGATGTTAAGTCTTAACACTGCAACTTTCTGTTCAAAGGTCAAGAAGCAGAATGTGGAGGATACCCACTATGAATATATGTATACATACAAGTATCCTACAGAGAATCCCCCTGAGGGCGGTGAGGCAGCGTATGCTAAGACTTTGAAGAAAGAGGTATATGGTTACAACTGGGATGTGACAGTTCTTGGACTTTCAAAGAATACTAAGTATTTTGATGTTGACCTTAAGGATGGCAAGAACAGAGTTGCCATATCATCATCATTTGCTGAGAAATATGGTTATGGTGTGGGTGACGAAATCGTGCTCCACGACGAGGAGAATGATATAGATTATGGTTTTACAGTGGACAGTGTGACACAGTATACTCCGGCATTTTATGTTTTCATGACTATAGATGATGCAAGGGAGCTGTTCGGAGCTGGAAGTGATGAGTACAATGTAGTATTTTCAGACAAGGATCTGGAGGTTGATCCTGCAAGACTTTACGCAACCACAACAAAGGCCGATATAGAGTCGGCTGCTGGAATATTTGCAGATCAGATGAGAAGTATGGTTATTATGATAGTTATTATCTCGACACTTATATTCGTAGTGGTAATGTATTTGATGATGAAGGTTATGATTGACAGATCAGCATTCTCGATTTCATTGATAAAGGTGTTTGGTTTCAAGACGAAGGAGATCAGAAAGCTATATCTGGATGGCAATTTTTTCATAATCGCAATCGGAGCAGCCATATGCCTGCCACTTGCAAAGCTTATAATGAGTGCAGTGTATCCTTCTCTGGTGTCAAATGTAAACTGCGGCGTCAAGCTGACATTTGCCCCATGGCTCTGGGCTGTGCTTTACGGCGGAATACTTGTCCTGTATTTCATAATCAACAGAGTTCTTGTTGGCAGGCTGAACAAGATCGTGCCGGCTGAGGTGCTGAAGAACAGAGAGTAAAGATAGTGGCAGTATGATATAAAAGTACCTTAAAATAATATATGATTGCGGAGGCGGTATAAATAATCGTCTCCGTTATTTTGTGTGCAAAATTTGTCTGAAAAGCGGATAGGTATTGTGATTGTTGGTGGGACTATACGGGATATATACGCGTTTTTTCTTGCACAATGTGCAGTTTATATTGTAAAATCATATATGATATGCAAAAAAGTAATAGGAAAAGAGAAGTACAGATATGGAGAAATTACTTAAGATCATTGCCGATGTGAATTCATCGGTGAACAATTTTATATGGGGAGTGCCATCCATGATATGTATCGTGGGCGTGGGACTGTGGCTCCTCATAAGAAACAGGGGGGTTCAGTTTACAAAGTTTGGATACGCGTTCAAGCATACGTTTGGAAGGATATTCAACAAGAAGGAGACTTCAGATGGTGCCATCAGTCCTTTTCAGGCCATGTGTACGGCGTTGGCGGGAACGGTTGGAACGGGAAATATAGCCGGTGTTGCTGGAGCCATCGCCATAGGCGGTCCTGGTGCGGTATTCTGGATGTGGATCTCAGCACTTCTTGGAATGGGAACAAAGTTTGCAGAGGTCGTACTTGCAGTGTTCTATCGTGAGAAGGATGTGAATGGTGACTGGGTCGGCGGACCAATGTATTACATCAAGAATGGCCTAGGCAAGAATGCTTACATCCTGGCTATAGCATATTCAGTCCTCGGTATACTCACAGTGTTCGGAACAGGAAATGCAACACAGGTCAATACCATCACAACAGCTATAGATTCAGCACTTTTTAATTATAATCTGGCTGACAAGAGCAATACATTTACAATCAATCTTGTGATAGGAATCATGATAGCTATTCTTGTTGGTCTCATACTTATAGGAGGAATCAAGAGAATAGGAAGCGTGACAGAGAAGCTGGTGCCATTCATGGCTGCTATGTATATCATCATGGCTATAATTCTTGTAATAATCAATATCAAGAGTGTGCCGGGAGTGTTCGCTTCTATATTTGAAGGTGCATTCAATCCGAAGTCCGTGACCGGTGGAATAGTTGGAAGTCTGTTCCTCAGCATGAGAAAGGGTGTATCGAGAGGTATTTTCTCCAATGAGGCAGGTCTTGGTACAGGATCCATAGCCCATGCATGTTCTGATGTAAAGCATCCGGTGCAGCAGGGACTCTGGGGAATATTCGAGGTATTTATCGATACTATAGTTATATGTACGCTTACGGCACTTGTAATACTGTGCAGTGGAACTGAGGTAGCCTACGGACAGGCTGCAGGAGCCGATCTCACGATCAACGGCTTTGTTGCAACCTACGGCAATTGGATATCGATATTCACAGCGGTGGCTTTGTGCTGTTTCGCGTTCTCAACCATACTCGGATGGGGACTTTACGGTTCAAGATGTGTCGGATTCCTGTTTGGAAGTAAGCTTATCAAGCCGTTCATGGTTGTGTATGCATTTGTAGCAATCATCGGTGCGACCATGGATCTCGGACTTCTCTGGGATATAGCGGACACCTTCAACGGACTTATGATCATACCTAACCTGATCGCAGTATTCATGCTGTCAGGTACAGTTGTGAAGCTTACCCGTGAGTATTTTCAGGATGGACCGGGCAAGTTTGGGGTTGAGACCGGCAAAGAGAACTGATAAATGAAAGGGACTTTTATATGGAAGAAATATCAAGTGAGATTTCTAACAAGTATGCGATACTTATCGATTCAGAGAATGTATCGGCAAAATATATTGAGAGTATATTTGATGAGCTGTCAAGGCTCGGCTCAATAACGGTGCGGAAGATATATGGGGATTGGTCAAAGAATAACAATGGCTGGGACAAGGATTGTCTGCTGTCATATTCTATACAGCCTGTACAGCAGTTTTCATACACGGCGGGAAAGAATTCAACGGATTCGGCCATGATAATAGATGCGATGGATCTTCTCTATACGAGCAATATAGATGGATTCTGTCTGGTGACAAGCGACAGCGATTTCACTAGGCTTGCATCAAGACTCAGGGAGGCTGGCAAGCAGGTCATCGGAATGGGAGAACGCAAGACTCCGAAAGCGTTCGTGAGTGCGTGTACAAGCTTCAAGATCCTTGATTCACTGGTGACAGAGGATCTCAACAAGCCGGCATCGAAGAATGCCATGCTTGAGGCTGCGGCTGTGGACGAGTCATATATCACAAGCATAAGGGACATAAAGAAGACGGTCTACAATATAATAGATGAGAACGATGACAAGGATAAGAAGACTCATATGGGTGAGATCGGAAGCCGCCTTGTGAACAAATATCCTGACTTTGACGTGAGAAATTATGGGTATTCCAAGCTGTCAACATTCCTCAGTGAGGAGTTTGACGATCTGGATATAGACAGCGGCAGGCAGAAATTTGTGTCCATCAAGAACCATATCGATCCTAAGAGTGCTGTCAAGCTGCGCATAGTGAGACTTCTCACGGAGAATTCTGACACTATGTACAATATGGGACTGCTGAATACAGAACTTAAGAATATTATACCCGGCTTCAGCATAAAGAAATATGGATACAGTAAGTTTTCAAGCTTTCTCAAAAGCTTCGGTTGTTTTGAGATCGTGGGAGACAGGGTAAAATTGACAGATAAGTAGAAAGTGTTTAATGCTTAAATATGTCAAAATTTAGAAAAAATGCCAAATAAATTAACGCTTTTTGTTGAAAATCAATAAGAATAGTGATAAATTGAAAATGTGGGTTTTCAGGTACAGAAAATTCACTATGGGGGAAGAAGTGTACGTGCATATTAAGGAGAGGCATAATCTATGATACTTATTGATACTCAAAAAGAGGAGTTTAGCAAATTAAAAGACATACGTGTTTTTGGACGTATAAGTCATGAGAACAGATTCAACAAGAATCTGCTCGTAATAGGTCTTGGGGGACTTGGAGGCAGGACCGTTTGCGCGCTTAAGGGTATGCTGATGGATAACATCACACCCGAGGATAACATTAATTTCCTCATGATAGATTCAGATATAGCAGAGATGGAGGCTACCATAGATGATAGCAAGGAGGGTGTAGGTTTCAATGCCCTTGAGGTTATCAGTATATACAGACCGGACATTGAGAATGTTCTGGAGAATGGAATCCAGAAGAATCCGATCCATGAGAATCTTGCAAACTGGATGGATCCTGAATTCCCGGCTATCACGATAGGAAGAGACGGAGCAAAGGGGAACAGACAGATTGGACGTCTGATGTTCTCGAATGCATATACGGATGTCAGAATGCTCCTTTTTGATAAGCTTCAGGATGTATACGACAAGACGACGGAGGGAACAGTCGATGTTCTGATCGTATCCGGAATCGCCGGGGGAACCGGAAGTGGAATCCTCTCAGATGTCGCATATAACATACGTGCGTATGGTAAGGCGAAGAAGTGGAACAATCTGAGGATTGGCGGTTGCCTGCTCACACCGGATGTACTGTTCGGTCATAAGGCTGTATATGAAGATACAGAGCTTGTGGCGAGACTCAATGCAAATGGATGTGCGACCCTCAAGGAAGTTGATTATTATATGAAGCTCTCCGAGAAGGATGACAACTATACATTTATCAGTAAGTCAAACAAGATGGTCATCAGGGAGAATCTCTTTGATGCCTGCATGCTTGTATCAGGTAGAAAGGACGAACAGGGCTACATACCTGAGGGATACATCACAAGGGATACAGCAAGCTTCCTCTACAGGCTAGCCAGCAACAAGTTCATTGGCAACAATGACGTGGAGAACGACAGGAAGCTTCTCAGGGATGTATTTTTTGAGAATGAGGGATATTCCATCACGAACTGGAAGATGGAGCACAGTGACGAGAATATCAAGAAGTCAAACTGCTATTACAAGGTAGTAAGCGAGGCTGACTACCATATTCCTATCAAAGAGATAGAGAATATGTGTGAGAATGATCTGTTTTCCCAGGCATATAAGGGATTGTTCAGATCTCCGTTCAAGGAGGGCAATGCCGAGGAGGATATCAAGAATGTACTCACAGAGCTCACTGTATTCTTGCAGGAGGAGCAGGGTGAGGATATCAAACTTGCCGTGAACGGTCTCATACAGTATGGTCAGATCACCAAGCCTACATATAAGATGATAAAGAAGAATACGGACGGTCTTCGAGAGGGCTTTGCCAAGAAGATGGAGAACTTTGAGAAGGAACTTCCGGTTATCATAAAGTCGATGAAGAACAAGCTTTGGAGTTCACTTGATGATGTGATATCCAAATATATGAATGAGTTTGGCCCATATGGCGCAATAGATGTCATAGGTGCACCGAGTGCCGGTGTAACAGATTCTACAAAGGGTATGATGGCTGAAGTCAGAAAGCTTGAGAAGATGATGAAGGATTATACACCGTCGGGTGAATATACCAGAATCATTGATTCCATCAAGACCATTGTTGCGAAGAGATTCTTCACTTTCCCTTCAGCGAAGAGGGAGACTGAGAATGGTTATTTCGATGCATGCATCAAGGAAGCACTTGCTGCGGAGAGAACAAAGCTTATAGATGAACTCGATGCACAGGATCTGTTTGGAGATACACTTAGATGGCTTCAGCAGAGGGCAGAGAGACTTGACGAGATATATTCACAGTTTGGAGAGGATCTGAAGAATTCCATCGAGGATCTTGCGAATAACGGTGATAAGGCTGTTGGCAATATACTCAAGAAAGCCAAGAGACATGAATTTCTTCCGACTGATTATGTCACATCCAGAAGGATAAAAGAGATGGAGACAGGGATCATCAAGCTCATGCTGGACAACGAGTCCAATATAGACGGTGGAAGAGTTGTTCCTGTCAAGGATGAGATGGAGAAGATATACAGAGAGCTGTTTTCCGGTGTCGGAGCATATGGTCCTGAGAAGATGTTCACAGTGGCATTTGCTGATAAGAAGCTCACGGAGCAGGATCTCAACGTTATGTACGGATCTCCAATCAACGACAGGAGAACATCCATCATGGAGGAGGCTGCCAGGGCGTTTGTGGATGATATATCAGAGGAACAGCCTCTGTGTGTTCTTGCTGACGGATATAAGGAGAAGCTTCTTGCAAAGAAATATATATCGGTTCCAAATGTGATGCCGTATTTCAGCAAGGCAGTCAAAGCGATACTGATGGCTCCACCTTACAATGAGAAGGAGGATTCAATAACGCTCAATCCGGGTGAGATAGAGATCTCGATCGATGATATATTTGTCGGTGTTCCGGTATCCATGATGCAGTGTGCGATGGAGATGCAGATGGCTTACAATGCAGTATATGATTACAAGGGACTTCATATTGATGAGGTGAACAAGGATATGAAGAGCTTCCCTGATTTTGTCACAATATAGGTTAGTTTATACAGCCCTTTAATATGCGAGTATTAAGGGGCTGTATTGTTGTTATGACCATGGCGTATTTGGTAGAAAGAGATGGAATTGGATTTGAATAAATCTTTTAACGGATACAGAGCATATATAATGGATACGGGGGCATTTGCTGACGATGGGATATATGGCAGATGTCTGGATGCAGTATCGGAATACAGAAGGTGTAAGGTGGAACGTCTCAGGAGGCGGGATGACAGGAATGCCAGTCTTGCAGCGGGAATCCTGCTTGCACATGCTCTCAGGGAATGTGCCGGAATTGATGAACGGCTGGTCACGTATGAGAAGAATAAGGCGGGAAAGCCGTTTATAAAGGACATTCAGTTTTCGATAAGCCATACCGAGGGTTGTGTGGCGGCTGCGATAGGCAGTGAGCCTTGTGGTATAGACGTTGAGAGAGTCAGAAGGATACCGGACAGCATAGTTAACCGCCTGTATTCGGATGAGGATAAAAAATGTGTGATGTCGTGTGCACACCCGGAAATATACAGCACATGTGTGTGGACAAGGCGCGAGGCGTACAGCAAGATGACCGGAACAGGCATACTTATGAAGGATGAGGAACAGCAAATGGTCATGGACAATGCGCATATGGAGAAGAAGAATATCTGGCTGGGCAATTATGCAGTATGCAGGGCTGAGTGTGACGGCCGTATGCATATGGATGAAATAGCGGATCCTGCGCATGCAGAGGGAGATATGAATATAGACTTTATAGCTGCATTTTGCGCAGCTTCTGATGGAACTTTTTCACCGGATATTAAGATGATTGATTCGGCTGATATTGTGTGTTATTATGTTTAATTAGGTGTATTAGGAAGAACTACATAAGGAGAAAAAAATGAGTAAAAAAGCTACAAAGGCGCTTAACAATAAATATTATGTCGCAAGATATAATGCGTCTAAGGTGAACGATAACCTTACAAGCAGGGAGAAGAGTGCAGAGGTGCTCAATATAGACAGGACAAGGCTTTCAAGAATAGAGCTTGGCACAGTAGTTCCGTACCCTGAGGAGGTACTTTCCATGTCAAAGGCGTATGACATACCCGAGCTCTGTAACAGCTATTGTTCAGGCGACTGCCCTATAGGAAAAGAGACGGTGAAGCCGATAAATGCGGACAGCCTTGACAGGCTCATACTTCAGTTCCTCGGATCCTCCAAGAAGATGGAAGATATATCTGAGCAGCTTATAGAGATCACCGCTGATGGAATAGTCGATGAGACCGAGGTTGCAGCTTTTGATGCTGTCCTTGAGGAGCTGGAGAAGATGTCTGTGAATATACAGTCGCTTATGCTCTGGGCTCAGAAGAACAGGGACATTTTGAAGAATAAGAATCAATAAATTGTATATGAGGAAAAGATAATGGATGACAAGTTAAGAGAAGAGATCAACAGAAGAAGGACATTTGCCATAATTTCACATCCTGATGCAGGTAAGACTACACTCACAGAGAAGTTTCTGCTCTTTGGCGGCGCAATAAACACAGCGGGATCTGTAAAGGGAAAGGCAAATTCCAAATATGCAGTGTCGGACTGGATGGATATAGAGAAGGAGAGAGGTATCTCGGTAACCTCGTCTGTTCTGCAGTTCAATTATGACGGATATTGCATAAACATACTTGACACACCTGGACATCAGGATTTCTCGGAGGATACCTACCGTACACTTATGGCTGCGGATTCTGCGGTCATGGTGATCGATGCATCCAAGGGTGTTGAGGCTCAGACCATAAAGCTCTTCAAGGTATGTGTCATGAGACATATACCTATATTCACATTTATAAATAAGATGGACAGAGATGCAAGGGATACATTTGAGCTTCTCGATGATATAGAGACTGTTCTCGGTATCAAGACATGCCCTGTCAACTGGCCTATAGGTTCAGGAAAAGAGTTCAAGGGTGTATATGACAGAAAGACCAAGATAGTGTCCACGTTCCAGGCTATATCGACAGGTGGAGCCAAGAAGGCGGAGGAAACAGATTATCATATAGACGATGAGGCTCTCAAGGAGCTTGTCGGCCCATACCTCTTTGACCAGTTCAATGAGGAGATAGAGCTTATAGATGGTGCCACAGAGGAGATGGATATAGAGAAGGTCAGAGCCGGAGAGCTCTCCCCTGTATTTTTCGGTTCTGCGCTGAATACATTTGGTATCGAGCAGTTCCTGAACTATTTCCTTAAGATGACGACACCTCCTCTCGGACGTAATTCATCAGAGGGAATCATAGATCCTGTAACAGAGCCGTTCTCAGCTTTTGTGTTCAAGATCCAGGCAAATATGAACAAGGCTCACAGAGACAGAATCGCATTTATGAGAATCTGCTCTGGTAAGTTTGAGGCAGGCATGGAGGTATATCATGCTGCCAGCAAGAGAAAGATCAAGCTTTCCCAGCCTCAGCAGCTTATGGCTCAGGACAGAAAGATCGTCGATGAGGCTTATGCCGGTGACGTTATAGGAGTATTTGATCCTGATCTGTTCTCCATCGGAGATACGCTCACAACAGGCGGAAAGAAGTTTGAGTATGAGGGTATCCCTACATTTGCACCGGAGCACTTCTGCAGGGTTGTTCAGCTCAACAGCATGAAGCGTAAGCAGTTTGTCAAGGGTGTTACCCAGATTGCCCAGGAGGGTGCTATACAGATATTTCAGGAGTACACTGCGGGACTTTCGGAGATCATAGTCGGAGTTGTAGGTGTGCTTCAGTTTGATGTACTTAAGTACAGACTTGAGAACGAGTACGGCTGTGAGATAAGACTTGAGCCGATACCATATAACTATATCAGATGGGTGAAGGATCCTACCATAGACGTGACAAAGCTCAAGCGTGTGAGCGATGTCAAGAAGGTTAAGGACATGAAGGGTAATCCGCTTCTCCTGTTTGCAAATGAGTGGGTCATCGATCAGGTTCTCCAGCACAATGAGGGACTTGAACTTGAGGAGTTCAGAAAGAACTAGATATACGAAGATAAGAGACCATGAAGATGATGAGTGACTTAGGACACAAATTGGTTTTCATGGTCTTTTTGCGTGCATATATATCAGTAAAAGTGGTGCAAATATGAATAAATTAGCATGTATCTGACAATCCTAGTGTTAGACAGATAACACGTGGAGGGACATGATATGGCGCTGAACAGAGTGGTTATATGTGGTGTAAATACATCGAAATTACCATATCTTACAGAGGATGAGAAGAACATGCTGTTTGACAGGATGGAGCAGGGAGACAGCTCTGCCCGGGAGGAGTTTATAGAGGGGAATCTCCGCCTTGTGCTCAGCGTGATCCAGAGATTTGGCAGTTCAAATGAGAATCCGGATGATCTGTTCCAGGTTGGCTGTATAGGGCTTATCAAGGCGTTGGATAATTTTGACAGAAGTCTCAATGTCAAATTCAGTACGTACGCTGTGCCTATGATCATAGGTGAGTGCAGAAGGTATCTCAGAGATAACAATGCTATAAGAGTATCAAGGTCATTGCGTGATATAGCCTACAAGGCGATATATGCCAAGGAAAATCTCCAGAAGACAAAGGATAAGGAGCCGACGATAGAGGAGATAGCGGAGGAGATAAGTATACCGAAGGAAGATATAGTCATGTCGCTTGATGCCATATCGGCACCGCTGTCCCTGTATGAGCCGGTGTATCAGGAGGGTGGAGACACCTTGTACATCATGGATCAGATAAGAGACAGAAAGAATAAGGAGGAGATGTGGGTTGAAAACCTTGATCTCAGAGAGGCTATGGACAGGCTGTGCGACAGGGAGAAGAATATAGTGAGGCTGAGATTTTTTGAGGGAAAGACCCAGACGGAGGTGGCAGAGGAGATATGCATATCCCAGGCGCAGGTCAGCCGCCTCGAGAAGAATGCGATAAAAAGTCTTAGAAGGTATCTTGAGGACAAATAAACCGGAATGTTGTACACATATAAATATCCCCGCTGGGCCATAGTGAGAACAGCGGGGATATTTATTATACGGTATGTGGATTAAGCTTAGATAAGGTAGCCTGAATCGAGATCGACATCCTTCACGTCGTGTCTTGTGACGAGTCCGTCTTTCTGGATGTCATGCTGTATTTTTTTCAGGGTTTCCATTGGAAGCTCAGTCATGAGAGCAACCTCCTCAAGAGAGATATCGACCTTGAGCATCTTTTCTGCCATATCGTATTTGGCTTTTGTTGTATTGTTCATAAAAATCACTCCTTGGTGTGCTTGGTTAAATCCTGCTCAGCCCATGCTAAGAACTTGTCGTTTGCATCGATCACCTTCTGCATTGCAGCGTGTCCCGGAGCACCGATTGTGTTACGCTTCTGAACACATTCTTCCATGCTGATGGCTGTATATATGTCATCTTCAAATACAGGACAGATGGCCTTGTACTCGTCGAGACTAAGCTGGTCGAGGGAGATGTTCTCCTCTATGCACTTCAGAACGAGCTGGCCGACGATGCCGTGTGCATCACGGAAAGGTACACCGTGATTTACAAGGTAATCTGCGGCATCTGTTGCGTTGGTGAATCCGTTCTTGGCTGATGCTTCCATTCTAGGCTTGTTGACTGTCATGGTGGCTATCATGCCTGTGAACAGTGTGAGACATCCCTTTACAGTGTCTATCGCGTCAAATGTGAGCTCCTTATCCTCCTGCATGTCCTTGTTGTATGCGAGAGGGATTCCCTTCATGGTTGTGAGAAGGGAGGTGAGAGCACCGTAAACCCTGCCTGTCTTACCTCTTACGAGCTCGGCTATATCCGGGTTCTTCTTCTGTGGCATGATAGAGCTTCCTGTGCTGTATGAATCATCGAGCTCAACAAACTGATATTCATTTGAGTTCCAGATGATGATCTCCTCGGAGAAACGTGAGAGATGCATCATGATGGTAGACATGGCGGATAAAAGCTCTATGCAGTAATCCCTGTCGGCAACTGAATCCATGCTGTTGAGAGTCGGACCGTAGAAGTCCAGCAGAGAAGCGGTGAGCTCTCTGTCGAGCGGATATGTGGTTCCTGCGAGGGCACCTGATCCGAGAGGACAGTAGTTCATTCTGTCATATATATCGTTCATTCTGTCGTAGTCACGCTTGAACATCTCCATGTATGCTCCAAAGTGATGTGCCAGAGTTATTGGCTGTGCCTTCTGGAGGTGAGTAAATCCAGGCATGTATGTGTCGATGTGCTCATTCATAAGTCTGTGAAGAGTAGTCAGAAGCTTGTAAATAAGCTCCTTGAGCTCGATGATCTCGTCTCTTACATAGAGCTTCATGTCCAATGCAACCTGGTCGTTCCTGCTTCGTCCGGTGTGAAGCTTTTTGCCCACATCGCCGATCCTGTCTATGAGATTTGCCTCGACAAAGCTGTGTATATCTTCGTATTCTGAAGTGATCTGCAGAGAACCGTTCTCCACATCGTTCAGTATGCCCTTAAGTCCCGCTATGATCTGATCTCTTTCCTCGTCAGTGAGAATACCGGATGAAGCGAGCATGGTTACATGCGCGATACTTCCGCGGATATCCTGTCTGTAGAATTTCTGATCAAATGAAATAGATGCGTTAAAGTTATATACTAATTTGTCTGTTTCTTTTGTGAAGCGTCCGCCCCAGAGCTGAGCCATATTAAATCCTCTTTTCTGTTATTTTTTTGTTTTAGGTTGAAAACTGAGTAAATTATAAGGTAGTTTTCAAACAACGTACATTTTACAACATAAAAGTTCGCATATCAACACAAATAAGGTTTATTTATAACCACAGGAAATGCGTGGTTGGTGCTTGCGGCGCAAAAGTACAGATGATAAAATATACAGGCGGATCACCGCAGCAAAGCAGGGATGGAGGATTGACAGGAAGTTTGGGTACAAAAAAGAAGATTCTTGGAGTTATAAGTATTGTAGTTGTTCTCTCGCTGATGATGGTGGGAGTGCGGTGGTTGTTCTTCAATGTGATCAAGAGCAGCCAGATGCTTGATGGCCTGGTGGAGTTCCGGGCGGCCGTTGTCCAGGATATGGAGGACGGAAACGAGTCGGGCATGTATTATGTAAGTAATGTGGCGAAAAGTGATGTGCACAACATCAACAAATATATAGATTCGGCATACGGCTCAGTGGATACGTACAGGATAATAATTGAGACGGGAAGATATCTGGCAATACAGCTCAACTATGAACTGTCGGATAATTATTATGCTGTCAGAAAATATATAGAAGGAACGGATATCCCGGAGGACAACATAAGGGCGAAGCAGATATATGAGGTGATCGACAGTTTTATAAATGACAACATTTCAGATGGCATGAGCGACCTTGACAAGGAGATCGCCGTGCACGATTATATAGTGGAAAACTGTGTCTATGGATATCCCGACAATAATGATGATGCATATACGGCATATGGAGCGCTGGTGCTTCACCAGAGCGTGTGCGACGGCTACGCTGAGGCGTTCTTCATAATCATGTCCTGTCTGGGCGTCAAATGTGACATAGTAGTCGGAAGCACGGAGGAAGGACTTCATGCATGGAATCAGATAGAGCTCGGCGGAGAATGGTATAATGTGGATCTGACATGGGATGACTCGCTGCCGGATATGGGCAGCTATCTGAAGCACACCTATGTGAATGTCGATGACAGCACACTGGAACTGACTCACTCATGGGAAAAGCAATTCTACAGAGAGTGTGCCGACACAGCGTATAATTTCTATAAAAAGAGGTTTTATACCTATGACTCGTTCGATGAGTATAAAAAAGGCATAAGGATACAGATGGGCGGCAGTAATGTGCTGGAAGCTGCTATATATACAGATGACGAAACATTTGACTTGTCATTTCTGTACAATTATGGCAATATAAGGTCTATAAATTATGTGGTGGAAGATATGGGCGGCTACAAAGTTGTCGTCGTATATCTTAATATGAAGTGATAAAAATAGAATTGACATAATGGCGCGGAGGTGCGATATGCGAAAAAGAGAGTTTATGGATGAGTTGAAGAAAGCTCTTGATGGAAATGTCTCAACGCAGACATATTATGACACGATGAATTATTATGAGGATTATTTTAAGAAGCAGAAAGAAGCAGGCAAGTCAGAGGAGGAGATATGTTCATCTCTGGGATCTGCAAGACTGATCGCCAAGACGATCATTGACACAGAGGGACAGGGCGCAAGCGGAAGATATTATGATACAGAATCCTCTTCGTATGATGACAGCTACAACACCCGCAAAGCCAGCGGAAGCAGTCAGAAGGGCTGGCATGTAAATGTGGACGACGAGGGCAATACAAGCTTTGCTTATGGCAAGCTTGATTTCAGTTCACCGATAGGCAAGGTGCTGACAGCGATAATACTCATTCTTGTGGCTGCACTTGTTATAGGTATAGTGCTTGGAGTTATCTGGCTGGGATTTAAGATAGTGTGGTATATCGTGATACCTGTTGTCATCATTCTGTTCATAGTGAATCTCATTATTTACTTGTTTGGTGGAGGCCGATAAAAAATAAAATAAAAAAAGTGAAAAAAGTTGTTGACAAAACATGGTCACTTGAGTATACTAACAAAGGTGTCAGCGATGACACGAAGTAATATGGGATCTTAGCTCAGCTGGGAGAGCATCTGCCTTACAAGCAGAGGGTCATAGGTTCGAGCCCTATAGGTCCCATTTACAAGACATGGCGAGATAGCTCAGTTGGCTAGAGCATGCGGTTCATACCCGCAGTGTCGAGGGTTCGAATCCCCCTCTCGCTACTATTTGATGAGACGGAAGACATTCCGTCTTTTTTTTATTCATATAAGGAGGATATCACATGAGAGTTGGAATGGGATACGATGTCCACAGGCTAGTTGAGGGACGAAAACTTATAATCGGAGGAGTTGAGATTCCATATGAGAAAGGACTCCTTGGACACAGCGATGCGGATGTACTTCTTCATGCGATAATGGATGCGCTTCTCGGTGCTGCGGCGTTGGGGGATATTGGAAAGCATTTCCCTGATACTGATGAGAGGTATAAGGGAGCGGACAGCATGAAGCTCCTGTCAGAAGTGAAGAGACTTCTCGAGGAGAAGCTCTACATCATCGAGAACATAGATGCGACCGTAATTGCCCAGAGCCCTAAGATGGCGCCGTACATTGATCAGATGAGGGAGAATATCTGTAATTGCCTGTGTATAGACAAGGATCAGGTCAATATCAAGGCGACAACGGAGGAGAAGCTTGGGTTTACCGGAGGGGGACTTGGAATAAGCTCCCAGGCGGTGTGCCTCATAGAGTCGGCATTTAATTATGCCGGAGATGATGCCGGAGCTGTCAGAACGGCAGGCTGTGGCGGATGCGGTGGATGTCCAGCGGGAATATGATGACAAAACAGCCCATGTATGCTAGAATATAAGGGCTTAGAATTTTAAAGAACTTAAGGAGAAAACAGGTATGTTAAATGATGGTTATGCAGAACATATAGTTAAGGCGAAGACACCTGCGGGTGTTACTTGCGGTATGGCTGCCGGAATCGTGCTGATGATCGCCGGACTTGGCGCAGCGATGTTCGTTCAGGGCTTTGGCAGTATTGGATTCTTAGTTGCGATTGCAGGTGCTGTTGTATTTGGTATTTTTGTTTCCAGAAGAGAGACGGAGTATGAATATATAATGGTGAATGAGGATATAGACATCGCAAGGATCATTGCAAAGAAGAGCAGAAAAAAGATCATGAGCTTCAGCAACGCCGATGTAAAGTTCATTGCGAAAGAGGGATGCATTTACCTCGACAATGAACTTCAGCAGGACAGCTCAATAAAGACCAGGGATTTCACATCCGGCAATAAGCAGAATCAGGATGGTGTGTATGTGTTCGTCCTCAATAAGAACGGCAAGGCTGAATTCGTGAAGCTTGAGCTCTCAGACAGAACTATTGATCATGTAAATAACTTTTTCAGAGGAAAGTATAAAGAATAAATAATATTGACCCTCACGGTTGATACTAAACTGTATATATACAGGAGGTGTCGCTGTGAGGGTCTTTGTGTGTAAGTGCTTTACTATATTTATGACGGGTGGGATGATATATTATTTCCTGGAGATATCGGCCAGGCATTATTCCCATTATTCCATGATAATTTGTGGAGGCCTTGCTACGCTTTTGTGCGGCGGACTGAACCAGATGTTTCCGAAGATGGGGATACTTGCGCAGATGTTGGTTTCCTCTGTGATAATATCTGAGCTGGAGTTCCTGACCGGGTATGTTGTGAATATAAGACTAGGACTTAACGTGTGGGATTACTCTGATATGCCGTTAAATTTTGCGGGGCAGATATGTGTGCCTTATTCTATCCTATGGATGTTCCTGTCGCTGATCATAATATATGTGGATGATGAGATACGGTGTCATATGTATAATGAAGAAAGGCCTGAGTACAGATTAATATAAAATATGGGAAAAAGCTCTTGATTCCATAGGGGAGTGGAGTAACAGCTTTTTCCCATATTCCATGTGTGTGCATATTTAATAAATTCCGTGTGAAAATATTATGATTCAAGGGGAGTAATCTTTAAACCCTTATAAAGCTTAGTATAAAGATTGCGCTCATCAGAGTACAACATTATACCACGTGAATCGCGTACGATATACGCATATTTGTTCTTCTGTACATTCATGTAAAGAACTTCATCAACGTTGAGCTCCTTGGCTTTGACCTTGGCAACGCTGACGCTGAGCGGCTCTAACTTGTACTTTTTAATTGCCTGCTGAACTGTCATAATCTACACCTCCATTGATAAATGATCATAACGTGCTTTAGTAACTATCTACAGTATATTGTAAAGATATAACAAAGTCAACTAGTAAACATGCACAAATGTGCAAAAGATCATCGAATGTTGTAAAATGTGGTGTGAAATATCAACAAAAAAGGAGAAAACAATGATGCAAAATGCAAATTATTATCAAATGATGGAGAGACAGATAGCTGAATTTGATAGTGAAAATACACAATGCGGCAGAAAAAAACTGTTGCTGCACTGCTGTTGTGCGCCATGTTCCAGCCATTGTCTGTCGGTCCTTGCGGAGCATTTTGACATAACAGCTTATTTTTACAATCCAAATATAACGGATTACGATGAGTACATAAAAAGATTCCGTGAGCTTGACAGATTTGTACATGAAGTATATGTGGAAGGAGTGGATGTCGAACTGGCGGAGCATGAGCCGCAGGTGTTTCTGGATATGGCTAAGGGCAGGGAGGATCTTCCTGAGAGAGGACTCAGGTGCTATGACTGCTATAAGCTGAGACTTGAGAAGAGCGCGATCCATGCGAAGAAAAATGAATATGACGTATTTACGACCACATTGTCGATAAGCCCCCACAAGAATGCGGACTGGCTGAACGAGATAGGTGCAGAGATGAGCAGGAAATACGACATAGATTATCTGTTCAGTGATTTCAAGAAGAAAAATGGATATAAGCACTCGATAGAGCTGTCAAAGGAATATGGATTATACAGACAGAATTTCTGTGGATGTGAATTCAGCAGACGGGCTGCTGAGCTCAGAGATGAAAAAATTAATAAAAATATTGAATAAAAAACAAGATTTTTGTCGTGAACACAAAAATAAAAAATATATCGAAAAAAATATTGTACCGCCTTGTCAAATGTGGTAGTATTTATTAAATTAAGAAAAAAAGAGGCCAATAAATGTGGGTTATCTCAAGCGTTTCCCCGTTTTCACTCTTTTTTTTTGAGCAAAAATAGAAAAAACGAAAGGAATACGATTATGAAAGCTTTTTTGATACTTGAAGACGGACACGTGTTTGAAGGTAAAAGTATTGGCTCTACTGACGAGATAATCAGTGAGATAGTATTCAATACTTCGATGACCGGCTATCTGGAAATTCTTACAGATCCATCATATGCAGGGCAGTCAGTATGTATGACATATCCGCTTATAGGCAACTACGGTGTATGCAGAGAGGATATGGAGGCTGGCAGACCTTGGCAGTCAGGATTCATTGTTAGAGAGCTCTGCAAGACTCCTAGTAATTTCAGAAGCGAGATGACCATAAACGAATTTCTTGTTGAGAATAATATAACTGGTATAGAAGGAATAGATACCAGAACACTTACCAAGATCCTCAGGAAAGATGGTACCATGAGAGGTATGATCACAACTGATGAGAATTATGATTTTGATGAGTGCATGAAGCGTATTAAGGCATGGAAGATGGGACATGTTGTTCTCGATGTTACATGTAAGGAGAAAATATTCTATCCTGGTGACGGATTCAAGGTTGCAGTCATCGATCTCGGTGTTAAAAAGAACATCGTCAAGTCCCTCCTTGCAAGAGGTTGTCAGGTTACTGTATATCCTGCAGAGACACCTGCTGAGGAGATCATCGCAGACGCTCCGGACGGAATCATGCTTACAAATGGTCCTGGAGATCCAAAGGAGTGTAAGGTCACAATAGCTCAGGTAAAGAAGCTTTTCGATACAGATATTCCAATTTTTGCTATATGTCTTGGACATCAGCTCATGGCGCTTGCCAACGGCGGTGATACAGAGAAGATGAAGTACGGACACAGAGGTGCAAACCATCCTGTAAGAGATATGAAGACCGGCAAGGTATATATTTCAACACAGAATCACGGATATATGGTCAAGGAAGACAGCCTTGACAGAAAGATCGCAGAGGTCAGCTTCGTCAATGTAAATGACGGAACAGTAGAGGGAGTTCACTATCTTGGAAAGAATGCACAGACAGTTCAGTTCCATCCGGAGGCATGTGCAGGTCCGCTGGATACAGATTCGCTGTTTGATACATTTATGAATATGATGGAGGTGTCAAAGTAATGCCAAAGAATCCTAATATAAAAAAGGTTGTAGTTATCGGATCAGGTCCTATAGTCATCGGTCAGGCTGCTGAGTTTGATTACGCCGGAACACAGGCGTGCCGTTCTCTTAAGGAAGAGGGACTGTGCGTTGTCCTCATCAACTCAAACCCTGCAACCATCATGACGGACAAGGATATAGCAGATAAGGTATATATTGAGCCTCTTACGGTTGATGTTGTAAAGGCTATCATTGAGAAGGAGAAGCCGGACAGCCTTCTGCCGACACTCGGCGGTCAGGCAGCCCTCAACATCGCCATGGAGCTTGATGAGTCAGGTTTCCTCAGAGAGCATGACGTGCTTCTCATAGGAACATCATCAACGACCATCAAGAAGGCCGAGGACAGACTTGAGTTCAAGAAGACTATGGAGAAGATCCATGAGCCTGTAGCACCTTCAGAGGTCGTTACAACAGTTCAGGGCGGTCTTAATTTTGTCAAGAAGATTGGATACCCTGTAGTTCTCCGTCCTGCATATACACTTGGAGGTTCAGGTGGTGGTATCGCTGAGAATGAGGAAGAGTTCAAGGAGATCCTCATGAACGGTCTGAGACTTTCACGTGTAGGACAGGTTCTTGTCGAGAGATGTATCGCAGGATGGAAGGAGATCGAGTACGAGGTTATGCGTGATGCAAATGGTACATGTATAACCGTATGTAACATGGAGAACCTTGATCCTGTCGGAGTACACACTGGAGACTCTATAGTCGTGGCTCCATCACAGACACTTGGTGACAAGGAGTACCAGATGCTCAGAAGCTCAGCACTGAACATTATCTCAGAGCTCAACATCAAGGGTGGATGTAACGTTCAGTTTGCTCTGAATCCTAATTCATTTGAGTATTGTGTTATCGAGGTAAACCCAAGAGTTTCAAGATCATCAGCACTTGCATCAAAGGCAACCGGATATCCTATTGCAAAGGTATCTGCCAAGATAGCCCTTGGATACAACCTGGATGAGATCAAGAACGCTATTACAAAGAAGACATATGCCAGCTTTGAGCCGGCACTTGATTACGTGGTTGTCAAGATTCCTAGACTTCCATTTGATAAATTCATCGCCGCTGACCATGATCTGACAACACAGATGAAGGCAACCGGTGAGGTTATGAGTATCTGTACAAACTTTGAGGGTGCACTTATGAAGGCTCTCCGTTCACTGGAGCAGCATGTAGACAGTCTCTGGTCAAGCAGATACAAGGATATGACAGACGAAGAGGTTATAAAGCTTCTCGGACATGTTGATGACAGACGTATCTATGTCATAGCTGAGGCTATCAGACGTGGAATATCATACGATCAGATCTATGACATTACCAAGATCGACAGATGGTTCATAGACAAGATCCACAACCTTGTTAAGGCTGAGAGAAAGATAATCGAGTCCAAGGGAGATATCTCCAAGGAGCTAATGAAGGAGATCAAGAGAGTTGAGTTCCCTGACAAGGTTATCGCGAGACTCACAGGCAAGACAGAGAAAGAGATCAGACAGATGCGTTACGACTACGGTGTAACAGCACACTTCAAGATGGTTGATACATGTGCAGCAGAGTTTGATGCCATGACTCCATATTACTATTCATGCTTTGATTCTCTGGAGAACGAGGTCGCTGAGGACAATTCAAAGAAGAAAGTAATGGTACTTGGTTCAGGCCCGATCAGAATCGGACAGGGTATAGAGTTCGATTACTGTTCAGTTCACAGCACATGGGCATTTGAGAGAAAGGGTTACGAGACAATCATCGTCAACAACAACCCTGAGACAGTCAGTACAGACTTTGATATAGCAAACAAGCTTTACTTTGAACCTCTTACAGCGGAGGATGTTGAGGCTATAGTAAATCTGGAGCATCCGGATGGAGCTGTTGTACAGTTCGGTGGACAGACCGCTATCAAGCTCACAGAGGCACTCATGGAGATGGGGGTACCAATCCTTGGAACAAGTGCAGAGAATGTAGATGCAGCAGAGGACAGAGAGCTCTTCGATGAGATCCTTGAGAAGTGTTGTATACCAAGACCTGCTGGTAAGACGGTATTTACAAGAGAGCAGGCGCTTGAGGCTGCAAATGAGCTGGGTTATCCGGTACTTGTAAGACCTTCATACGTTCTCGGTGGACAGGGAATGCAGATCGCGATCTCTGATAAGGATATCATAGAGTTCATGGATATCATCAACAGACATACCCAGGAGCACCCAATACTTGTAGATAAGTACATCATGGGTAAAGAGGTCGAAGTCGATGCTGTATGTGATGGAGATGACATACTTATCCCTGGTATCATGGAGCATGTTGAGAGAGCCGGAATACATTCAGGAGACAGTATCTCGGTATATCCTGCACAGACACTCTCACCAAAGACAAAGAGAGTCATCGCTGATTACACCAAGAAGCTTGCAAACAGCCTGCACGTAATCGGACTTATAAATATACAGTTTATTGCATACAATGATGAGGTATATGTAATAGAGGTAAATCCTCGTTCAAGCCGTACAGTTCCATATATAAGCAAGGTAACAGGAATACCTATCGTAGATCTTGCAACACGTGTTATCACAGGTGAGAAGATCAAGGATATGGGTTACACACCTGGTCTTCAGCCGGAGTCAGAGTATTTCGCAATCAAGAAGCCTGTATTCTCATTTGAGAAGATCAGAGGCGCTGAGATAAGCCTTGGACCTGAGATGAAGTCAACAGGAGAGTGCCTTGGTATATCCAAGAACTACAATGAGGCTCTGTACAAGGCATTCCTTGGAGCCGGAATCAATCTTCCAAAAACCAAGAAGATGATCCTCACAGTCAAGGACTCAGATAAGATGGATGCTATAAATATCGGTAAGAGATTTGCTGCTCTTGGATATGAGATATATTCAACAAGAAGCACATGCAGAGTTCTCAATGAGAATGGTGTTCCTGCAAAGCTCATCAACAAGGTTGAGGAGCCATCACCAAATCTGCTTGACCTGATACTGAGCCATGAGATCGATCTGATAATCGACACTCCATCACAGGGTGTTGATAGAAGCAAGGATGGATTTATTATCAGACGTCACGCAGTTGAGACAGGTGTTACATGTCTTACAAGCCTTGATACAGCCGATGCGCTGCTCACAAGCCTTGAGACCGCTGATACCACAAAGCTTTCACTCGTGGATATAAGCGAGATATAAGTTCTGATTAAACAGATAAAAAATGGGGCAAAATGATAAACAACGTTAAAAGGGGTTGTCATTTTGCCTCATTCAATTTATGCTTGTTAGCATGTGGGATGTCACAAGGCATCTTCTCTGCGTGGCATAGAAATGAATACATTATAATTGATAGAAATAAGAGGTGAAATATGCATAATGTTCCTACAGATGAGGTGTTTGTCATAGGACATAAGAATCCGGATACGGATTCTATATGTTCAGCGATTGCGTACGCCCATCTGAAAAATCAGCATGAGAACAAATACATTCCAAAGAGAGCTGGAAATATAAATAAAGAGACACAGTTTGTCCTTGATTATTTTGGTGTGCAGGCGCCGGCACTTGTGAGCAATGTAAATGTACAGGTGAAGGATATAGCATACAGAATAGTTGATGGTGTGTCGGGAGATATCACCATGAAGAGAGCATTTGAGATAATGCAGGATAACGACGCCACGACACTTCCGGTTGTCAATAATGGCAAGATAAAGGGAATAATAACGGTCGGAGATATAGCCGAGGCATATATGCTTGAGAAGGATGATAATTCCCTGTTCATAGCTGGTACAAAGTTCTCACACATAATAGATACTATAAATGGCGAGCTTGTGTACGGTGACGCCGACGAATATGTTAAGGATGGAAGAGTGATCGTGGGAGCTGCCCAGGTTGACATCCTTGAGAGACATGTCAAGGAAAATGACATAGTCATAGTGAGTGACAGGGTTGAGGCTCAGCTTGCGGCCATAAACTGCGGTGCGAGCATGCTTATAGTATGTCTTGTGAACAGTATATCTGACGTGGTTCTGGAATTTGCAAAGAACAAGGGCTGTGCGGTTGTTGTTACACCGACGGACACCTATGCTGTTGCCAGACTTATCGGACAGAGCATGCCTATAGGATTCTTTATGATAAGAGACCGCATCATGACATTCTATGAGGATGACGATATAGATACGCTTAAGACGACCATGGCAAAGACCAGAGTGAGATACTTTCCGGTTACGGACGGCTATGGCAACTACAAGGGACTTGTATCAAGGCGTAACTACATCAATGCGAGAAAGAAACAGCTCATACTTGTTGATCACAATGAGAGAACCCAGTCTGTTGACGGCGTGGAGAATGCCGAGATACTCGAGATAATCGACCACCACCGGATTGCGAATATAGAGACCATGAATCCTGTGTATTTCAGAAATCAGCCACTTGGATGTACTGCTACGATCATCTATCAGATGTACAAAGAGCAGAATGTCAAGATAGATAAGCCGATAGCTGGACTTCTCTGCGCAGCGATACTTTCCGATACACTGGCATTCAAGTCTCCGACGTGTACATTCATAGACGAGGCTGCTGCAAAGGAGCTTGCAAGGCTTGCAGAGATAGACATATATGAATTTGCCATGGAGATGTTCGACGCGGGAAGCAACCTCAAGGACAAGACCATGGATGAGATACTTCATCAGGATTTCAAGAAATTCGACATTGGAGATATGGTTGTTGCTGTTGGACAGATCAATTCCGTCAATGAGAAAGAGATAGACAGAATAAGAAACGGTATGCGTGAATTCCTCGGTGGATATATGGAGCCTGGCTGTGATGTGGTCATGTTTGCAATGACCAATATTCTTCAGGAGGGCTCAGGTATCATATGCGTGGGAGAGAATGCACAGGAACTGTGCAGCAAAGCATTTGGTGTGCAGCTTGAGGATAGCTATGCATATCTTCCCGGTGTTGTATCAAGAAAGAAACAGATAGTTCCTGCTCTTGTAAAGGCGACACATCAGATATAGACAGGATCGTATATAGAAGGTAACAGTATGGATATATATACAACAAATGCGTATATAAGAGATACATTTGGAGAGAAATTATATAAGATATCATTGAATGCAGGAACCACCTGTCCCAACCGTGATGGTAAAGCCGGGACAGGTGGCTGTATTTTTTGCAGTGCCAGCGGCTCGGGAGATTTCTCTGAGGATGCAGTCATTAGCATAGATGAACAGATAGAACTGGCAAAAAAGAGGATATCAGGCAAATGCAAATGTGACAGATATATAGCGTATTTCCAGTCATATACAAATACATACGGTGATGTCGATGCTTTGCGCGAAAAGTTTCTGGCGGCTGCAAGAAGGGATGACATTGCGGCTGTATCGATAGCCTCCAGACCGGACTGCTTTGGCCCGGAGGTCATAGATATGATAAAAGATATAATAGCTGTTAAACCTGTGTGGATAGAACTTGGCCTCCAGACAGCAAATGACAGGACAGCACAGCTCATCAACAGGTGTTATGACATAAGTGTGTATGATGAGACGATGAACAGACTCAGAGAACTGGGAGTTCACATTATAGTTCATATGATAATAGGCCTGCCCGGTGAGACGAAGGAGGATATGATTGATACGGTAAGGTACATAGTGCGAAGCGGCGCAAATGGTATAAAGCTCCAACTGCTTCATGTTCTCAGGGGAACTGTTCTTGAAAAAATGTATGAGGAAGGAGTGTTCCGTGCACTGACATTTGATGAATACGCAGATATTTTGTGTGATTGTCTTAAAGAGCTTCCTCCTGATATGGTTGTTCACAGGTTCACCGGGGATGGGCCTAAGAATATTCTTGTTGCGCCTCTGTGGAGTGCTGATAAGAAGAGAGTTATAAACGATCTGAACCGTATTATTTCGAAATTGTGAGTCTGCTAGCAGCTCAGTGCAGACTTTAAAAACAGCCTGAGATTTTCCCTGCCGTTGTCGTCAAGCTGATCACAGTCGGACATTATTCCTGTCGCTTCCGGTGGAAGAGTCCTGCCGTGGCTGTAGGCGAGGAACACTTCGCTGATGTCCATCTTATTTTTCTTTGCTATATCGATGCAGGTGAGCAGCACCAGATGACTCATATTAATACTGTATAAATTGGATATTCTGATAAGATTTATGAGATCCGGGATTCGCTCTCCACATTCATAGTGCGAGTAGGCGGAGACGGACACCTTCAAGATGGCGGCTATTTCCTGCTGCCTTTTGCCGTGGCTGCGCCTCAGAGACTTCAGTGCGCCGCCTATCACTGCACAGTTAAAATCATGATCGGATGAATCGTCTTCATACACCGACGTATCAATGTTGCGTTCTTTTCTTTTTTTCATATTTTCCTGTTTTCTCCTTGAAAATAATATTTACTGTAATTGGTGGGTATAATACTGGATCTACAGTCTGGAATTTTTAGATGCTAGATTTGCCACAAATGTGTCTATAAGTTGACGGTCGCTGTCGCTGAGAGATCTGTAATTGCCCAGCATGTCTGCTGTGCTCTGGTTAGATTCTATGGCGGTCATGTATGAATTGTCCTCCATGACGATCTGTAGTGGCTTTGGATGCCCCTGCATGTATCTTGATGACAGGGTGTATGCGTATAGAAAATCGTGGTCGAGAAGCTCTGACAGCTTTATGGCCTGTTCTATATTAGGGATGTTTCTCCCTTCCTCGTAGTTGGCATATCCGGATCTGGAAATAGAGAGCGCGGCTGCGACATCCTGCTGTGTGAGTCCTGACTTCTGTCTGAAGTATCTGAGAAGGGCAGGTAGTGGATTGGATGAATGTGGTTTCATGTTTCACCTCCTTTGAATGTTTTTCTGCATTGTACACAAAAATAGTCCGTTGTAAATCAAAATGTAATAAAAAGTGTTATTTGATGTAATAATTAATCACATGCGGGATGGAGAGTATGATATAATTATCTGGAAAAACAATCGGAGGTTACCAAAATGAGTCTTGCAGATGATCTCTTTATAAACATGTGTAAAGATATAATCGATAATGGATATAGTACGGAGGGGGAGAAGGTCAGACCAAAGTGGGAAGATGGAACATATGCCTACACCATAAAGCGCTTTGGTGTTGTCAACAGGTATGATCTGTCAAAGGAATTCCCTGCGATAACACTTAGAAAGACGTATGTGAAGTCGGCTATTGATGAGCTGCTCTGGATCTGGCAGAAAAAGTCAAATAATGTTCATGATCTCAAGAGCCATATATGGGACAGTTGGGCAGATGAGAACGGTTCCATAGGAAAAGCATATGGATATCAGCTTGGTGTAAAGCATAAATATAAAGAGGGCATGATGGATCAGGTGGACAGACTGATATATGACCTTAAGAATAACCCATACAGCAGAAGAATGCTCACTAACATATATGTTCATCAGGACTTGAGTGAGATGAATCTGTATCCGTGCGCGTACAGCATGACATTCAATGTAACAGGGGACAGGCTCAACGCTATACTGAATCAGAGATCCCAGGATGTGCTTGCGGCCAACAACTGGAATGTTGTCCAGTATGCGGTACTGGTACATATGCTTGCCCAGGTCACGGGCTTTAAGCCGGGAGAACTGGTACATGTGATCGCGGATGCACACATATATGACAGACATATACCGATAGTCAAGGAGCTGATAACAAGACCTACACATCCTGCTCCAAAGTTCTATATGAATCCGGATGTCAAAGATTTCTATGACTTTACTCTGGATGATTTCAGGATAGAAGACTATGAGACAGGACCACAGATTAAGAATATTCCTATTGCGATATAAGACTATGAAGCATGGGACGGGAATTATACAGATGGAGGACATATGAAGTTTATTGCAGCGGTAGATAAGAATTGGGCCATTGGAAATAAAGGCAGATTACTGATAAGGATATCGGAGGATCAGAGAAATTTCAGACAGACCACGATGGGGCATGTTGTTGTTCTCGGAAGGAAGACTCTGGAGGAGTTTCCGGGCGGAAGACCGCTCAAGGGAAGGGCAAATATAATTCTCAGCAGGAATCCTGAATATGCAGTTGAGGATGCGGTGGTTGTCCACTCAATGAACGAACTGTTTACAGAACTGGCAAAATATGACACGGATGACATTTTTGTCATAGGCGGACAGACTATCTACGATGAGCTCATACCATATTGTGATGAGGCAGTAATCACCAAAATAGACAGGGAATTTGAGGCCGATGCCTTCATTTCGAATCTCGACAAACTGGACAACTGGGATGTGACGGATGAGAGACCGGGTGAGGATGTGTCAGAGGTGAATTTCACATTTGTCACATATAAAAATAGTGACCTGAAGAAATAAATTATAATTATTTTTATAATATTCACAAAAAAGCACCTTTTTTTGATTAAAAATTCACAAAAAACATTTGTTAAATGAAGATTATTGTGATACAATTTTTTTATATTTGGGAGGTGCGCTAATGAAGGAAGTATTAATTACATCGGGAACAAGCTTTGAGGGATATGATATCGTTGGCTATGGAACATACAAGTTCACACAGACGATACTTAATTCCAACTTTTTGAAGGATTTCGGAACATCTATTGCGGATATTGCCACGGATAGAAGAGATATCTATCAGGAGAAGATCGATGAGATCCTCAATGAAACAATCAATAATTTCACAGATATGGTCCGTGAGACGAAGTACAATGCTGTAGTTGGATTCAGAACAGGTGTTGAGGAATACACCAACAACGTAACTGCTGTTGTTGCCAGTGGAACTCTGGTAAACATAAAGGAGCAGTACAAGTCGGAATTTGACAAGAGCAGCTTCATCAGAAACGAGATATATGTAAGAAACTATTACGACCTGCTCGTGCCAAGAGCATCAAAGGTGGTGCTTGCATCAGAGGGTAAGGGAACAAAGATTTCCGTGTGGTTCAACAACTACAATAACGACGATATAAAGGCACTTAAGGCAGAGCTTCAGTTCACCAATATCTATGGTGACAATATAACACTGCCGGATGTTGATTTTACATTTGATAAGACCAACCTCAAGCTCCTCAAGTCGGATTATGTGGAGTGTAAGCTTCCGGACAAGTATATAAAGATGATATCCTCCGTCAAGGTATACATCAAGAAGTATGTCAAGGCCAGCGGAGTATACGAGATAGATGCGGATTCTATCGGAATTGAGATGTCTGACGTTAAGTTTAAGGCACTCAAGCTCAAAAAGGGAATTGATGCAGTTGCAAACTACAAGTCAGACGGACTTGTGTGGACATGTAACTGTGGACACGTAAACGAAGGCGGCGCAGAGGAATGTGTGATCTGTGGAAGAAAGCAGGATGAGATGAAGAACTCTATCACATTCAACTACGAGCCTATGCTTGAAGAGATGAAGACAAAAGAGTATGTAATAGAGATCAAGGATGTACTCATGAAGTACATCAAGGACATTGATACAGGAATGAGAATGCAGCTTCTTGAGATCATGGAGTCCGGTCTTAATTACGAGAAGAGCAGAGGATCCATGAAGGACTCTGTTATTGAGAAAGTTGAGAATCTCTTCCTTGGATTATAGGGATTATAAGACGATATGCAACAGTACATGGTACAGATAATAAAAAATCTTAAGGAGAAGGGTTACAGACAACTCAATCCGGAAAGTAACAATGTATACGGCAGAGCAGACAGCGATGCCGTATATATTGTTGTTATAGGCAGTAATCATAATCTTGATTCTGAGACTCTGAAAAAGTTCAATAATAAAATATTGCTTGATGTTTCTTCGGATTCGCATAGAAAAGTCAATCTTCTCAATATACTCATCACTCCAAACGGAATGTTTGATGATATGACAAAAAAGATAGTTGAAGAACTGGACAATGTCTGGCTGTTCGCGGAGGATTACGGAAAACTGTATATATTTGAGAATCAGCCCACTGACTTTGACTCACTCTATGATGTGATCGATAAAAAAACGGTGGTGGATAACCGCAGATCCCAGCACAATCTGATAAGAATGTTCGGTGTTGTAACACCGATATTACTGTTGATAAATATTCTGGTGTACGTTGCATGTATCTTTGTCTATCAACCTACGGAACTGGCTGTGGAAGTGCTTGCGATATCAGAAAAAGGACAATATTACAGATTCCTGACATCAATGTTTACACATTTTGGAATAGCACATCTGGTTGGGAATATGGTAATTTTGATCGCACTCGGTGCGAGGGTTGAGAATATAATAGGCAGATTCAATTATATCATAGTTTATATTGCCACGGGTCTTACTGCGTCATTTGCATCATACATAGATTGTTTTTATAATAATACATATGCTTACTCGGCTGGTGCATCCGGAGCAATATTTGGTCTTCTGGGAGTGCTGGTTGTCATAGCATTTTATAATAAGGGCCGGGTGAAGGATCTGTCACTTATTAATATGCTTATATTATTTATTCTGACATTGGTTAACGGAAAGATGTCAGAAGGTATTGATAATGTTGCCCATGTGGCGGGATTTGCGGCCGGGTTAGTGGCCGGGATAGTCCTTTTGCTGACCAATCAAAAGGTTGTAAAGAATAGCCGTTTATGATAAAATAATACGATGATAAAAAGTGGGAGGCTGGGTTATGAGTACTGGAATCAGTATGTCAAGTGTAAACAAAATAAAGGAACTTGCAGACAATGGCGATTACAGTCTCGCTCTCGATATACTTGAACATCAGGATCTGTCGAAGTCACTTAGTCCACAGTTTATTAGAATATGCGGCGAGGTGTATTACGAGAACAAAAGATATCCTGAGGCCAGAGCGGCGCTTGTCAAGGCACATGCCATGGCTCCGGCTGGTAACAAGATAATATATTCTTTGGTAAAACTGTATTTATCCATGGGATTTACACAGCTTGCAGAGCGTTATTTTGAGATATATACATTTAATCAGGCCAATAAGGATGCAGGTACATACAGACTTGAATATATGATAGCCAAGGCACACAGGAAGCCCGTGAATGAACTTTACAGCATACTGGTGTCGGCGAATGATGTTGAGACGGATGAAGAGTGGGATTTTGAGATGCTTCTGCTTCATGCGTACATAAGAAACAGGGAGAAGTTTGACAGCGCCTGTGTTGAATTCAGAGCGCATTACAAGAACTCTTCACATTTGTATATGCTGGACAAGCTCATGGGCGGCGATGTGGATCTTGAATCCATGATCTATTGTTATCCTGACACGGAGATGTCGGATGATGATCCTGAGCAGGCAGATACAAGAGCAAATGAAAATAAGATATTGGAAGAAGACGATCTGAGAATGCATCCAAAGGATGCTAAGATCATGATCATGGTCGAGGATGACGCACCTGTGACGAGTTCCATGAAATTCAAGCAGATGTGGATTAGATCGAAGGATAAAAAAGAGCAGAAAAAGGAAGCTCGTCAGGAAGAAGAGAATTCTGAGCCGAAGAAGAAATCCAGAGGTTTATTTGGATTGATGTCAAGGAAAGAGGAAGAGCTTGTCGAGCAGGAGATGGAATCTCTGAAGAACGAGAATCTTGACAAGGAACAACTGCTCGAGGAAGTTATTTCCGATACTGCTGATGATGCCGGGAATACGGCAAAGCCTGAGCTCAAGGCGATGAGCAGTGACAGTGAGAAAGCTCCTGAGGGAAAGTCACAGGATATGACTGAGATAAGCGGGGAGCTGACTCCTGAGGATGCAGCGGTGTATAACAAAGATAACGACAATGAGTATGAGGATTCCGAACCGGTGGAGGAAGATAACTATGTTATCGAAGAAGAGCCGGAGGAAGTAGTCATGGTTGAAGTTGATGGTGACGATTCTGATGACGTATCTGACAGTGCGTCAGATCGCGATTCTGAAGACGATACTGTTGTGGAGACCTTTGATCCTGAGTTCGAGGGAGACTTTGAGGATGGATTTGAGGCGGATGCAGAGCCGGAGACTTTGCCTGATGAACCGGTTGAATCAGAAACGTTTGATTTTGATAAAGCCTTTGAATCTCTTGAGGAGTTCGAGGTTGACGATGAGAATCTCGAGGATCTGATGGAAGATGCGGAGTCTCAGAATGATGTGGAAGAAACTGCTGTTGAGCCGGGTGTAGAGCAGAATGAACCGGAAGTTGATGAAGTTTCAGTTGAGATCGAACCGGAGATCGAAGAAGAATTCGAGGTAGATGCAGATTCTGAGCCTGAATTCGAAAAAGAACTTGAGGTTGGCGCAGAATTCACGATCGAGGCAGAGCCAGAGGCTGAGGAAGAATTCACAGTCGAGGCAGAGCCGGAGGTTGAGGAAGAATTCACAATCGATGCCGAAGCGGAGATTGAAGATGAATTTGAGACTGAAGCTGAGCCAGAGTTAGAAGAATTTACAATCGATGCGGAATCTAAGGAATCTGAGATGGAAGAAGTTCCAGTGGAAGTCGAACCAGAGGTGGAAGAATTTGAAGCTGAGGCTGAACTGGAGATCGAAGAAACTGAGGCTGAAGCTGAATCAGAGGTCGAAGAGGAATTCACAATGGAAGCAGAGGATAAGTCAGAAGAGAAAATTGCGGTGGAGACAGAACCGGAAAAGCCAAAGAATAATGGCTTCCCGGTGTTTAAGAGCAGTCTGTTCCCTGACTACAACACAGAGAATGCAGCACTGTATGATCTGTCGGCAGAGAAAGATATAAATGCAGAGATAGAGGCTGATGAAGCCAAGATATCGGAAAGTCTTAAGAAAGAGGAGGATCTTATCGGTGAAACAGACAGACTCCTTGCAAGACTTGGAATTAAATTCAACACGGAATTCAATTCTATATTGAATTTTGATGATGAAGATAAAGAGGATGATGTGGCAGCTCCCGACGAGGAGAAGACAGATGAGCAGGAATCCTCACAACAGGAAACGGTTGACGCTGAACCAGAGCAACCGAAGAAAAAGCCGTTCAGACTGAAGGGCTGATCAAAGAAGAAATAAAGTAGCATGATCATACATATAGTGTATTGCTTTTTATTTGAACAAACGGAAGGAGGCGAGGGAATTGGCTGTAGATCAGACAGAAGCAATGATTGCGGCGATCAAGGCACAGCTTGAAAAGGAAAGAGCTGCAGAAGCTGCCAAGAAAAAGAGGGAAGAAGAGGAAGAACTTCTCAAGAGCGGCAGCAAGAAGAAAGATGCTGAGACTGCTAAAAGCCAACACAAAACTTTGTCCAAGGAGGAGTTAGAACGAATCGAGGCTAAGAAACGCCGTAAGAGAGAAGAGGCTCTTGGAATTGTTCATGAGGATGAACCGGAAACTTCAACTGAGGATGAAAAGCAGGACGATGTTCCAAAAGAGGGAGAGGGACTGAAGCCTGAAGATAAAAAAGAAGATAAAAAACCAGAGGGAGCTGCACCTAAGCTCAGTCTTAACCTTGGAGGCATCGCTGATGATATGTCGGGCGGTGGTCTCGGAGGAGGCCTTGGCGGCGGATTAGGTGAAGGCGGTCTTGGAGGACTCGGAGGCGGCCTTGGCGGAGGACTCGGAAGTACACCTAAGACAGAGGGAGGCCTTGGATCAGGCGGCCTTGGCGGCGGTCTTGGAAAAACACCTAAAACAGAAGGCGGTCTTGGTGGCGGATTTAAGTTCGGCGCCGGAACTGAAGGTACAGTTAAGTCAACAGGTGGAAGCAATATTGTTCTCACTGATGATGATGAAAATGCTGAGGATGAAGAGACACTTGAATGGGTAACTGATAAGAATGCAAAGGTGAATAAAGTTAAGTCACCTAAGGGAGGCAGTGATGCGAACGGAGATCTGTTCAGCATTCTCCCAGATAGAAACAAGCAGGCTGCGGCTGGAGAGTCATTGTATGATTTTGATGATGATGATGACGATGATGACGATTTCCTTGGTGCAGGAATAAAGAACCTGTCCAATATAGACGAGGAGAGTCCTGAGGAGATAGCCAAGAAGAAGGCTGAAGAGGAGGCTAGGAAGAAAGCTGAGGAGGAAGCCAAGAAGAAGGCTGAGGAAGAAGCTAAGAAGAAGGCCGAGGAAGAGGCTAAGCGTAAGGCTGAAGAGGAGAAGAAGCGCAAAGAGGCAGAAGAGGCAAGAAAGAAGGCTGCCGCTGAAAAGGCTAAGGCTGAGGCTGAGGCAAAGAAGCAGCAGGCGATCGACGATGCCAGAAAGAATGCTGAAGAGGCAAAGAAACATGCTGAGACCTCGAAGAAGACCATCGAGGAATGCGAGAAGACAGAGAAGGATCTCGAAAAGCAGCTTGAAGAATTTGCTGCCAAGAAGCAGAACTATGATGCAAAGATGGCACAGGAGGCTGAGGCAAAGAAGAAGAATGATGCTGAACTGCTTGAGCGAGAGGAGAAAGAGCTTGATGCCAATATTGCAAAGCTCAAGAAAGAGATATCAGATACAAATGAATCTGCTAAGAAAGAGTCAGACAGAATCCTCAAGGAGAGTGATCCTGATACATATAAGAACAATATGATCAATGAGGCTCAGGCTGCTGCCGACAAGGCTATAAAGGCACTTGCAGACACCAAGAAGACTAATGTGGATAAGGGTGTTGCTGAGTACAACAAGGCTGTTGATGCTGATAAGAAGAAATTGGCAGACATAGATGCGGATAAGAAGAAGTCTATAGAGACGGCCAAGAAGAAGCGCACAGATGAGGAAGCAAGAGCAGCCAAGATCATGAAGACTGCCGAGGCAGACAAGACAAAGGCTGGTGCAATATTCAGCGAGTCTAAGAAGGCTGAGGAAGAGGCTGATGCTAATCTTAAGAATACCACTGAGATGGAGAGTCAGTCACAGAAGACTCTTGATGAGCTCCAGAAGAAGCTTGAGGAGTCAGAGAAGGCTGTTAAGAATGCAAAGAACAGCAGAAATGATGCAAACACAAAGCTTGCAATACAGAAGGAAGAACTGAAGAAGGCAGAGAAGGTTGAGGAGGAGGCTGCAAAGGCTCTTGAGGCAGCAAAGAAAGCCAAGGAAGAGGTTCAGAAGAAGATTTCAGACAGCGAAGAGTTCATAAAGAAGGTTGCTGATCAGATTACAACTGCTGAGAACGACAACAAGAAGATCAGTGAGGATGTTGCCGCTGCAAAGAAGGAGAATGACTCATTCAAGGCTGCGAAGGCAGAGGCTCAGGAAGCTCTCGACTCAGCTAAGAAGTCTCTTGTTGAGGCTGAGGATCTTCTGGCAAAGGCAGAGGCTGCTGCCGAGGAAGCGGAGCAGGTAGTCGAAGAGGCTAAGATCGCAGAAGAGGTTGAGATCCAGAATGCGGAAGCTGCTGCCAAGGAAAAGACAGATAAGCTTACGGCAGAAGGAAAAGATAGAGAGACCAAGCATGAGGTGTTCCTTGCTGCTGAGGAAGAGAAGTATGCTACGGCAGAGGCAAGTGAGCTCGAGAAGGTTCAGACTGCAGCTATGAAGGCTGAGAAGGAAGCCTCAGATATGAAGACAAAGGCTGAAGCTGATGCTAAGAAGCTTCTCGATGATGCAAAGAAGAAAGAAGAAGAGTTAAAGAACAAGATCGCTGAGCTCAAGACAAAACAGGCTGAGCGCGTTGTTGCAAGAAAAGAGGCTGCTGATCAGGCCAAGACCGAGGCTGAGGAGAAGAAGAAGAAAGATCTCTCAGCAATAGACAAGGCCGAGGCTGATGTCAAGAAACAGCTCGAGGATATAAGAAGCAAGGCTACTGCTGCTGCAAAGGTACTTGAAAAGGCTATAAAGCGTGAGGAAGAGTACAAGAAGCAGGAAGAGCTTCTGAAGGAAGGCAAGGTTGAGGAAGCTGCACAGGTTATCACACAGGATGAAGAAGCAACTATGGCTGCTTCAGTAAGTGAGGCTGTTGCTGCGAGACGTAAATCACTGCCTAAGGAGGCAAAGTACCTCTACAAGTATCTCGGAGTCGAGCCTGCTGGTGCACAGATCGTTAACGTTCTCCAGACTCTCAAGGTAGATCCTAAGAGATCTAAGAATGTTGTTATTCTTGGACAGCACGGATTTGGACTTACCATGGTCGGTGAGGATTTTGCAAAGTTCTATTATGATATGGGAATCTGCAAGTCTGAGGCAAAGGCAAAGGTTAAGGCAAAGGTTATAAACAGCGGTAAGCTTGCAGGAGCAGTTGGCAAGCTCAAGGGCGGATGTCTTATCATTGAGAGTGCAGGACTTATAACACCTGAGAGATTCAAAGAGATGGTTGATATGTGTTCACCTGAGAAGAATGATGTTAAGATCATCCTCACAGGAGAGAAGACAGCTCTCAGCAATATGCTTGCAGCAAATATGACTCAGGCAAGATCGTTCAACAACAGAGTATACTTTGACCAGATCAATGAGAGTGGAATGATCAATGTGGCAGAGTGCTACGCTGATGAGAAGGGCTTCAAGCTTGAGAGCGGAGCAGATACAGCTATAAGGAATGCTTTGATGGCGATGGAGTCAGGAAATATCGACAGACTTCTCGGTGCTATGGATGATGCCATGAAGGCTGCTGAGACCAGAGATCCTATCGACAAGAAGATTCTTAAAAAAGAGATAAAATAAGTTTTGTGACGGATATACCGTTGTAGAATTTTGTTGAAAAAAACAATACCAGTGCTTATAATATCTGTGTTATAGCACTGGTATTATTTTGTTGTGATAAAGGAGAATTTATATGCTTTCAACTGATATTGGAGTAGATTTAGGAACGTCAAATGTATTGATCAGCGTAAGAGGTAAGGGAATTGTTGTAAACCAGCCGTCTGTTGTCGCATATGAAGTATCTACAAAAAAAGTAATAGCAATAGGAACAAAAGCCAAGAAAATGATAGGAAAGACTCCGGAGAATATAGAGGTCGTCAGACCTCTCAATAAGGGAGTTATATCTGATTATACAATAGCGGAGATAATGCTCAAGGCATTTATCAGAAGCGCAATGGAGAAACGTTCGGGAGTTGGAAGACCAAGGATATGCGTGTGTGTTCCAAGCGGTGTTACCGAGGTGCAGAGAAGAGCTGTTGAGGAAGCAGTGTACAAGACCGGTGCCAAGACTGTGTATGTCATGGAGGAACCTTTGGCTGCTGCTGTAGGAGCAAATGTAGATATCTATGAGGCAAAGGGTAATATGGTGGTCGACATAGGCGGTGGAACCACGGATATTGCGGTCGTATCCCTTGGTGGTGCAGTGGAGAGCAGCTCCATAAAATACGCCGGAGATGACTATAATAATGCACTCATCAAGTATGCCAGAAGAAAATACAACCTGCTTATAGGTTATCAGACAGCGGAGAATGCGAAGATTGCTGTTGGCTCAGTCGTAAAGCGTGATGAAGATATTGAGTATGTGATCAAGGGCCGTGATCTTATCAAGGGACTTCCAAAGGCTGTAACAATAACTGCGAATGAAACAGTGGATGCATTTGAGGAGACTACAGAGCATATTCTTGGAGCAATACACAATGTTCTTGAGACTGCACCGCCGGAGCTGGTGGCTGACATTGCGGTATCGGGCATTGTGCTTACCGGAGGAGGAAGTCTTATATACGGAATGGACAGAATAATCAAAGAGCGCACAGGGATAGAGGCATATGTATCGGAAAAAGCACTTGAGGCAGTGGCTCTCGGCGCTGGAATGTCTGTCAACCTCAGCGATAAGAAAGAAGATTAAATGTATGGAAAGAGATTATTTGCCGATCCGCATGGAGGACATGAAGAAGAGAGGGTGGACACAGGCGGACTTTGTGTTTGTCATAGGTGATGCCTATGTTGACCATCCCTCATTTGGCCCTGCAATCATAAGCAGATTGCTTGAGAGATATGGATATAAGGTGTGTATGATTGCCCAGCCTGATTGGAAGAATGACAAGAGCATTGATGTTTTTGGCAGACCAAGACTGGGCTTTTTGGTGTGCGGAGGCAATATGGATTCCATGGTGAACCATTATTCTGTGTCCAAGAAGAGAAGACAGAAGGATGCGTACTCTCCAGGTGGACAGATGGGACTTCGGCCTGATTATGCCACCACGGTATACTGTAATCTGATAAGGAGAACGTACAAGGATGTTCCGATCATAATCGGAGGTATAGAGGCCAGCCTCAGACGTATGGCACACTATGATTATTGGTCTGATAAATTGAAACATTCCATTCTGGTGGATTCATCCGCCGATATACTTTCGTATGGCATGGGCGAGCACAGCATGATAGAGATAGCGGAGGCGCTCGACAGCGGAATAGATGTGAAAGATATCACATTTGTCAGGGGTACATGCTACAGGACAAAGGATATATCCGGTGTGCCCGAGGATTCCATTATACTGCCGGATTATGACAGTCTTTCAAAGGATAGACTGGAATATGCAAGAAGCTTTTATACACAGTATATAAATACAGATCCATACTCGGCTAAAACGCTGGTTGAGGGATACGGAAACAGAGGATATGTTGTTCAGAATCCTCCGGCTTATCCGCTCACCCAGATGGAGATGGACGATGTGTATGATCTGCCATATATGAATAACTACCATCCGATATATGAGGAGGCGGGCGGTATCCCGGCTATATCAGAGATAAAATTCAGCCTGACGAGCAACCGGGGCTGCTTCGGAGGATGCAGCTTCTGCGCACTGACATTTCACCAGGGCAGGATCATACAGACAAGAAGCCACGAGTCACTGATAAAGGAAGCGGAGCGCATGACGCATGATCCTGATTTCAAAGGCTATATACATGATGTCGGAGGGCCGACTGCGAATTTCAGGCATAAATCATGCGCAAAGCAGGATAAATATGGTGTATGCACCAACAAGCAGTGTCTGTTCCCGGAACCGTGCAGGAATTTGAAGGTTGACCACAAGGATTATGTTGAGCTTCTGCGGAAGCTGGAAGCGGTTCCAGGTGTGAAAAAAGTATTTATCAGATCGGGAATACGATTCGATTATGTGATGGCGGACAGCAACGATGAATTCCTGAAAGAGCTTTGCGAGAAGCACATAAGCGGACAGCTCAGAGTTGCGCCGGAGCATGTATCGGATAATGTTCTCAGGATGATGGGCAAGCCACAGAACAGTGTATATGAGAAATTCATTGATAGATACAAAAGGGTAAATGCAAAGACTGGAAAGCAGCAGTATGTTGTTCCGTACCTGATGTCATCACATCCCGGATCCACGCTGAAGGAGGCGGTGGAGCTTGCCGAATATGTAAGGGATATAGGCTATATGCCTGAACAGGTGCAGGATTTCTATCCTACGCCGTCCACGATATCCACATGTATGTACTATACCGGAGTCGATCCTAGAACCATGAAACCGGTATATGTACCTCATAATCCACATGAAAAGGCAATGCAGAAGGCTCTTATGATGTATAGAAAACCGGAGAATTATGATCTGGTCAAAGAGGCGCTCATAAAGGCCGGCAGACAGGATCTTATCGGTTTTGATAAAAAATGTCTGATAGCGCCGAGAAAGATGGACAGGAAAGGTGAACACCAGGGACAACGTTCGTATGGCAAAAATGATAAAAGTAAGAACAATTCAATCAAAAATGGTAAAAACAGCAAAAATAATAAAGTTGTTCCACAGAAAAACACAAAATCATCCGGGCAGAAGAATGCTAAAAATGGCAAAAACAGGAATAAAAGGAAATAGCTCCTTCGCGGAGTCGTTCATTTTTGGTTGCGTGGCACATGCTTTTGTGCTAGAATTATGGCAGATTGTGTGAACCTTTAAGGTTTTTTTATATGTAGTCTTATGTCACACTAATATTTTTTTAAATGGAGGATTTGAAAATGGCAAAGAAGATTGTTTTAGCAGGCGCATGTCGTACAGCTATCGGAACAATGGGTGGATCACTCAGCACAACACCAGCTACAGAGCTTGGTTCAATCGTTATCAAGGAGGCTCTCAATAGAGCAGGAGTTCCTGCAGATCAGGTAGACCACGTATACATGGGATGTGTTATCCAGGCTGGTCAGGGACAGAATGTAGCACGTCAGGCTTCAATAAAGGCTGGACTTCCAATCGAGACAACTGCTGTTACAGTTAACGTTGTCTGTGGTTCAGGTCTTAACTGTGTCAACATGGCTGCACAGATGATCGAGGCAGGAGATGCTGATATCGTAGTTGCAGGTGGTATGGAGAATATGTCTATGGCTCCTTACGCTATGATGAAGGGTCGTTTCGGTTACAGAATGAACAATGGTGTACTCGTAGATACAATGGTAAACGATGCTCTCTGGGATGCATTCAATGATTATCACATGATCAAGACAGCTGACAATATCTGTGAGCAGTGGGGTCTTACACGTGAGGAGATTGATGAGTTTGCAGCAAAGAGCCAGCAGAAGGCTGTTGCAGCTCAGGAGTCAGGTGCATTTGATGCTGAGATCGTTCCAGTTATGGTAAAGAAGAAGAAAGAGATGGTTGAGTTCAAGAAGGATGAGGGACCAAGACCTGGTACAACAGTTGAGACACTTTCAAGACTCAGAACAATCAATCCTAACGGATTTGTTACAGCTGGTAACGCTTCAGGTATCAATGATGGTGCTGCAGCTATCGTTGTTATGAGCGAGGAGAAGGCTAAGGAGCTTGGCGTTAAGCCTATGGCTACATGGGTAGCTGGAGCACTTGGCGGAGTTGATCCTTCAATCATGGGTATCGGACCTGTAGCTTCAACCAAGAAGGTTATGGCTAAGACTGGTCTCAAGATTGAGGACTTCGATGTTATCGAGGCAAACGAGGCATTTGCTGCACAGTCAGTAGCAGTTGCTAAGGAACTTGGATTTGATGTTGACAAGCAGGTTAACCCTAACGGTGGTGCTATCGCTCTTGGACATCCAGTTGGAGCTTCAGGATGTCGTATCCTTGTTACACTTCTTCATGAGATGCAGGCAAAGGGTGCTAAGACAGGTCTTGCTACTCTCTGTATCGGTGGTGGAATGGGCTGCTCAACAGTCGTTAAGATCGAGGACTAATTTTAGATAATAAAGGAGATACATAATGGAGTTTGTTACATACGAACAGGATGGATATGTAGGAATTATCACAATCAACCGTCCAAAGGCTCTGAACGCACTCAACAGTGCAGTTCTTGAAGAGCTTGATGCAACATTCAAGGCAGTTGATCTTGATACAACAAGATGTCTTATTCTTACAGGTGCCGGTGAGAAGTCATTTGTTGCCGGAGCTGATATAGGTGAGATGTCAACACTCACAAAGGCAGAGGGAGAGGCCTTCGGTAAGAAGGGTAACGATGTGTTCAGAGCCATTGAGACATTCCCTATCCCAGTCATCGCAGCAGTGAATGGATTCGCTCTTGGCGGCGGATGCGAGATTTCAATGAGCTGTGATATCAGAATCTGCTCAGAGAATGCAATATTCGGTCAGCCAGAGGCTGGTCTTGGAATCACACCTGGTTTTGGCGGAACACAGAGACTTGCACGTCTTGTAGGTGCAGGCATGGCTAAGCAGCTTATCTACACAGCAAGAAACATCAAGGCAGATGAGGCTTACAGAATCGGTCTTGTGAACGCTGTTTATCCACTTGAGGAGCTCCTTCCAGCAGCTAAGAAGATGGCAGCCGGAATCGCAGCAAACGCTCCTATTGCAGTAAGAAACTGCAAGAAGGCTATCAACGATGGCTTACAGGTAGATATGGATCAGGCAATTGTTATTGAAGAGAAGCTTTTTGGTGACTGTTTCGAGACAGAGGATCAGAAGGCAGGAATGGGCAATTTCCTTGAGAAAGACAAGGAGAAGAAACTTAAGGTTGTTCCTTTCCAGAATAAGTAATAATTAACAGTTCTGATATTAACATTTAGGGTGGGGAATCTGATAAAGGTAAACCATCCTAAATGTGTGATATAAGTATTATGGTAGCATGTTAAACGAAACGTATATGAATTTCTCATGTTTACCGGAAAAAAAGATTTAGGAGGACATAAAAATGAAGGTTGGCGTAATTGGTGCAGGAACCATGGGTCAGGGCATTGCTAAGGCATTTGCTCAGGTTGACGGATACGAGGTTGCACTCTGTGATATCAAGCAGGAGTGGGCTGAAGGCGGTAAGGACAAGATCGCTAAGGGTTATGCAAGACTCGTAGAAAAAGGAAAGATGACACAGGAGAAGGTTGATGGTATTCTTGCCAGCATCACTCCAGGTCTTAAGGAAGACTTATGTGCAGACTGCGACCTTATAGTTGAGGCTGCTTTCGAGAACATGGAAGTAAAGAAGACAACATTTGCTGAGCTTGACAAGATCTGCAAGCCAGAGTGTGTATTCGCTTCAAACACATCATCACTTTCTATCACAGAGATTGGAAATGGTCTTACACGTCCTATGATCGGTATGCATTTCTTCAATCCAGCTGACAGAATGAAGCTCATCGAGGTTATTGCAGGTGTTAACACACCAGTTGAGACTGTAGAGAAGATCGTTAAGATCTCAGAGGAGATCGGTAAGACTCCAGTACAGGTTAACGAGGCTGCTGGATTCGTAGTAAACAGAATCCTCATCCCAATGATCAACGAAGCTGCATTCATCAAGATGGAAGGTGTATCAGACATAGCTGGTATTGACGCTGCTATGAAGCTTGGTGCTAACCATCCAATGGGACCACTTGAGTTAGGTGATTTCGTAGGCCTTGATATCTGTCTTGCAATCATGGACGTTCTGTACAATGAGACAGGTGACAGCAAGTATCGTGCATGTCCATTACTTCGTAAGATGGTACGTGGCGGCAACCTTGGTGTTAAGAGCGGCAGAGGATTCTATGTATACAATGCTGATCGTACAAAGACACCAGTTGATGCTCAGTAATAGTGCTAAGTAATATAATATATTCATGGAGGAATAATTAGAATGGATTTCGCTTTAGACAAGAAGTATGAAATGGCGCAGAATTTATTCAGAGAGTTCGCGCAGAATGAAGTAAAGCCTCTTGCTCAGGAAATTGACGAACAGCACAGATTTCCTAGAGAGACTGTAGAGAAGATGGCAAAGTATGGTTTCTTAGGAATCCCTGTTTCTAAGGAGTTAGGCGGACAGGGCTGTGATATTCTCACATATGCTATGTGCGTTGAGGAACTTTCAAAAGTTTGTGGTACTACAGGTGTTATCGTATCAGCACACACATCACTCTGTGTTGATCCTATCGTAACATTTGGTACACCAGCTCAGAAGGAGAAGTATGTTCCTGATCTTGCTTCAGGCAGAAAGCTTGGTGCTTTCGGTCTTACTGAGCCAGGTGCTGGTACAGATGCTCAGGGACAGCAGACAAAGGCTGTACTTGACGGAGACGAGTGGGTACTTAACGGATCAAAGTGCTTCATCACAAACGGTAAAGAGGCTGACGTATATATCGTTATCGCAGTTACTGGTATCGTTGAGAAGCGTGGCAGAAAGATGAAGGAGATCTCAGCATTCATCGTAGAGAAGGGTACACCTGGATTTACATTCGGTACAAAGGAGAACAAGATGGGTATCTGTGGTTCTTCAACATACGAGCTTATCTTCACAGACTGCCGTATTCCAAAGGACGCTCTTCTTGGACAGAAGGGTAAGGGATTCAATATCGCTATGCACACACTTGACGGTGGACGTATCGGTATCGCTGCTCAGGCTCTTGGTATTGCAGAGGGCGCTCTCGAGACAACAGTAAACTATGTTAAAGAGAGAAAGCAGTTCGGCAGATCAATCGCTCAGTTCCAGAATACACAGTTCGTTCTTGCAGACCTTGCAACAAAGATCGAGGCAGCTAAGCTTCTCGTATACAAGGCAGCAAGAAAGAAGGATGAGTACCAGAGCGGTGCTAAGGTTTCTTACTCAGTAGAGGCAGCTATGGCTAAGCTTTACGCAGCCGAGGTTGCTATGGAAGTTACTACAAAGTGTGTTCAGTTACACGGTGGTTACGGTTACATCAAGGAGTACGATGTTGAGCGTATGATGCGTGATGCTAAGATTACAGAGATCTACGAGGGAACTTCAGAGGTTCAGCGTATGGTTATTTCTGCAAACTTATTAAAGTAATATAGGAGGTACTTAACGTGAAGGTTATAGTTTGTATAAAGCAGGTACCTGATACAAAGGGTGGAGTACAGTTCAACCCAGACGGTACATTAAACAGAGCAGCAATGCTTACAATCATGAACCCTGATGATAAGGCAGGACTTGAGGCTGCGCTTAGATTAAAGGATCAGTATGGTGCAGAGGTAACAGTTCTTACAATGGGTCTTCCAAAGGCTGCTGACGTTCTTCAGGAAGCAATCGCTATGGGAGCTGACAAGGGTGTTCTTGTAACAGACCGTGTTCTTGGTGGAGCTGATACATGGGCTACATCAACAACAATCGCTGGAGCTCTCAGAAAGCTTGATTATGATCTGATCATAACAGGTCGTCAGGCTATCGATGGAGATACAGCTCAGGTTGGACCACAGATCGCTGAGCATCTTGGAATTCCTGTAATTTCATATGCACAGGAGATCAAGGTTGACGGAGACGCAGTTATCGTTAAGCGTCAGTATGATGACGGATATCATATGTTAAAGGCTAAGATGCCTTGCCTTGTAACAGCACTTTCTGAGTTAAATGAGCCAAGATACATGACTCCAGGTGGAATCTTCGATGCAGTTAATGCAGAGATCACAACACTTGGCAGAGCAGACCTCGTTGATGTTGATGATTCTAACATCGGTCTTAAGGGCTCACCTACAAAGATCGCTAAGGCTTCAGATAAGGTAAGAAAGGGTGCAGGCGAGAAGGTTGTTCCTGATTCTCCAGATGAGGCAGTTAGCTATATTGTTGGCAAGTTAAAGGATAAGCATGTAATCTAATATAGTAAAGGAAAAGTGGTGAATAAAATGGGCGCAATGAACGCAGAAGAAATGAAGAACTACAAAGGCGTATTTGTCTTTGCACAGCAGGTAGATAATAAGTTAAGTGGTATTTCTTTCGAGCTTATCGGCGAAGGAAAGAGACTGGCAGAGAAGCTTGATGAGCAGGTAACTGCAGTCCTTATCGGTTCAGACGTTAAGGGTCTTGTAGATGAGCTTGCAGAGTACGGCGCAGATAGAGTTATCGTTGTTGACGATCCAGAGCTCAAGGAGTACAGAACTGAGCCATATGCACACGCACTTGCATCAGTTATCAATGAGTACAAGCCAGAGATCGTTTTAGTTGGTGCCACAGCAATCGGTAGAGATCTTGGTCCAACAGTTTCAGCAAGAGTTGCTACAGGTCTTACAGCAGACTGTACATTACTTGAGATCGGTGATTTCCCTCTTGTTGCACTTCCAAATCAGGAGCAGAAGCACAATCAGCTTCTTATGACACGTCCTGCATTCGGTGGTAACACAATCGCTACAATCGCATGTCCTGACAACCGTCCACAGATGGCTACAGTTCGTCCAGGTGTTATGCAGAAGCTTGACAAGGTAGCTGGTAAGAAGGCAGAGGTTATCGAGTACAATCCAGGATTCGTACCTAACAACAAGTATGTTGAGATTCTTGAGATCTCAAAGGCTATCTCAGATATCAAGGATATCATGGATGCTAAAATCCTTGTTTCAGGTGGTCGTGGAGTTGGTTCAGCAGAGAACTTCAAGCTCCTTGATGATCTTGCAGAGGTACTTGGTGGACAGGTATCATGCTCACGTGCAGTTGTAGATTCAGGCTGGAAGCCAAAGGAGCTTCAGGTTGGTCAGACTGGTAAGACAGTTCGTCCACAGGTATACTTCGCAATCGGTATTTCAGGTGCTATCCAGCACGTAGCTGGTATGGAAGAGTCAGACATCATCGTTGCTATCAACAAGGATGAGGATGCTCCTATCTTTGATGTAGCTGACTATGGTGTAGTTGGAGATCTCAACAAGATCGTTCCAGCTCTTACAGAGGCTATCAAGGCAGAGCTTGCTAATAAGTAATTAACAGCTTGTTTGTCATATAGATAATTTTAGATTATCAATTATAAGTCCCCCTCTTGGATTTGATGTTCAAGAGGGGGATTTTTTGAGCTGTATGGTGGTCTGAATTGTAGAATCGTTTGAATTGCATAGGGCTGTTGCAGGATGAATTCAGGTACGGAATGATTTGTGTGCGGCTACGTGAGGGTTGTGTTGAGGATATACTTGCGAAAAATTATGTGCTGTTTTTTATTGAGTGTCCGTTTTCATTACTAGGGATACTCTGCTCGATGATGAGTGAATAGCATTATTAGTGAGCTATAAATGAATTGATGATTGTAAATGTGAATATATGGGTCCAATATACGAGTCGGTGAATTGAGTCGATGAGAAATCGATAAATCGAAAATTAGAAATCAGAAAATAGAGATCGAAAATCAAAATACAAGTGTATTGTAAATAATACAAAAATAATGTAGTATTAATTAGTTTGAGTATAGTAGATAAAGAGAGTATGCATGTGCGGATAAGTGCAAGTGAAGATAAGTGTGTGTGAGGATAAGCACAAATGGCAGGTACAGTACATTATGCACAGCAGGAGCATGCAGAGGAGAGGTACATATGAAAGAGAAAGACAGCGTCGAAAATAATGAAAAATCACCTGATAACAGGAAAAAATCTGGTGAGAAAATAATATCTGATAATAAAACAATATCTGCTAATGGAAAAGCGTTCGCAGGTGAGAGCAGAGAAAATAAGATGGGAGTGATGTCTGAGGGAAAGCTTCTGATGTCAATGTCACTTCCTATGATAATTTCCATGCTGTTCCAGGCTATGTACAATGTTGTGGACAGTGTGTTTGTGTCAAGATTCAGCATGGACGGACTTACGGCTGTGTCCACGGCATTTCCGATACAGAATCTGATGATAGGAGTTTTCTCGGGACTGGGAGTTGGCTTTAATGCGTTTATATCCAAGGCACTTGGAGAGAAGAAATTTGACAGGGCAAATGAAGTTGCCAGACAGGGAATATTCCTTGAGGCGATAGGATATGTGATATTCCTGATAATAGGTTTATTCTTTGCAAGGACATTCATGGAAAGTCAGACGGGGGATGCACGGGTAATCCAATATGGAACAGAGTATCTCGAGGTGTGCTGCTGTTGTGCTTTCGGTATAGCTTTCCAGATGACATTTGAGAGATTGCTGCAGTCCACGGGACGTACAATGTACAGTATGATAACCCAGATACTCGGTGCTGTCATCAATCTTATACTTGATCCTATAATGATATTTGGTCTTCTCGGATGTCCACGAATGGGAGTAAAGGGTGCTGCCATTGCAACTGTATGTGGACAGTGTATAGCCGGAACTCTTGCTATGATATTCAATATCAAGAAGAATCCGGATCTCCATATAACACTTAGAAGATTCAGGCCACATGGCGAGATAATTGGTAAGATTCTCAGCGTAGGTGTGCCGTCGGTTATCATGGTTGCAATAGGTTCTGTGATGAATTATTTCCTGAATCTGATACTGTACTCATTCTCGAAATTGGCCGTTGCAGTGTTCGGAGCGTATTTCAAGGTGCAGAGTATGGCATTTATGCCTGTATTCGGATTGAACAACGGAATGATACCGATAATTTCATACAACTACGGAGCGCAGAAACCTGACAGAATGAAACGCACCATGAAGCTGGGTGTGATGGTCGGTTGTTCCATTATGGTATTCTGTCTTGCTATCATGCAGGTATTTCCGGGACAGATACTTAAAATATTTGATGCCACAGATGAGATGCTGTTGATGGGTATACCAGCGGTCAGGATCATGAGTACAGCGTTTATATTTGCGGGATTTTCTGTCACATGTTCGGGAATGTTTCAGGCTGTAGGAAAGGGCGTGTACAGTATGATAGTGTCTATGGCGAGACAGCTTTTTGTCATACTTCCTGTGGCATATTTCCTGTCGAAAGCAATGAACAGTGTGAATGGTGTGTGGGCAGCGTTCCCTATTGCAGAGGTTTTCAGCGTGATCATATCGACGATCTTTCTTCTCAGGGTCTATAAGAAAATAGTAAAGCCTATGGAAAGCGTCTAAAGAGATTAAGAGACGAAGATAATGAGATATGATGAGAGCATAATAATATATACATAGCACGTGGCATTTGTATTGTGGTAGAATACTATATAGTAATATAGTTTCGTGTGATGAATGCAGTGTTGCATTTGTCATTGACAAGTGACAGAAAAGGTAATGGAAAGAGAGCGAAAATGGGAAAGTTAATATATATGGATCATGCAGCGACGACGGCGGTGAGACCTGAAGTGCTCGACGCCATGTTGCCTTATTTTACAGAAAAGTTTGGAAACCCTTCAGGCGTATATACATTTGCATCGAGAAATAAGGATGTGATAAATGTGGCGAGGGATATAATTGCTGATTCGCTTGGCGCAAAGCCTGAGGAGATCTATTTCACGGGCGGTGGTTCGGAATCGGATAACTGGGCTTTAAAGGCTGCAGCGGAAGCCTTTCAGGATAAGGGAAAACATATAATTACGACCAGGATAGAGCACCATGCCATTCTTCACACATGTCAGTATCTGGAGAAGAGGGGCTTTGACGTGACATATCTGGATGTGGATGAGAAGGGGATGGTTGATCCTGACAGGCTGGAGTCGGCGATAAGACCGGATACGATCCTCATCTCGGTTATGGCTGCAAACAATGAGATAGGAACCATAGAGCCGATAAGCAGGATAGGAGCTATTGCGCATGAACATGGCATTCTATTCCACACGGATGCGGTTCAGGCGTATGGACAGATACCACTGGATGTAAATGCCATGAACATAGATATGCTCAGCAGCAGCGGACATAAGCTTAATGGCCCGAAGGGAATCGGGTTTCTGTATATACGGAGCGGAATAAAGCTTGGAAGCTTTATCCACGGAGGCCAGCAGGAGCGAGGAAGACGTGCCGGAACAGAGAATGTACCGGGGATTGTAGGAATGGGCAAAGCTGCGGAGCTTGCGATGCTCTCAATGGAAGATCGGATGAAGCAGGAGACAGATATCAGAGATCATATGATACACAGAATTTTATCGGAGATTCCTTATTCCAGACTGAACGGACATGACAAAGACAGACTTCCGAACAATGTAAATGTCAGCTTCCAGTTCGTTGAGGGCGAGACGATCCTCATCATGCTCGATATGGCGGGCATATGTGCTTCTGCCGGTTCCGCATGTACATCGGGTTCTGTTGATCCCTCCCATGTGCTGACAGCTATAGGGCTTCCGAAGGAGATATCCCATGGTGCGGTCAGACTGACTCTGGGATATGAGAACACCATGGATGAGGCGGATGCGGTGGTAGATAATCTCAAGAGAATCGTGGAAAATCTCAGAAAAATGTCACCTGCGTATCAGGATTTTGCCAGGAGAAACATGTAAATTACACAAGATATAACTATGTATAAAGAGGGAAAAAATTTGGTCGATACAGATAAGAAGACAGTGTGTGTTGGTATGTCAGGCGGAGTCGACTCGTCGGTTGCCGCACTTTTGCTCAAGGAGCAGGGCTACAATGTAATAGGAGTTACCATGCAGATATGGCAGGATGAGGACAGGGACGTGGTGAGTGCCCATGCCGGATGCTGCGGACTTTCTGCTGTGGATGATGCCAGGCGTGTGGCATCGCAGCTCGATATTCCGTATTACGTTATGAATTTCAAGGAAGAATTCAAGAAGTACGTAATAGACTATTTTGTGGACGAATACAAATGCGGAAGAACTCCGAATCCATGTATTGCATGCAACAGATATGTAAAATGGGAGTCTCTGCTTACGAGATGCATGGCCATCGGGGGCGATTATATTGCTACGGGACACTATGCAAGGATCATACAGCTTCCAAATGGCAGATATACTCTCCAGGAGGCCAGGGGAATAGAGAAGGATCAGACATATGCTCTCTACAATCTCACCCAGGAGCAGCTCGCCAGGACACTCATGCCGGTTGGAGAGTACAGCAAGCCTGAGATCAGAAAAATTGCAGAGGACCACAGACTTATGGTGGCTCACAAGCCGGATAGCCAGGATATATGCTTTGTGCCAGATGGAGATTACGCCGGTTATCTTGAGAATGAAGCAGGACTTAAGGCGGTTCCGGGAGATTTTGTAGACATACATGGCAATGCGATCGGAAGACATAAGGGAATCATACACTACACCATAGGACAGAGAAAAGGACTTGGACTTGCGATGGGGCATCCGGTATTTGTGGTGGACATCATACCTGAGACAAATCAGGTTGTTATAGGAGAGAACGGAGATGTATTTTCAGAAAGGCTGATATGCAACAGACTGAACTTTATGTCCATAGAGGATCTCACGGAGCCAATGCATGTCAAGGCGAAGATCAGATACAATCATAAGGGAAGTATGTGTACCATCAGAAAGATAGATGAAGATCTGGTAGAAGCAGTATTTGACGAGCCGGTAAGAGCTGTGACAAAGGGACAGGCTGTAGTGTTCTATGAAGATGATCATGTGCTTGGCGGAGGAAGCATCTGTTGACAGGGTTTTACAAAGGGTGATGGTCTGACATAAGGAGATTTCGTATGGGTGATACAGGCAGAGAAGTTTTGCGCAAAGACGTCAAAGTGCGTGGATGGATATTGTTTGGTATCTTTTCAGTGATTTTTGTTTTTATGATAATCACTATATGCTCCATGATACATAATGGAGAGTTTGAATTGAATAGTTTCACAGGGCCATTGATTTTTCTGACTGTAATTTCGGTTATATGCATATGGGATGGCATTAGGATGATACGGACTCCGGAGAAGTTGCTCAACCGAGAGAATAAAAATCATGGTGGCAGTGTGTTTGAAATGGCAGACAAATTGTATGGTGATATTATCTATGAGAATAAATACATTATGGCTTCACATGAGGTTATCGCATCAAAGACAATGAGATACAACCTTGCGTACAGATGGGATGTGTATCTTATAACATATGTATATACGAGTATGCGAAGAGGCAAATTGGAATATTACTGTATGTATACTGGAAATCATGAAAATAATGTATATATTAATTTAAGAGGACTTGTGACCGGAAAGAGAAAAAAGAAAGTCCTTGACATGCTCCTCAGTTATTGCCCAAATGCGATATATGGTGATCTGGATGGCGCCGGAGGCGATTATCTTGAAAAAATGAGAAAAACAGACATTCATGATATACCACATAGTCCGTACTATACAGGAAACAATACATAATGAGATATGAAACAAATAGAGCAGTCAGGTGACTGCCGGAATTGAATTTACGGTATAAAAAAGATGGAACATATAAGCCATTGAACTGGCGTATGTGTTCCATCTTTTTATATTTATAAGTATATAAATTGATATTTTGCAATTTTTTTTTACAGCGGATTGAATTCTGGCTTTCTGTTCTTGAATGTACAGTAGTATCTGTAGCCGAGTGATGTGAGGGCATCCCTTGCATATGTCTCAAAATCATAGCACAGATATTCGGGCTTGTGTGCATCAGATCCCACTGTGATGATCTCGCCACCCATATCCTTGTAGAGTTTCAGGATATCCATGTGAGGATGTGCGTAACTCATATTCTTGTACAGGCTTCCGGTATTGATCTCTATACCTTTTCCCTTTGAGATGATTATTTTGAAAATCTGTTCAAGCACATCATTATAATCTGCCATCCTAAAGATCTTCTCGCCTGATGGGCAGTATCTTACTACGTAGTCAAGATGACCATATACGTCAAAGTCATCTATCAGAGTCACATTCTCAAGAATGGACTCAAAGTAATCACGTATACCTTCTATCTCTGTACGTCCCTCATAGTAAGCTGGATAGTATGGGTCGAGGCCCCTGACAAGGTGTGATGATCCTATGATAAAGTCCAGTTCATTTTTGTATTTATCAGCAATGTCCCTTGCCTTGCCGGCAACCGTATTCATGAGACCGAGTTCCACGCCGCTTCTCACGTCAATCCGATCTCCGTATCTGTGTCGTATTTCGTCTATCGCAGCAAAGTACGAATCGAAATCAAGTTGGAAGTCAAAACCGTCCTCCGGATTGATAGGAAAGTCTATATCGTGGTGATCTGTCAGACAGATCTTTGGAATTCCAAGTTGTATTGCCTTCTGGATTATACTGTCCAGTGGAGCGGAAGAGTCGCTTGAGAACTCCGAATGTATATGCGAATCACAGATGATCATTTTCTGTATACCTCCGTTTATAATCATTGCGTTTCATATTATAACATAAAACACTGAAAAAAATATATAAAGTAAAGCTGTTGAGTAATCTTATTATTATCAAATTGTAGAAGAAACATTTTTTCTATAGTCTCAGCCCATTAGTATAATTTGTTAAAACAAATTTGTCTATTTTGGATAGATGATAACTAAAAAAATGAGATTAAGGCTTGAAATTTATACCTAAAGAATGTATGATTAGCTTGTGTATTTAACACGATTTATTTGCTACGTTCCCGCGTAGCAGATTGATAAATACTTTTATTATATTTCAAAAACCTAGGAGGAATAAAAAATGGCAGTAAAAGTAGCAATTAACGGTTTTGGACGTATTGGTCGTCTTGCATTCAGACAGATGTTCGGTGCAGAGGGTTATGAAGTTGTTGCAATCAACGATTTAACAAAGCCTTCAATGCTTGCAGATCTTCTCAAGTACGATACAGCACAGGGTGGATACTGTGGCAAGATCGGTGAGAACCTTCACACAGTTTCAGCTGATGATGAGGCTAACACAATCACAGTTGATGGTAAGACTCTTACAATCTACAAGGAGGCAGATGCAAACAACCTTCCTTGGGGTAAGATCGGTGTTGATGTAGTTCTTGAGTGTACTGGTTTCTACTGCTCAAAGGAGAAGTCAATGGCTCATATCAACGCAGGTGCTAAGAAGGTTGTTATCTCAGCTCCAGCTGGTAATGATCTTAAGACTATCGTATTCTCAGTTAACCAGGATACATTAACAGCTGATGATCAGATCATCTCAGCAGCTTCATGTACAACTAACTGTCTTGCACCAATGGCTAAGGCTCTTAATGACTATGCTCCAATCCAGTCTGGTATCATGTCAACAATCCACGCTTACACAGGCGATCAGATGATACTTGACGGACCACACAGAAAGGGCGATTTAAGAAGAGCTAGAGCAGGTGCTGCTAATATCGTTCCTAACTCAACAGGTGCTGCTAAGGCTATCGGTCTTGTTATCCCAGAGTTAAATGGCAAGCTTATCGGATCAGCTCAGAGAGTTCCAGTTCCAACAGGTTCAACAACAATCCTTACAGCAGTTGTTAAGGGTGCTGATGTAACAGTTGATGGAATCAACGCTGCAATGAAGGCTGCTGCTTCAGAGTCATTCGGTTACAACACAGATCCAATCGTTTCATCAGATGTTATCGGTATGAGATATGGTTCATTATTTGATTCAACTCAGACAATGGTATCAAAGATCGCTGATGATTTATATGAGGTTCAGGTTGTTTCATGGTATGACAATGAGAACTCATACACAAGCCAGATGGTTAGAACAATCAAGTACTTCGCAGAGTTAGCATAAGTTATTTCAAGCTATAATTAGCTTTTATAATGTAAGCTCATTTAAAAGTATTTATTAGACCTAATAGAGGGTCCGGTCTCCAAGGACCGGGCCCTTTTTTCTTCGTAGGAAGCAATTATGCGTTTCTATGTTCCCGCATAAGAGCGGGTAGGTAGCTGGGCAGAGGACAACTTATAGTTTTCTGTTCTATAACATTATTTAGGAGGAATTAGAAATGTCATTAAACAAGAAATCAGTAGATGATATCAATGTTAAGGGCAAGCGCGTGCTTTGCAGATGCGACTTCAATGTACCATTAAAGAACGGAGAGATTACAGACGAGAACAGACTTGTTGCAGCTCTTCCAACAATCAAGAAGCTTATTGCTGATGGTGGAAAGGTTATTCTTTGCTCACACCTTGGAAAGGTTAAGACTGAGGAAGACAAGCAGACTAAGACCCTTGCACCAGTTGCTAAGAGACTTACAGAGCTCCTTGGACAGGAGGTTAAGTTTGTACCAAGCCTTGAGGTTGTTGACGACACAGTTAAGGCTGCAGTTGACGCTATGAAGGACGGAGATGTAATCCTTCTTGAGAATACACGTTTCAGAGCTGAAGAGACAAAGAACGGAGAGGCTTTCTCTAAGGATCTTGCAAGCATCTGTGATGTATTTGTAAATGATGCATTCGGAACAGCTCACAGAGCTCACTGCTCAAACGTTGGTGTTGCTGGACTTGTTGACACAGCAGTAGTTGGTTACTTAATGCAGAAGGAGATCGACTTCCTTGGCAATGCAGTAGAGAACCCAGTTAGACCATTTGTAGCTATCCTCGGTGGTGCTAAGGTTGCTGACAAGCTGAACGTTATTTCAAACCTTCTTGAGAAGTGCGATACACTTATCATCGGTGGTGGTATGGCTTACACATTCCTTAAGGCTAAGGGATATGAGATCGGTAAGTCACTTGTAGACGATTCTAAGATCGATTACTGCAAGGAGATGATGGCAAAGGCAGAGAGCCTTGGCAAGAAGCTTCTTCTTCCAGTTGATACAGTTATGATCGAGGATTTCCCTAACCCTATCGACGATCCAAGCATCAAGACAGAGGTATTTGACGCTGACAAGATGCCTGCAGACAAGGAAGGCTGCGATATCGGACCTAAGACTATCGAGCTTTACTCAGACGCAGTTAAGACAGCTAAGACAGTTGTTTGGAATGGACCTATGGGTGTATTCGAGAACCCTGTACTTGCAGCCGGTACAAAGGCAGTTGCAGCAGCACTTGCTGATACAGATGCTACAACAATCATCGGTGGTGGAGATTCAGCAGCAGCAGTTAACCAGCTTGGTTACGGTTCAAAGATGAGCCACATCTCAACAGGTGGTGGAGCTTCACTTGAGTTCCTTGAGGGTAAGGAGCTTCCGGGCGTAGCAGCAGCTAACGACAAGTAATTTGTATATCGCTGAGATATAAAGATTATACTGGTGGGTGCCGGTTCAGGCCGGTACTCATCAAAAAATACAAATATAAGAGGTAGATTACAATGGCAAGAAAGAAGATTATTGCAGGTAACTGGAAGATGAACAAGACTCCTAGCGAGGCTGTTGAGCTTGTTAACCTGTTAAAGGACTTAGTAAAGAATGATGACGTAGATGTAGTATACTGTGTACCAGCTATCGATATCGTACCAGTTGTTGAGGCAACAAAGGGAACAAACGTAGCTGTAGGTGCAGAGAACATGTACTTCGAGGAGAGCGGAGCTTACACAGGCGAGATCTCAGCAGCAATGCTTGTTGATGCTGGTGTTAAGTACGTTATCATCGGACATTCAGAGCGTCGTGATTACTTTAAGGAGGATGATGTTCTTCTCAACAAGAAGGTTAAGAAGGCATTTGAGGCTGGTATCACACCTATTCTTTGCTGTGGTGAGTCACTTGAGCAGAGAGAGCTCGGTGTTACTATGGACTGGATCCGTCTTCAGATCAAGTCAGATCTCGCTGGCGTAACAGCAGATCAGGTTAAGTCAATGGTTATCGCTTACGAGCCAATCTGGGCTATCGGAACAGGTAAGACAGCTACATCAGATCAGGCACAGGAAGTATGTAAGGGAATCCGTGATCTCATCGCTGAGATCTACGATACAGATACAGCTGAGGCGGTAAGAATTCAGTACGGCGGTTCTATGAACGCTGGCAACGCTGCTGAGCTCCTTGCAAAGCCAGACATCGACGGTGGTCTTATCGGCGGTGCTTCACTCAAGGCTGATTTCGGTCAGGTTGTAAATGCCGGAAAGTAATTTTAAACAGGCCAAAATATATTAGTTTTAGATTAAATCTGATATAGAATATTGAAAGGGATTATCAAGTGCTTTATCACAAGGTAATCCCTTTTGTTTACGCTTAGAAAAACAAGGAGGTATATTTCAGGAACTAAGTATTGTTTTTATGAAATGGGGTTTGCCTTAAATTTATATTTCTATAGTTCGCAGGTGTTAGACCAGTATGTAATCTGAACTGTTCGGTAAAATAACTCTGACTTGGAAATGCGAGAGTCTGTGCTATCTGGGCAGGGCTATAATCAGAGTATATGAGCATGTTCCTTGCAGTATCAAGTTTTAGCATTTTTATATAATGTCCGATATTATCTCCGGTCTCTTTTTTGAACAGCCTTGACAGGTATGACGGGGTGAGATTGACACGTTTTGCCAGAAGTTCAACAGTGATCCTAGTATGCAGATGATCGTATATGTAGTCTATGCACTCTGCGACCGGTTTGGAGCATATGGAATTTTTCTTAAGGTTTCGCATTTTTTTTGCATAGTCGATGCACATGAACGCATGTAATTCAGATATATCCTCCACAGACTTCATTGTATCTGACTTTTTTATATAAAAATCACTGAGATTGTAAGCAGTTGCCACATCGAGACCACCTTCAATACAGTATCTTGCAACAAGGGCTGTTGTTATGACAAAATGATATCTTATGTTGTTGACCGGCTTTTCAGATAGTAAGCCGAGTCCTTTTTTATCCTTAAGTGGTGAGGCTTTACACAATTCTTTAACCTGTTCTATATCTCCATTTTGTATTATTGAGTAAAATTCAAGTTCAGGGTTATAGGGCGCTCTATTGGTTGAATCTTCGCGTCTTATAAATTCCTGGTAGAATATTTCCTTTGAGTATTTCATATGTGTATAAATCCTTTCCAGTAAATTGTGTCAGGGTAAAAATTTATATGTTATCAAAAGTTTATAAAAGTCTTACTTTACAACTCCTCTATAATATATCATGTAAACTATATAAAAAGCAATAAAACGATATATGGCAAATGTATAAGATGTTATTATCAAAATACTTTATAAAGATGCGACGTCGTAAATATTATTATTTTATTTTTGGAGAGGAGTATTTTATGAGAAGGTTAAAACAGCTTGTGGCTATGATACTTGTAGTTTGTATGTTGATCACTCTGTGTCCATCAGACGTTAGTGCTAGAACATCAAAAGCTGCGGTAAAGTCTGTAACTGTGACAAATCTTGTCACAAATAAACTTGTACTAAAAAAGGGTACAAAGTTTCGGGTGAAACCTAGAGTTGTAGTTACAGGTAAGATCAGCAAAAAGGTAACATATGTATCATCAAATAAGAAGATAGTTACAGTAGATAACAAGGGTGTTGTCAAAGCGGTAAAATCAGGAAAAGCGGTTGTAGCAGTGAAGAGTGCTGCAAACCCAAAGGTAATGTATAGGTTTAATGTTTATGTTGGGGTTCCTACGAAGACTGTTAAATTGTCTGCAAAGGCTGTGAACATGTTTAAAGGAACCAGCAGGACGTTAAAAGCTTCAATTGCTCCAAAGAATGCCACATATAAGAGAATTCAGTGGTCATCATCAGATAAAAGAATAGCAACAGTTTCCTCGAAAGGTGTTGTAAAAGCAGTTAAGGTTGGAAGAGTATATATAACTGCGAAGGCTATGGATGGAAGTGGCAAATATGCAAGATGTAAGATTACAGTAAAACAGCCAGTTACTTCTATCAAGCTTTCAGCGGCAACACTCACTATCACAGAGGGAAGCAGTAAAACTCTTACAGCTACTGTTGCTCCTGCATCGGCAACCAACAAGACGTTAAGTTGGACATCGAGCAATAAAAAGATTGCAACGGTTTCAGCAAAAGGCGTTGTGAAGGCTATAGCACCAGGTACAGCTACAATCACAGCAAAAGCTGCTGACGGTTCAGGAAAGAAAGCAACATGTAAAGTGACTGTAAATAAGAAGGTGACTGTAGAAAATAAATACGAGTCGCAGGGGTATAAACTTTTATGGCATGATGAATTTGACGGAACAGAGCTCAACCGTGATATTTGGAATGTTGAACTCCATGAGCCTGGCTGGGTCAATAATGAGCTTCAGTCATATGTTGATTCTGAAGATAATATAAAAGTCAAGAGTGGCACACTTATTATAAGCTCAAAGAAAAAAGTGAATGAGGATGGTTCTATATCATATACATCGGGAAGAGTAAACACACAGAATAAGCAGGATTTCAAGTATGGCAGAGTACAGTTCAGAGCAAAGGTACCTACAGGTAAGGGCTATCTTCCTGCAGCATGGATGATGCCTACAAATGAGAGTCTGTATGGACAGTGGCCTAGATGTGGTGAGATAGATGTGATGGAGGTTCTTGGAGACAATACATATACAACCTATGGAACGATTCACTATGGCAATCCGCATTCAGAGTCACAGGGAAAATATACACTTTCAAATGGAAAGTCATTTGCGGACAGCTATCATGTATTTACATGCGACTGGGAGCCTGGAAAAATTACGTGGTATGTAGATGGAGTTAAGATGCATGAGGAAAATGACTGGTATTCTACAACTGCCGGAAAAGGTACAGTTACTTATCCGGCACCGTTTGATCAGCCATTCTATGTAATACTCAATCTTGCAGTTGGCGGCAATTGGCCAGGAAATCCGGATGCAGATGCAGATTATATTAACAGTGAGAGCTTATATGTTGATTATGTGAGAGTATACCAGAAGGAGTCTTATGACGAAAATGTGACAAAGCCAGAGCGTGAAGTTATAATTCGTGATCCGGATGAAAATGGCAATTATGTAATAAATGGTGATTTTAGTGAGACCGAGGATCTGGGAGATGCAGAAAACTGGATTTTTATGGCGCAGAATGGCGGCGAAGGAACAGCGGTCATCGAGAACAATACAATCAACATAAATACAATTGATGCAGGAACGGTTGATTACAGCATACAGTTGGTACAGCCTGATATTCCTGTAGAAAAAGGTGCCACATACAAGCTTTCATTTGATGCGTGGGCGGATGAGGCGAGAACAGGCATAATTGATGTCTCAGCGCCAACCAGATCATGGGGAAGATATCTTAAGGATACAAAATTTGATATGACAACAGAGAAACAGACATTTGAGTATGAGTATACGATGACTGATTCATCTGATGACAAGGGAAGAATAGAATTCAACTTCGGCAATCAGGGAAGCGTGGCTGGTGTACATATTGCAAATGTAAAGCTGGTAAAGACAAATCAGACTGAGATAGTTGACAAGAAGACGATCCTCGCTGATGGAAACCTAGTTTACAATGGAGAATTTCAGGAAGGAACAGGAAGACTTGGATATTGGACAGTCAGCAACAATTGCGGTGCTGAGTATAAGGTGACAGGTCTGTCTGACGGAAGAAGATTTTCATACAAGTCATTGGATGAGAGTATAGATGGCAACTTCGTATTATCACAGGATGAGCTTGCGTATGCCCCAAATACAAAGTATGTACTTAAATTTGATGCTGAGACTGCAACTGAGGGAAAGAATATAATTATCACTACAGGAGATTCAAAGTTTGCTGTAACTCTGGATAAAGGAATTAAGAATTATGTTTACAAGTTTGAGACCGGAGAAGAAGTGACTGACAGTTCAATCAGCATTGATTTTGGTAACAGTGGAGAAGTTCTGTTAGACAATGTGAAGATAATGCAGGATTCACTTCTTCTCAATGGGAACTTTTCAGCAGATTTTGCTGGATATGATGTGTATATAGACAGCAGTGCGGATGCAGAGTCTGTTGTGGACAGCCAGAAGGAGGACAATGCTGCTGACTTCACAATAAAGAATTCAGGTGACCAAAACTGGAAGATACAGCTCAAGCAGAATAATATCAAGCTTGAGAAAGGTCAGTGGTACAAGCTTTCATTTGATATAAAGAGTTCTGTGTCGAGAACTGTTCAGTATGCGATACAGAGGGATGGAAGTACACATAAGGATAGTACAGGTGCAGAGGACTGGACACCATATGTTCAGGAAACAGTAAAGCTTGATGCATACGATCAGGCTGATCAGAAATATATGACTGTTTCAAACACATTCCAGATGGCCTGTGACACAGACGAAGAGAGTATTTTCAATATTGCACTTGGCGCAGGCGGAGAAAATGGTTCGGCAATTACTGATCAGCATAGAATCTGTATTGACAATATTGTTCTTGAAAAGACTTCAGCTCCAGAGATAGATGTGCCTGTAGGCAAGAATCTTATCACAAATTCAGAATTTGAGATGAGTGAGGATGGTAGCCTTGCCGGTTGGGAAAATGCAGTAACTGCTCCTGGAGATGCCACATTTGAGGCTGGAGATGGAAAGATCACATACAGTGTTGAAAACGTGGGTGAGGCAGACTGGAACATCCAGCTTAAGCAGATGGGATTATCTCTTGAGCAGGGCGAGTCATATACTCTTAAATGTACATTGGTTTCTGATGTTGATAGAGTTGTGAAGGTTGCTGTTATGACTCCTTCAGCCGGATATGCATGGCATGGCGGTGAAGATGTAGTTCTTACAGCTGGTGAGGCTAAAGATATAACACTCACAATTACACCTAAGGAAGAAGTTTTCACAGATGGTATCACTGTTGATACAGGTGCCGGATTATTCTTCTCAATGGGATATGTTGAAGGATACACACTTGGAGCACATACAGTTTCTATATCAAATGTATCATTTGTAAAAAATTAAATTTGACCCCTAAAAAATAATATATACCCTTAGGCAGCGGCGAATCGTCGCTGCCTTTTTTCGTTGTGGCCATAGCAGGATTTTGGTGAATTTTTTTAATGATTTGACAGTTAGAATGGGTGTTTGTATGATATAATGAGCATTGCGACGGATGCGCTTGCGCAAGCCGTCATAATGCGAATGCCTGCATGGAGCCAGTAGGCGACATGTTAAAATAAAACATGATTTTCCCCAAATAATAATGAAAGGATAAAATGGTATATAAATTTATGAAAAAACTTATCTCATGGAACGTAAATGGAATAAGGGCATGCGCCGGTAAAGGCTTCATGGACTTTTTTAACAGCATAGATGCAGACATATTCTGTATACAGGAGTCCAAGATGCAGGAGGGACAGCTCACACTTGATATGCCAGGATATTATCAGTATTGGAACTATGCGGATAAGAAGGGATATTCAGGTACGGCTATTTTCACAAAAGAGAAACCTTTGAGTGAAACAAAAGGTATAGGCATAGATGAACACGACCATGAGGGTCGTGTCATAACACTTGAATATGAGAACTTCTACATGGTGACTGTATATACACCAAATTCACAGAACGAGCTTGCAAGGCTTGATTACCGGATGAAGTGGGAGGATGATTTCAGAGCATATCTGAAAAAGCTTGAGGAGAATAAGCCTGTTATAGTGTGCGGCGATATGAACGTGGCTCACAATGAGATAGATCTGAAAAATCCAAAGACAAACAGGAAGAATGCGGGATTTACTGATGAGGAAAGAGAGAAGATGACGGTGCTTCTAGATGATGGCTTCATCGACACATTCAGATATTTCTATCCGGATCAGGAAAATATATATTCATGGTGGTCGTACAGATTTAAGGCAAGGGAGAAGAATGCAGGTTGGCGTATCGACTATTTTCTCACATCTGAGAGTTTGAAGGACAAGCTTGTCGATGCCAAGATACACACTGATATCATGGGATCTGATCACTGCCCGGTTGAACTGGATATTGACCTGTGACTTGAGTTGGATTTGAACTTGAAAAATAGGCATTATATAAGTATAATCTCAAATGAGTGAATTATGATTAAGAGGCATTTAGCCGGAATAAATAAAAAGGAGAAAAATTATGAGTAAGAAACCAGTAGTTTTAATGGTCCTCGACGGATATGGTCTCAGTGACAAGACAGAGGGTAATGCAGTAGCACTTGCAAAGACACCTGTTATGGACAAACTTATGGCTACAGCACCATTTGTGCAGGGCGCAGCTTCAGGACTTCCTGTAGGACTTCCAGACGGTCAGATGGGCAATTCAGAGGTAGGTCATATGAATATCGGCGCAGGCCGTATCATATATCAGGAGCTTACAAGAATCACAAAGGCAATCGCTGATGGAGATTTTTTTGAGAACGAGGAGATGCTTGCTGCAATAGAAAACTGCAAGAAGAACAATTCAGATCTTCATCTCTGGGGACTTCTCTCAGATGGTGGTGTTCACAGCCACAATACACACCTTTATGCGATCCTTGAGCTCTGCAAGAAGCAGAACTTTGAGAACGTATACGTTCATCCATTCTTCGATGGAAGAGATACACCGCCTGCATCAGGTAAGGGATACCTTGAGGAGCTTATCGCAAAGATGAAGGAGATTGGTGTAGGTAAGGTTGCATCTATGTCAGGCCGTTACTACGCAATGGACAGAGATAACAGATGGGACAGAGTAGAGCTTGCATACAAGTCACTTGTGACAGGTGAGGGCGTTCAGGCTGAGGACCCGGTTGCAGCTATGCAGGAGTCATATGACAAGGAAGTATATGATGAGTTCGTTCTTCCTACAGTAATCACAGAGAATGGTAAGCCTGTATCACTTGTTAAGCCAAATGATTCAGTTATATTCTTTAACTTCAGACCAGACAGAGCCCGCGAGATCACCAGAGCATTCTGCTGTGATGATTTTGATGGATTTGAGAGAGCAAATGGCCGCATGCCACTCACATATGTATGTTTCAAGGACTACGACGAGTCAATACCTAACAAGCTTGTAGCATTCAAGAAGGAAGAGATTGACAACACATTCGGTGAGTACCTTGCAGCTAAGGGTCTCAAGCAGCTCAGACTTGCTGAGACAGAGAAGTATGCTCATGTAACCTTCTTCTTTAACGGCGGTGTTGAGGAGCCTAACAAGAATGAGGACAGAATCCTTGTAAAGTCACCTGCTGTAGCAACATATGATCTTCAGCCTGAGATGAGTGCTCCAGAGGTAAGCGAGAAGCTCAATGCAGCTATCCTTGGTGGCGAGTATGATGTGATCATCATCAACTTTGCAAACCCTGATATGGTTGGTCATACAGGTATTATCCCAGCAGCTATCCAGGCTGTAGAGACAGTTGACAAGTGCGTTGGCGCTGCTGTAGAGGCAATTGATAAGGTTGATGGTGTTCTCTTTATCTGTGCTGATCATGGTAACGCAGAGCAGATGATCAACTATGAGACCGGTGCTCCACATACAGCTCATACAACTAACCCTGTACCATTTATCCTTTACAACTATGGTGAAGATGTAGAGCTTCGTGAGGGCGGATGTCTTGCAGATATCGCACCTACACTTCTTGAGGTTATGGGACTTCCTCAGCCTAAGGAGATGACAGGCAAGTCACTTATTGTAAGAAAGTAAAAAAGATGATGTGCGATGAGCGATGACAGCAAATGTAGATATATGTCATATCAATCGCGCGAGAAACAACAAATAAAAGATACGGCACCGAATTATAATATAAGATTGTTATGATCGGTGCTGTATTCAGTTGGAAGGATACATATGAAGAAGTTTTTGGAAGAGTTTAAGGAGTTTGCCCTTAAGGGAAATGTGATGAGTCTTGCAATCGGTGTTATCATTGGTGGAGCGTTCCAGTCATTGGTTACATCTTTTACAGACTGTTTCATCACACCAATAATCAACAGCATCGGTGGAGCAGAGATTGGTGGACATTTTCAGATATTCCATACAGGACAGTATATCGAGTATGGAGCGTTTATTTCAGCAGTTATCAACTTCATAATCATGGCATTTGTTATATTTGTCATCATGAAGGGGATCAATGCGATCATGGATCTTGGTAAGAAGAAAGAGGAGGCAGCGCCTCTCACAAGAAAGTGCCCATACTGTATGGGTGAGATAGATATCAAAGCAACAAAGTGTATGCATTGTACATCTGATGTACCTCCTGCCCAGGAGTAGATCAGGTCTGACCTGGATCAGCGCCGGCGTAGGGATACATACAGCATAAGAAAAGCGGCTGTGCCTTATGGTATGGCCGCTTTTCGTCAAAAAAGATTAGCAGATAAACAACAGAGTATATATAAAGGAGACAGAAAAACATGATAAAAGAGTGCCTTGAAAATGTGAGAAAGAATGTACCTCTGGTACACAATATAACAAACTATGTAACTGTAAATGATGTGGCAAATGTCATTCTGGCGTGCGGTGGAAGTCCTATCATGTCGGATGATGAGGGTGACGTGGAGGATATCACAAGCATATGTGGTGGTCTGAATATCAACATAGGAACACTTAACAAGAACACTATTCCATCAATGTACCTGGCAGGGAAGAAGGCAAATGAACTTGGACATGTTGTACTTCTCGATCCTGTTGGAGCAGGAGCAAGTAAGCTCAGAACTGATACGGCTGTTGGACTTATGAAGGAGATTAGATTTGATGTTATAAGAGGAAATATCTCTGAGATCAAAACTCTGGCATATGGTTCCGGCAGCACAAAGGGTGTTGATGCCGATGTGGCAGATGCGGTTACGGAGGATACGCTTGATAATGCAGTGACATTTGTCAAGAAGCTATCTGCTGAAACGGGATCTATCATAGCTGTAACAGGCGCAATAGACCTTGTTGCGGACGGCGAGAAATGTTATGTAATCAGAAACGGCCGTTCTGAGATGGGTAAGATCACTGGAACAGGCTGCCAGCTCTCAGGAATGATGACAGCATATGTTGTGGCAAATCAGGACAACAAGCTTGAGGCTGCTGCCGCGGCTGTCATGGTCATGGGACTTGCAGGAGAAATAGGATATTCCCACCTGCATGAGTTTGAGGGTAACTCAACATACAGGAACAGGATAATCGACGCAATATACAATATGGATGGTGAGACACTTGAACAGGGCGCAAAATTCGAAATAAGATAATTGACGGAAGTCTAATAATTGCCTGGATCTGCATCAGATCGGGATCGAAACATATAGGAAGGACGGATAGTATGATAAATTGCAGTGAGAAAGAGCTCTTGCTCTACGCAGTAACTGACAGACACTGGCTTGGGGAAGAGGCTCTGTATGACCAGGTAAAGAAGGCACTTGACGGCGGTGCAACATTTGTACAGCTCAGGGAGAAGAAGCTCGACAGAGAAGACTTCCTCGTTGAGGCGAAGGAGATACAGAAGCTTTGTAAGAAATATGGAGTTCCATTTGTCATCAATGACGAGGTCAGCATAGCAAAAGATATAGATGCTGACGGTGTACACGTGGGACAGAGTGATATGGAGGCCATGGACGTCAGAAAGATACTCGGCCCTGACAAGATACTTGGAGTGTCTGCACAGACTGTCGAACAGGCGATTATAGCGGAAAAGCACGGCGCAGATTATCTTGGTGTAGGAGCAGTGTTTACAACAGGTTCAAAGGATGACGCAGACGATGTGAGCCATGAAACTCTCAAGGCCATTTGTGAGGCGGTGTCCATACCGGTCATTGCCATAGGCGGCATAACAAAGGATAATGTGGCCGAGCTTGCGGGCTCCGGAATATGCGGTGTGGCAGTTATAAGTGCCATATTCGGACAAAAGGACATACAGAAGGCCACAGAGGAGCTCAAGGTTTCTGTAGAGAATATGCTTGATGCCTGACTAAATATATGATATAGAGGTGTACATGAAAAAAATAGTTATCAGTGATATAAAAGGTGCGATATTTGATATGGATGGGGTTCTGCTTGACTCTATGCCTATGTGGGATCATGCCGGAGAGATGTATCTGGCGGGACAGGGGATACAGGCAGAACCTGATCTTGAGAAGGTGCTTTTCACCATGACCATGATGAAGGGCGCAGAATATATGCAGAAACACTATGGACTTGAACTCAGCGCGAAGGAGATTATAGACGGTATCAATGAGACTGTGCGCGATTTCTATGCAAATAAAGTTGAGCCGAAGTCAGGTGTGCCTGAACTGCTGAGGTTCTTAAAGAGATATGATATCCCGGTCACTGTTGCAACATCCACAGACAGATGCCATGTTGAGGCAGCACTTGTGCGGACGGGACTTATGAAGTATGTTGACAGGATATTTACATGTTCTGAGGTGGGCGTGGGCAAGGCAGCCTCACCTAAGATATATGAGATGGCGGCTGAGTTTATGGGAACTCCGGCTTCGGATACATTTGTATTCGAGGACGCATATCATGCGGCGGAGACAGCACAGAACGGAGGATTTGTTGTGGTCGGTCTCTATGACGAATCCAGCAGGGACAGACAGGGAGATCTTATAGCACATTGTGATCATTATTTTAAGAGTATGGATGACATGCTGTGCAGTATAAATTCTGACAGAAGCCGTCTTGTGCCTGTCCTCACCATAGCCGGAAGTGATTCTTCAGGTGGCGCAGGTGTGCAGGCGGATCTCAAGACCATGCAGGCAAATGGCGTATTTGGTATGAGTGCGATCACAGCCCTCACGGCTCAGAATACCACAGGAGTGACTGCTATCATGAACGTTATCCCTGATGTACTTGGCGCCCAGATAGATGCGGTGTTTACCGATATACGGCCGAAAGCGGTCAAGATAGGAATGGTATCTGTTCCTGAACTTATTGATGTGATAGCTGACAGACTTGCCAGATACAATGCGGAGAATGTCGTGCTTGACCCTGTGATGGTGGCGACCAGTGGTGCTAAGCTTATAAGCGATGATGCGGTGGAGGTCATGACCGGTAAACTGTTCCCACTTGCAAAGCTCATAACGCCAAACATACCTGAGACTGAGGCGCTCACTGGTATATCGGTGAAGAGCGTAGCTGATATGGAGAATGCCGCCAGATGTATATACGGAAAGTATGGCTGCGCTGTCCTTGTAAAGGGTGGACACAGCATAAATGATGCAAATGATATGCTTTTTGACGGAGAGAACATCACCTGGTTTTCGGGTGAGCGTATTGATAATCCGAATACACATGGCACAGGATGTACGCTTTCAAGTGCGATCGCTTCAAATCTCGCAAAGGAATATGATGTAAGTGATTCAGTCAGAATGGCCAAACAATATATATCCGGTGCCCTGGCGGCCATGCTGGATCTGGGATCGGGCAGTGGACCGCTGAATCATGGTTTCGATATACGAAGTAGGTATATGTTATAAATCAGTATGTAAAAGTTAGAAATTCTTTCATTAAAAATTTTTAATCTATATAGTATTTTCACAGATTGTGTAGTATTATATTAAAACTAAATAATCTGGAGAAGAATACGATGGAGAAAGAACAGAGAAAACAGCTCGTTATTCAGATGCTTACAGCGGGCATTATCACATTCTGCCTGCTGTGGCTTCTGTTTTATATAAAAAAGTATGTGCCGTTCGGAGTACACTCACTCGCATCCAAGGATGCTGATTTTCAGTATCTTGATTTTCTGGCATATCTGAAGGATGTATTTGACGGCAAAAATAATATAGATTATTCTTTCAGCAAATCTATAGGAGGGGCCTGCATAGGAGTATTCAGTTATTATCTTTCCAGCCCGTTCAATTTATTGCTGTTGTTATTCGACAAATCCCAGCTTGTATTGTTCGTACATGTGATCATAACGTTAAAGCTTGCCTGTGCGGCGGCGACATTTACATTTTATCTCAACAGGAGATTTGAAGAGTGGAATGATGGTTCTGTGAAAAAGCAGGCACTTATCATTTTTCTGGCGGTGAGCTATGCAGTGAGTCAGTATGGAATCGCCCAGGCATGTAATATAATGTGGCTTGACGGCTTCTATATGTTACCGCTCATAATGCTGGGCGTGTACAGAGTGGTTAACGGTGGCAGGCCTGTTATGCTTTCCGTATCAGTTGCATTGGCAGTTCTGTTCAACTGGTATATGGGCGGAATCAACTGTGTATTTGCCTGTTTCTGGTTTTTGTTTGAATTTGCATATTCAAGATTGTACAGTGGGGATACTAAGGCTGAGAAGACTGTCATAAAGGATTTTGCCGGAAAACTTGGACGGTTTATATATTCAATGCTGGCGGGAGTTCTGATCAGTGGGGTGTTGTTCCTTCCGACGATAGGTGCGATGCGTTACAGTGTAAGAGGAAGTCTTGATTTCGGCTCTCTGCTCGACATGTCATTTATCGGTGATGTTTCATCTGTGATAGACGGATATTCGCTTGGCGCACAGAGTCAGAAGGGAAGCGTGTCTCTGTACTGCGGATGTCTGGCGCTGATAGGATTTATTGGAATCTTCATCGGTAAGAAACACAATGTAAAGCAGAAGATATTAGCATTTGTCACGCTTGTGGTAATGCTGCTCATGTTTTACTGGAATCCATTGTGCATGGCATTTTCTCTGTTCAAAGAGGTTGGATCATATTGGTACAGATATTCACATGTTGGAATATTCTGCATATTATTCTTTGCCGCTGAATTTTTCCTCTCGGAGGATCTGAATGCTGTGAAATGGCGGGTTATCATTGCAAGTGCGATATTCAGTGCGTCTATGCTTGGTGTAAACTATCTGCATGGAGTCCAGGATAACAAACTTGTATGGCTGACCGATGCGCTTATTGTAGGGGTAGCCGTTTTGATAGCACTCGTAAGCAGGCTTTCGAAAAACGTAGGAGCCGGAAGAGTGTTCGGAATTATATTTACGGTCATTCTGTGTGCAGTGCTGACTGTTGAGACAGGATACAGCGTGATGTTGCAAATGGACAATATCCATATCGACAACGGTGAGAGTTTTGTTGAGTATGAGACGGCTATGGAAGGCCTTATAAATGATCTGAAAGAATATGATTCCGATACATACAGGATCAGCCAGACCAGATCAAGGGCGACAAGATCACTCGAAAAAAAGAAAAACAATAATGGCAAAGATACGGATGATAATTTTAAATATAAGAACAATGTCAGAGCAAATTATGACGAGTCGTTTGGTTATGGGTATTGGGCGATAGGATCGTATGTGTCAACCGCTGACAGCACAGTGCTGAACTTCCTTGTGGACACGGGATACAGGAGCGAAGGCGATAACCTAAGTGTTGTCAACATGCCGGTGCTTGGAACTGATTCACTGCTGGGAGTCAGATACATCGTATCTGATTATGCTCTGGAGGGCATGAATAAAGTAGAGGATATTGCAGACAATGCAAATGGAGCCGGTGTATACGAGAACCCATACAGCCTGCCTATGGCATTTGTATATGATTCAGGCAAATATACAGCGGCAAAATATAACGGCAATCCGTTTGAATATCAAAATGAGCTCTACAGCGAGCTGCTCGGCAGAAAGGTTGAGATCTATAAGCCTTTAAAGTACGAGACGGTTGTAAGTAAAGCGAAGAAGCGTGTATACAAGATGGAGATCCTGGAAGGCAATTACATCGCTTATGGCAATATCCCATGGAACAGTCTGTTTAACGCAAAGCTGAATGTCAATGGAATATACAGGATCAGATATGCCAGATGGCTTTCGCCGTCAGTGTTCAATATTCCTGTAAATGAGGATCGTGATTACTACAAGGTTGTGCTTCACTCAAAGATGAAGCTAGATCTGGATGATGGAGCAGAGCAGTTTTATGTTCTTGATCTGGATTTGCTGAAAAGCATAGCAGAGGAGCTTGAGAAATATACCCCTGATGTGATGGATATAGAAAATGGCAGCGCAGAATTTGTTGTAAATGCCAAGGAAGGACAGAGTTTATTCACATCTATTCCTTACTGTGATGGTTGGACAGTCAAAGTTAACGGCCAGAAGGTACAGCCGGATAAGGTGGTAGACAGCCTGTATTCTATAAGTCTTGTTGAGGGTGAGAATGTTGTTGAGATGAAATTCCATGTGAAATATGCAGGCGCAGGTATTGCCTGTTCGATAATAGGTATCGCAATGCTGGTATTTGCGGAGTTTTACAGAAAACGAAGAAAATAGTTATTGAATATATTATTTTGTTGTGTTATTATGTTTCAAGTTGGTGTTAAAATTATACACACACCATTTTTTCGGAAACGGAGGTGTTAAGATGCTGAAGACAATATTAATGGTAATTTATGTTATAGTATGTATAGTATTAGCAATAGTGGTTCTTTCACAGGAAGGAAAGGATGCGAGCCTTACAAGTTCCATATCAGGAGCAGGCGGCGGATTTGACAATTCCTACTGGAGCAAGAATAAGGGAAGCTCAAAGCAGGAGATACTTAAGAAGATAACAGCAGTTCTCACAGTTCTCTTCTTTGTACTTGCATTACTGCTTGACTCAAAGCTTTTCAACTAATAATGATTTCTGATGCTTACATATATTAACTGATATATGTAAGCATTTTTTTGCTCATTATGCAATGTATTTGTGCGGTAGGGATGCGGGCATAATGTATATAGAAAGGGTTTGTTATGGATAATAAGGATTTGGAGTTATACAACAGAAGAAAACAGACGGTATATGAATTTATATGCGATGATGATTATCCGCCTATGAAGTTCAAGGAGATGTGTACATTCCTTCAGGTTCCGGGAGATGAGAGACAGACATTTCTCGATATACTGAATGACCTCACAGAGGAGGGACTGATCATCAGATCGGCAAAAGGACGATATCAGAAGGTCGGAGAAGGGACATACAAGGGAACATTTATCGGCAATCAGAGAGGTTTTGGATTTGTCCGCGTTGAGGGCATGAAGGAGGATTTCTTTGTCCCTGAGAAGAATACCATGGGAGCGTTCCACGGTGATACAGTCCTCATACGTGCGGAGGACAGACCGAAGGGAATGAAGCAGGAAGCATCGGTTATAAAGGTACTTGAGCGTGGACTAAAGAAGGTTGTCGGAGTCTATCAGAAGAATAAGAACTTTGGATTTGTCATACCTGACAATCTGAAAATAGATGGAGACATATTTATATCCAAGGCAAATTCCATGGGCGCCATGGCTGGACATAAGGTTGTGGCGGAGATCATCAGTTATGGAGACAAAGTGAAGTCTCCGGAGGGAAAGATTATAGAGATACTTGGACATATAAATGATCCGGAGAGTGACGTGCTGTCTGTGGTCAGAGCTCTGGACATTCCAGTCGATTTTCCTGACGAGGTCATGGACAGCCTCTCACAGATCCCTGATTTTGTCAGCGCATCGGAGATGGCAGGCAGAACGGATCTCCGACATCTTCAGACAGTGACGATAGATGGCGAGGATGCAAAAGACCTGGACGATGCCATAACACTCTATGAGGCGGACGGAATGTACAAGCTTGGTGTGCACATAGCTGACGTGACCCACTATGTAAAGGAGAATTCCCCTCTGGATAAAGAGGCACTTAACAGAGGTACAAGCTGTTATCTCGTGGACAGGGTAATACCTATGCTTCCGCACAAGCTGTCAAATGGTATCTGTTCGCTGAATGAAGGGCAGGACAGATTGGCGCTGAGCTGCCTTATGGACATAGATCAGAAGGGCCACATAGTAGGACATAAGATATGTGAGACTGTAATCAATGTGGACCGTAGAATGTCATATACAAGTGTGTCTGCAATTGTCGAGGATCACGATCCAGGGGAGACCAGAAAATATGAGGAGCTTGTGCCTATGTTCGAGATGATGCTTCATGTGTCGGATCTTCTCAGAGCTAACAGAAGAAAGCGAGGCTCAATAGATTTTGATTTTGACGAATCGAAGATCAAGATAGACTCCGACGGCAAAGTTGTATCAATAGGTGTATATGAGAGACGCAGATCCAATGAGATCATTGAAGATTTTATGCTTGCTGCAAATGAGACGATTGCTGAGGATTATTTCTGGCAGGATATACCATTTGAGTACAGAGTCCATGAGACACCTGATGCAGACAGGGTTGAGCAGCTGGCGCTCCTTATAAGTAATTTTGGAATGTACTTTAAGGCATCAAAGGAGAATATACATCCGAAAGAATTCCAGAAGCTGCTTGACAGGATAAAGGGTGAGCCTTATGAGAATCTTGTGAGCAGGATGGCGCTGAGGACCATGAAACAGGCGAAGTATTCAACGGAGTGCACAGGACATTTTGGACTTTCGTGTAAGTATTACTGTCATTTTACTTCTCCTATAAGGAGATATCCAGATCTGCAGATCCATCGTATAATAAAGGAGAACATACATGGCAGACTTGACTCGAGGAGAATAGAACATTACAGCATGATACTTGACAGGGTGGCTGATGACAATTCGCGCAAGGAGAGAAGAGCTGAGGAAGCTGAGCGTGATGTGGAGAAGCTCAAGAAGGTGGAATATATGTCAGCTCACATTGGCGAGGTCTATGACGGATTTGTCTCGGGAGTTACAAACCGGGGAATGTTCGTGGAACTGCCGAATACGGTGGAAGGCTTTGTGAACGTGGCAGATATGCGCGACGATTATTACTATTTTTCTCAGGAAGATTATGCTATGATAGGTGAGGACACGGGCAAACAATATGCCATCGGTGATCCTATACAGATAAAGGTGAAGAATACAGACAAGATGACGAAGTCGATAGATTTCAGTATTGTATATAAAGGAGAGGATACATTTGTCAAAGGAAAGAGGAAACACTCTCATCGCAAATAACAAAAAGGCATATCACGAGTATTTTATAGAAGAGAAGTTTGAGGCCGGAATAGAGCTTGTGGGAACCGAGGTAAAGTCCATAAGACAGGGACACTGCAGTATCAAGGAAGCATTTGTCGGAATAGACCACGGCGAGGTGTATGTGTACAGAATGAATATCAACCCATATGAGAGGGGGAATATATTCAATAAAGATCCGCTCAGGACGAGAAAGTTGCTGCTCCACAGGTACGAGATCAACAAGCTCATCGGACAGCAGAAGGTGAAGGGTTATACCATTATGCCGCTCAAGGTATATATCAGAGATGGACTTGTCAAGATGGAGATAGGTCTGGCAAGAGGTAAGAAGCTCTACGACAAACGTGAGGATATCGCCAAGAAGGATATGAAGCGCGAGATGGAGAGAGATCTTAAGAGCAGGAGCAAGGACTTCTGATCGTGAGCGTTTGTGGAATTTCTGTGAAATCAAACTTATTATTGGAATTATAATGCAGCTTGTGTTATACTAGCAAGGTGTTGAATAAGATAAGCTGGTTCAGATATAATGTGTGTATCGGAATCAAATAAACGATAGTCTGGAGAAGGGCGTTATGAGTCAGAGTAAAGTAGATAAGAAGAAATATGAGAAAAAGCACCGCAAGGAGATACTTAGGAAGCAGAAGATCAAGAAGATTATTGCTATAACAGTTACGATTGTTGTTATCGCTGCTATAGTTGGAAGCGTTGCGGGTGTGAAGATATATAAGGCGATACCTAAGTATGTTGATGCTTCAGGCTTGTCAGAATATGTAGACAAGACTTGGAAGGACAGCGGTTATGACACTCTGTTTTCTGCTACAGCTTCCGATGCTGAGGACACAGCAGACACAACTGAAAATGCAGAAGATACAGCAGAGGCGACAGATGCAGAGGAAGATACAACTGCTGACGCTGAGTAAGAGCATCTGATAAATTAAGATATATAGGCGCAGGTATTATTTTGATATTTGCTGCATATATTATAAATGATTGGTTATCACTGATCTATGATCAGGGGTTGACTGGTTTCGACAGGGGTTTTGAAGCTATGGAAGCCATCCGTGGACCAGAGCCACGCTAAAAGCTGGAAAAAAAATAAACGCTAACGATAATTTAGCATACGCTGCCTAAGGGCAGTCGTCATCCTTTAGGAACGCCGAGCCTTTAGGAATGGCGTCGATTTTCGGCAAACTCCTGCATCTAAGCTTTGCGATGTAGGAAAATCCATGAAGCTACTAAGGTCTATAGCATGTTAGTGGGCGATAGGCTGAGGGAATGTTAAAGCACTGACTGTGATGGAAGAAACTGTAGTGAATGAGCTTTTGGACGCGGGTTCGACTCCCGCCAGCTCCACTATTTTTCATAAGGAGGGGCCCGCCGTAGGTGGGAGGAATCCTTGTGAAGCACGCAGACGCCTGCGAACGAAGCTCGCCTTCTAATGCGTCTGCTTCACTTGACTGAATTAAGTCGAACAAGATATTTAATGCAACAGGGCATATAGAAATCAATCTATATGCCCTGTTTGCTAAAAAACGGATAAAATCCGAAAATTCTTCTTGCATCTACAATTTCAGTATGTTATATTAAATGAGTTGTGAAAAGAGTGATGGTCCTCTGTGCCCATATATCCGGTGGATATGGTAGTAAGAACATCAGAATATTAAGGAGGAACACAATGAACGATTACATTAAGAATCTTGAAGCTTCACAGATGAAGGAGAGCGTTGATGAGTTCAACGTAGGAGACACTGTTAAGGTACACAACAGAATCAAAGAGGGTAACAAGGAGAGAATCCAGATCTTCGAGGGTACTGTAGTAAAGAGACAGGGCGGAAGCAACAGAGAGACATTCACAGTTAGAAAGATCTCTAGCGGATGCGGTGTTGAGAAGACATGGCCTGTACACTCACCTTTCGTTGAGAAGATTGAAGTTGTAAGAAAAGGTAAAGTTAGAAGAGCTAAGATTTACTACTTACGTTCAAGAGTTGGTAAGGCAGCAAAGGTTAAGGAGCTTGTTAAATAATAAAGCTTGTAACATGAAAGTAAAAGTGGCTGGAGTATTTCTACTCCAGCCATTTTTAGAATGGATGAAATGAACTGAACAAATATATTGATGATTGAAGGATAGAATTCATGAGTGAGAGATATGACAGACTCCGAAGGATAAGGAGAGAAAAAAGGCGTCAGAGAAGACAACAGAGATCATTGAAAAAGACTATGAAGAGCGCACTTGGCTGGTTCATATCGATACTGACAGCGGCTATACTTGGTTATGGTTTTGTTGCATTTGGATTCCAGACGGTATATATGGTAGGACCATCCATGGAGCCAACACTGACGGATGGAGAATCGTATCTGGTCAATAAGGCTGTTTATCTGGTGACATCCCCGGAAAGATACGATGTGGTAGCGTATCGTATAGTTGAGAATCAGGACGAATACTATTCCATCAAGAGAGTGGTAGGCCTGCCGGGTGAGACTGTGCTTATCCAGAATGGTCAGGTATATATAAATGGCAATCCGCTTGCAGATTATCCCGTCGACTGTGAGATAAAAACAGCCGGAATAGCGGAATCTGCGATCACACTTGGAGAGAATGAATACTTCCTGCTCGGAGACAATCCGGACAACAGCCAGGATTCAAGATTTCAGGCGGCTGGCAATGTGCAAAAGAGCGAGATGCTGGGCAGAGTAAAGATAAAATAGAGGTAGAGATATGAATATACAGTGGTATCCCGGACATATGACAAAAGCAAGACGAATGATGCAGGAGGATATAAAACTTATAGATATCGTCATAGAGCTGGTGGATTCAAGAATCCCATTCAGTAGTAAGAATCCTGATATAGACGAGCTTGCAAAGAACAAATACAGACTCATACTCCTCAACAAATCAGATCTTGCGGATGATGCAGTCACAACAAAGTGGGAAAACTATTATAAGAATAAAGACTTTGCCGTTGCAAAGATAAATGCCCGTGACGGTATGGGGATGAAGAGTATCAACAATATCGTGCAGGAGGCCTGCAAAGAGAAGATAGAGAGGGATAGAAAAAGGGGAATCATAAACCGTCCGATAAGGGCGATGATAGTCGGCATCCCGAATGTCGGCAAATCCACGTTTATCAATTCCTATGCGAGAAAGGCCTGCACCAAGGTTGGAAATAAGCCTGGTGTCACAAAAGGCAAGCAGTGGATAAGACTTGGAAAGAATATTGAGCTTTTGGACACTCCCGGTATTTTATGGCCGAAATTCGATGATGAGGCCGTTGGTCTCAGACTTGCGTTCATAGGTTCGATCAATGATGAGATACTCAGCATAACGGATATAGCGGTTGAATTAATTAAATTTTTACAGGCAAACTATTGTAATACCCTTGTTCAAAGGTATAATATTGAAAGTGTTGATGATCCTGTACAGATGCTGACAGGTATCGCAGAGAAGAGACAATGCATTAAGAAGGGCGGGGAGCTCGATTATGACAAGGCTGCGGCTCTGCTGATCGATGATTTCAGATCGGGAAAGCTGGGGCGTATTACATTGGAGACCCCGAAGGAAGACTAGATGAGTGAAGAAAACAAGAATGTTGCTGATGCGTTAAACGATATATTTGAGGATGACCCTGCGAAGAAGGAAAGGGACAAAGAGATCGCCAAATATGAGAAGAAGCGTCAGAAAGCGATAGATAAAGAACAGAAGAAGGTTGCAAAAAAGGCTGCGAAGGAAGCAAAGGAAGCTGAAAAGAAAACTGCCGACGATGAGCAGGAAAATAAGGAGAAGTCCTCCTGGTCATGGGACAAAGCAGTCGCTGAGAGTTCGGCTGATGCAAAGGCGGAGACAGCAGATAAATCGGAAGAAGCATCTCAGAAGGAGACATCGGAAGAAGCTGCAGGAGCAGCTAAATCTGAGAGCTTAGATAAAACTGCAGAAGCGGTTAATACAGACTCTTCTGAAGAAGTGTACAATGAGGATGGAGAACTCGACGAGAAGGCTTTAAAGAAGCAGCTCAGGAAAAAGAAGAAAGAGGCAAAAAAGAAAGAAAAGGCCGAAAAGGAAGTCAATATTGTCAAGGATCTCATATTCCTGTGTATTTATATAATAATAGTAATTGGCATATGCTGGGCTGTGCTCACATTTGTCGGACAGCGAACAGAGGTCAGTGGAGAGTCCATGAGCAATACTCTTCACAGCGGAGATACATTATGGATTGACAAGCTTGAGTATGAATTTGGCTCGCCGAAGAGATTTGATGTGGTTGTATTCCCGTATGGAGACGATGATGAGACCTTCTTCATCAAGCGTATAATCGGACTTCCGGGTGAGACAGTGTATATAGACGAAGATGGTGTTATCTATATAAATGACGAGCCTCTGGAGGGCGATGTGTATGGCAGAGAGGCTATAGCCAGCGACAAGCGCGGAGTTGCAGCCGAGGAGATCACACTGGGTGATGACGAGTACTTTGTTCTGGGAGATAACAGAAACAACAGCCGTGACAGCCGTGTGGAGGATGTTGGCAATATACACAAGAAAGATATCATTGGCAGGGCTGTATTCAGATTTACAGGCGGTTTTGGCAAGATAGAATAGGATAAGATATCAGGGGCTGTTGCCTAAAAAGTGGCAATGGTCCTTGTTTTTAGGTGGAGGACATATGGAAAGTATAGCGGAGATAAAAAAAGTATTTGCTAATGCTGATATAAGTGAATATTCGGGGCTTATCGAGAAGTATGGCGACGATGAGAGAGATGGGGTAAAGAAGATCATAGCGTCCGCTCAGAAAAAGATCAATGCTCTTGAAAAGGAAAAAGCCCGCAGCTATAAAATGTTTGAATTTGAGAGAAAATACGCTGATAAGGGATATATATGCGGTATAGATGAGGTCGGAAGAGGCCCGCTTGCAGGCCCTGTAGTGGCTGCTGCAGTCATTCTTCCAAAGGACTGTGATATTTTATACCTCAACGACTCCAAGCAGCTCACACCGAAGAAGAGGGAGGCTCTATACGATGAGATCATGGCGAAGGCTGTAGCTGTAGGCGTGGGTATGGCAAACGAGAAAGTAATTGACGAGATAAATGTTCTCAATGCAGATTACGAGGCGATGAAGCAGGCTATATCGAAGCTTCAGGTTAAACCACAGATCCTGTTAAACGATGCGGTTAATATTCCGGGTGTTGATATCGAGCAGGTAGGCATAATAAAAGGTGATACGCTGTCTGCGTCGATTGCGGCAGCAAGTATAATTGCAAAGGTTACAAGGGACAGGCTTATGGTTGAGTATGACAGTCTGTATCCGGGTTATGGATTTGCAAAAAACATGGGATATGGTACGGCAGAGCACATTGATGCGCTCAAGAAGATCGGTCCGTGCGCAATACACAGAAGGACGTTTATCAAGAACTTTGTATAACAATTGTTCATCACACATATATTCATGGAAAGGTGAAATGATGTATAACAGCAGAGCAACCGGTAATGAAAAGGAAGCTTTAGCTGCTGATCATCTGGCTGGCAGGGGCTATGAGATCCTGTGCAGGAATTTCAGGGTGGCCAGCGGTGAGATAGATATAGTGGCAAAACACGATGGATATATAGTGTTTATCGAGGTGAAGTATAGGTCCGGAGTACATAAGGGCTTGCCGGAGGAGGCTGTCGATGTGCGCAAGCAGAGACAGATATGTAGGACTGCATTATTCTTCCTGAACAAATATGGATATGGAATGGACACCCCGGTTAGATTTGATGTGATAACCATACTTGGTGAGGATATACATCATATAGAAAATGCATTTGAGTATTCGGGATATTGATAGGATGGCGGATATGGATATAAAGTATATTAGGAAAGACAATTCAACACATGTCCACACGGTGGATGGCGTGGATTATATATCATTTGACAAATTGGACAGAGCCGGAGTTGTAAATGCATTCTCCACCAGGATCGGCGGAGTGAGTGAGGGATATCTGGGTTCCATGAACCTGAGCTTCCACAGAGGCGATGATGCGGATCTGGTAATGGAGAATCACCGCAGATTTGCCGCTGCAGTGGGGTATGATCACGAAAAGCTTGTGTTCTCAGATCAGGTGCATAAGACAGACATATATAAAGTTACAGAGAAGGATGCCGGAAAGGGAATAATCAGAGAGTCGGATATTCTGGAGATCGATGGACTTATGACGGATGTTCCGGGGATACCACTTATGACATTTTATGCGGACTGTGTCCCTGTATTGTTCTATGATCCGGTGAAAAAGGTTGTTGCGGCGAATCACTCCGGGTGGAAGGGAACCGTCAGCAAGATAAGCGGACATATGATAAACAGATTGAAGTCTGAATATGGAACATCTCCAGAGAATCTCATTTGCGCCATAGGACCTTCTATATGCAAGAATTGCTATGAGGTGAGTGAAGATGTAGCTGAACGCTTTATGGCGGCATATACGGAAGCAGAGGCGGCTCAGATCGTATTTAGCAAGGGTAATGGCAAATATCTGCTTGATCTCCACAAGGCCAACTATTACAATCTTGTTGATTCAGGTGTAAAACCTGAGAATATTGACGTGACAAATATATGTACATGCTGTAACAGCGAATGGCTTTTTTCACACAGGGCGAGCAAAGGCCTGCGGGGTAATCTTGCGGCGGTGATCATGCTCCCTGAATGATAGGGCGTTATTCATTTGCTGCAGCTTTTGATCCGTAGACAATTAATATAAAAGAGGAAATTATGGAACATATTGTAAAGGAAATACTTGAGGGAAGTATAGCCCAGGAGATGGAGATCGAACCGGGAGATAATATTCTGGCGGTCAATGACCATCCTATAGAGGATATATTTGACTATCAGTATCTCATAAATGACGAATATATAGAACTTCTCGTGAGGAAGTCTGACGGCGAGGAGTGGCTTCTGGAGATAGATAAGGATTATGACGAGGATCTAGGGATTGTTTTTGAAAATTCCTTGATGGATAATTACAAGTCTTGCTATAACAAGTGCATATTCTGCTTTATTGATCAGAACCCGAAAGGTATGAGAGACACTATATATTTCAAGGACGATGATTCCAGACTGTCATTTCTTCAGGGAAATTATATTACCCTTACTAATATGAAGGAAAAGGATATTGACAGAATAATCAATTATCACCTTGCTCCGATAAATATATCGGTGCACACTACCAATCCCAAGCTGCGCTGCAGTATGCTGAACAACAGATTTGCCGGTGCCATACTTGACTATATAAGGAAATTTTATGAAGCTGGTATTCCTATGAATGGACAGATAGTTCTGTGCAAGGGGATAAATGATGGGGAGGAATTGTGGCGTACGATCTCTGATCTTATGGAGTTTGTTCCTGTTATGGAGAGCTTATCCGTGGTCCCTGTCGGTTTGTCAGATTACAGAGATGGCTTGTTCCATCTTGAACCGTTCAACAGAGAGGACGCCTGCGAGGTTATTGATATAATAGAACATTTTCAGAAAAAGGCATTTGAAAAGCATGGCACACATTTTGTCCAGGCAAGTGATGAATGGTATATAAATGCTGGCAGGGATTTCCCTGAGGCTGATAGGTATGATGGCTTTATCCAGCTTGAAAATGGTGTGGGCATGGTGAGACTGCTCATAGATGAGTTTGATGAAGAGTGGAGCTGCGTAGAGGGCGATGACAGAGAGTATGAGGTGTCCATGGTTACTGGAGTGCTCGTATATGATTCCATAAAGCTCCTTGCTAACAGGATCCCTGAGAAGTTCCCTAATGTGAAGGTGCATCTGTATAAGATCATTAATGATTTTTTTGGACATAGAATAACCGTGACAGGATTGCTTACGGGTGGAGATATAAGAAAGCAGCTCACAGGAAAGCCTCTTGGGCAGCGGCTTATACTGCCTTCCAATACTCTTATGGCGGATGAGCCAAAATTCCTTGATGATGTGACGCTTGCAGAGCTCACAGATGCTTTACAAGTCGATGTTTGTATTGTAGAATCAAGTGGTGCTGATTTTATTCATGCAGTAATTGGCGATGATATGTAATTAATTATATATGGAGGAAGATAGAATGAGTAAACCTATAGTTGCCATAGTGGGCAGACCCAATGTAGGTAAATCAACTCTGTTCAATGTGCTTGCCGGAGAAAAGATATCCATAGTTCAGGATACACCGGGAGTTACGCGAGACAGAATTTATGCTGATATCAACTGGCTGGATTACAATTTCACTCTGATAGACACAGGAGGAATTGAGCCGGAGTCAGACAATATTATACTTAAGAGCATGAGAGAACAGGCAGAGATAGCCATAGAGACAGCGGACGTCATCCTGTTCATGACGGATGTCAGACAGGGAATGGTTGATGATGATGCCAAGGTTGCCGATATGCTCAGAAGATCCAAGAAACCTATAGTTCTCGTTGTCAACAAGGTAGACAGCTTTGAAAAGTTCATGCCGGATGTGTATGAGTTCTATAATCTTGGACTTGGAGATCCACATCCTATATCAGGTTCATCCAGACTTGGAATAGGAGATATGCTCGATGAGGTGGTATCACACTTCAATGAGTCTGCAAAGGATGACACGGAGGATGAGAGACCTAGAATCGCCATCATAGGAAAGCCAAACGTAGGAAAATCTTCTATAATTAATAAGCTTCTCGGTGAGGACAGGGTTATTGTATCAGATATAGCCGGAACCACAAGAGATGCCGTGGATACAGAGATCGTCAGAAATGGCAGAGAATATGTATTCATAGACACAGCGGGACTCAGACGAAAGAGCAAGATTAAAGAGGATATAGAGAGATACAGTATCATAAGAACAGTATCAGCGGTTGAGAGATGTAATGTTGCAGTCCTCGTAATAGACGCAACGGAGGGAATAACCGATCAGGATGCCAAGATCGCGGGAATCGCACATGATCGTGGCAAGGGAATGATAATAGCTGTGAACAAATGGGATGCCATCGAGAAGAATGACAAGACCATATATAAGTTTACAGAGGAGATCAGAAACAAGCTTTCATACATGCCGTATGCGGAGCTGCTCTTCATATCAGCCCAGACCGGACAGAGACTTCCAAAGCTGTTCGAGACCATAGATGCTGTTATAGAGAATCATTCACTCCGCATAGCTACTGGTGTTCTGAATGAGATTATGAGTGAGGCGGTTGCTATGCAGCAGCCACCATCAGATAAGGGTAAGAGACTTAAGCTCTATTATATTACCCAGGTGTCAGTTAAACCTCCTACATTTGTCATATTTGTAAATGACAAGGAGCTTATGCATTTCTCATATACACGTTATATAGAGAACAAGATAAGAGAATCCTTTGGATTCAGAGGTACACCTCTAAAATTCATAATCAGGGAGAGGAAAGAGAAGTAGTCATGGAGATGTTGATTAGGGCTATATGTCTGGTTGGGGGCTATGGAGTAGGACTCATTCAGACAGCGTATATTTACGGCAGGATAAAAGGTGTTGATATAAGAAAGTATGGAAGTGGAAATGCGGGAACGACAAATGCACTGAGAGTTCTTGGAAAGAAAGCTGGACTGATAGTTTTCCTGGGGGATTTCCTCAAAGGAATAATCGCCTGCTCACTGACACATATCATACTTGGCCAGCTAGGTATAGGTAATGCATACATGTTCGTACTGTATACAGGGCTTGGAGTTGTGCTTGGTCATAACTTCCCATTCTATATGCAGTTCAAGGGTGGCAAGGGAATTGCTGCCAGCGGCGGAATGATAGTAGGTCTGTGGGACTGGAGATTGGTAGTGATACTCCTTGCAGCGTTCGTTATAAGTGTTGTGATAACAAGATATGTATCGGTTGGATCACTTACGATCATGATCGGATTCTTCATATTATACACAGTATTTGCAATTCATGGAGATTATAATTTCACATCGAATGCAAAAATGATCGAAGGAATAATCATGGCGGGAATCATAGCCGGAATGGCCGTGATAAGACATTGGCAGAATATCAAGAGACTGATAGCGGGAACGGAGAATAAGTTGTCGTTTGGTTCTAAGAAGGCTTGATGGAAAGCGGAAGCGAATAGAGAGTTATTGAATCTCCTCCTTACTGGATAAAACAGGAAGGAGGGGATTTTTTTGTAGTGAGCAACGTTTTATAGATGTCTGGATAAAACAAAATCAGATAACATAATGAGTATACATAAAACCGAGATTATGGTTATGTGATATTTATACGCAGTGAAATGTGTATTAAAAACTGTTGATTAGAATAATGTGAGTTTACATAACTAGCCCAAAATCTAAAAATACAGTAAAAATTTGCAAAAACATCCATGTATTGTCACTATAGACTGGATTAAATGATGAAAAAAAGTTAAAATAGAAAAAAATGATTCAAGGATTGAAAAAAGAAATATAAATATTTTGGAGGTATTTTACGATGAAAATAGGTGTTCTCGGAGCAGGTGGATGGGGTTCTGCACTTGCTAATCTGCTGGCAGGAAATGGACACGAGGTTATAGTGTGGTCTATAGATGAGAGAGAGGTTGCCATGCTCAAGGAATTTCATGAGCAGAGAGACAGACTTCCGGGCGTTATACTTAACAGCAGTATTGAATATACAACAGATGCGTCAAAGGCTGTTATTGGTCAGAAGATGATAGTGTGCGCAGTGCCTTCTCCGTTTGTCAGAAGCACAGCAAAGAACATCGCTGACAAGGTGAGCAACGGACAGCTTATCGTGAATGTCAGTAAGGGAATAGAAGAGTCCACACTCAAGGCTCTCGTGGAGATCATTGAGGAAGAAATCCCACAGGCTAAGGTGGCTGTCCTTTCGGGTCCGTCACATGCAGAGGAAGTAGGCCGCGGAATACCTACAACGGTAGTTGCCGGTGCCCGTGATATAGAGATTGCAAAGACGATCCAGAACGCATTTATGAACGATTATTTCAGGGTATATACAAGCACTGATGTGACTGGTATTGAGCTGGGTGGTTCAGTGAAGAATGTAATAGCTCTGGCAGCCGGAATATCAGATGGACTTGGACTTGGCGACAACACGAAGGCTGCTCTTATGACCAGAGGAATGGCGGAGATCATGAGACTTGGACTTGCCATGGGCGCAGATGTCAAGACGCTGTCAGGACTTTCAGGAATGGGAGATCTTATAGTTACATGTACATCCAAGCACAGCCGTAACAGGAATGCCGGATATCTCATCGGTCAGGGTAAGACCTATGAGGAAGCTATGGCGGAGGTCAAGATGGTTGTTGAGGGTGTTTATTCTGCCAAGGCAACACTGGCACTTGCCAGGGAGCATGGGGTTGAGATGCCTATCGTTGAAGCAGTCAATAACGTATTATTTAATGGCATGACGGCAAAAGAGGCTCTCACAGAGCTTCTCAACAGAGACAGAAAGAGTGAATTGTAATCGATTATATTTTATATGTTTGATATATTTCGATAGATTATGCTGCCGAAGAATAGTAGTACAAAATCAACTAATAATTAAACGATAAAGTAAATGTGAACAAAAAAGCAACAGAAAACTGTTCTTTTTGTTCACAAACTGTTTACAATTACCATGTGTTATGATAAATTTAAAGCAAGTGTGTAAGTCGAAAAATAATTAGAAAAGAGGTATTACAATGGCAAAAACTACGAAAAAGCTTATAGCACTGCTGCTGGCGGTAGTTATGATAACTACGTTGATTTCGCCTTCTAATTATAGTTGGTCCAATGCGGCCGAGACGAGAGGGGGAGACGCATACGCCACGGCTACTGATTCGATAGCAATGCTGTCGAGTGCAGCAGTAACCGGAAATCTTGAAGATTATATTACTGGAGCTACGATTGCTGATAAAGCAGGTAATATATATGGTAGCAGTTCCAGACCGTCCACAACGCCGCTTCCTGTAGATCCAAATGATCCTACAAAAGCCGGTGTAGATATCCAGATGTCTATGGATATAGTGTTTCCGGAAAATGTTGTTAATAGCATAGTGGAGTCTGGTGAAGATGCAACATTTACTTATACGATGCCGGATACCATAAAGTTTAATTCCGATATTCTGAATGAGAATATAACTGATGGAAGTGGTAACAGGATCGGTTCGTATTCAGTTGTGAACGGAGTCCTTACTGCGACGATCGATCATACAGCACTCGAGGGGGGAGCCCAGCTCAAGGCTTTCTTCAAGGCGTGGATCGATATGGATCTCACAAAGTACAATGAGAAAAACCAGGTCGAGAACAAATTCACAAGCACTGTGATTGTGACTGTGGATGTGGATTTCAAGCCTGATGTGGATGTGAAGAAGACCGCATCCGAGGGTAGAGTTACAGATCCTAAGGATGGATATGTATACTTTGACTATACCGTAGAAGTTTCATCCAATCATGGAAGTGCCAGTGAGGATCTGAACTTTAGTGATGTTATAGCCAACGACATAGCAGGTGTCATACCTGAAGTTACAGATATAAAGGTGATCAAGTCTGACAACACAGACTGCAGCTCATCACTCACATATAACAGTAGTACCTCTAGTATAGAAGGAACTCTTCCTGCACTCGGAGCAAAGGAGTCATATAAGATAACCTATACAGTAAAGAGTAAAGTCGATGATCTTTCTCAGGACGTGATCAATCTGAACCAGAGCAATATTGCAGAGGCTAAGAATTCAAAGGTTGATGATAAGGATCAGACCAACAAGGGCTACAAATATGTGAAGGATGGTGCCACAGATCTCAAGGTTACAAAATCCTCAGATGGTGTGAGCATTGATCCTGACGATCACAAGATAGTTTACAAATACAAGGTTATAGTAAGTTCTGAGTATGGAAGCGATGGTGATATTACACTTGATGATATTCTTGCAAATGAACTTGACTCAAAACTTGGATCTGATGCCAAGAGAACAGTACAGAATGTTACATGCAAGCTCAAGGACAGCAACGGACAGTACACGGATGTCACAGCAAATGGATATGTGACTCCTGCAACAGGAACCATAGGAAATGGTGAAACAGTTATAAATGGAAAGCTTCCGAAGCTTGACGCTAATTCACAGTATGAGATCACATACGAGGTTATTGTCTCAGATATTGCCGATGACATCGGAAGCATAAATGTACACAATAAGAATTGTGTAGACGTGTCAGATGATTCACATGACGAGCATACTGATAACGACAGCAGTACATGGTACAATGCCGGCAAGTCTACAGCATCCATAAGTAAGACCGGTTCACTGTCAGGTGACAAGTCAACCATAACATGGACAGTAACCGTGAATGCGGATAAGAAGAAGAATCTGACAGGAATGTCAGTATCGGATATACTCACAAAGAATGGGACAGAGCTCACAGACGAAAAGACGTGCAGCGTATCCATAAATGACACAGATGTTTCAACCACTATCAATCTTCCTGCAAGCTTTGTGGAAGAGAATGGTAAACTTTATTTGACGGATGGAACTTCAAGGGTTGATGTGACAGAGAACAAATCCAAGATCGTGTTCACCTACACAACAGATTCATCCAAGCTTGATAAGCTGACTGATGTTTATAAGAATGTAGCGACAATAGAGAAGAACGGAGTTACGGACAGCGCCGAGGCGACTGTAGAGGTGGCCGGTGATTCAGTAAAGAAGGAATTCGTATCAGAGACGGAGAACGATGATACATATACCCTTGCATGGAAGTCTACAATATCTGGCGTTGACAAGCTCAATGCGAATGATACATATACTGACTCTGTAACATATGATAATGGAGCACTTCCAAAGCATTACTTTACGGCAGATCAGATAAACGGACTTACAATAGCTGGCCTCACAGAGGGAGTTGACTACAAGGTAAAGGTAACATACGCTGACTTCTCAAATGTATGGGCACCAACGCTTTCAACTATTGACAGCGTTGCAGATGTTCCGGCATCATCTGATAACTACATAATAGGATATACAATAGAATTCCTCAGAGATATAACAGGCACGGAGGAGACCCCGATAGATTATGTTATCACATATAATACGACAGTAAAGTCTGACAGCAAGTATACGGCAGTCAACAAGGGTACTCTTACTATTGATGGTTCATCCAAGACATCACAGGATTCACATCCTGTATCTGGAATAACGAAGGGGTCTGTTGTAGAGAAGTACAGCTACACTAATGGTACTGATGAGAAAGAAAGCATTGTAGTATATGACAAGGCTAACAATGTGTTCGTATATAAGGTAGTTCTCAACGGTGACTTTGCGTATGGAGATGGAGACAGACTTTCCTTTACAGATACACTTCCTGCAGGAACTGAGCTTGATACCACATACCTCAAGAAAGATATGCTCCCAGAGGGGGTTGGAGAGACTGTTGGTCAGGACGGAATATATTTTGTGTCTTATTACTCAGACAATAAGACTAGACCTCAGACAGGCGCATCTAGTTTTGTAGAAAACTTTAATGTGGCAAGCAACAGTATCAGTTTTGACATAAAGTCACTTCAGTTTTATGGCAAAAATGTCAAGGTTGTTGTCTACTATGCAGTCAAGGTCACAAAGGATATATCATCCGTTGTCGGTGGCAGTGACGTGGAATTCACCAACAATTGTTCGGCAACAGTTGTCAGAACCGACGGTTCAACTAAGACCAAGGATGACAGCGCAAAAGTTACTGTGACTGGACCGAATATTACCAAAACTGCAGGAAACTATGATAATGACACCAACAGTATTGAATATACTGTGTATATCAATGAGAAGGGTGAGGCTCTAGGCAATACAGGATCCATAACTGTAGTTGACAAGTATGACTACAGCAATGCGGCTGCAGTAAAGAGAGTATTTATCAAGGATGGTTCGTTTAAGCTTCTGTACGCAGATACAGGCGCTGAAGTTCCGGCGGACAAATACAGCTATACATATGCAGATGATACGACAGCTAAGATGTCTACACTGACACTCACCATGCCGGATGAGACAAAGTTTATCCTGAAGTATACATATACTCTTGTATATACAGGTAAGCTTACAGCGGATGTTAAGAACAGCGTTGGTATTCTTGGATCTACAAGTTCGGCAGATTCGTCATCGACGGACACGAACATCAATGATCAGGATTCATCAATGGGAACTGATACAGAGCAGTTTAATCTTTCGATAATAAAAACTGACTCTATAATGACAGGAATCAAGCTTGCTGGTGCGAAGTTTGAGCTTTACAGATATGGTGATCCAAACAACAGTGCAGACACTAACTGGAATCTCATGGTACCTGAAAGCGATGAGGAAAGAGTAACTAACGAACAGGGAAGACTTACATTATCAAGTTTGTATTATAATTACTATTACAAGCTTATAGAGGTGGAAGCACCTGAGGGTTATGAGAAGCTCACAGATCCTATATACATATATGAGAACAATATCTCATCCAGCCTGACAGGACCGAAACCTGCTGAGGTGACAACTGATTCTATCTCAGACATAGTCCTTGACAGCAAAGGTTCACAGGATTATACACTGCCAGTAGATAACACTCCTGAGAACAGAAAGATAACTGTTAAAAAGGTATGGAAGGATGCCGCAGGTGGAACACTGAAGGATATTCCGGTTGATAGTATAACAGTTAAGATCTATGCATCAACTAATCCATCAAGTTACGACAAGAACACAGATCCTGTTGTAAAGACAATTACCTTAAATAGTGCAAATAAGTGGACAAGCGATGAGATAGAGCTTAAAGTAGCTGATGCAAATGGCAACTACCTCTACTACTTTGCAGAAGAGGATTTCGATAATGCTGATTACCAGGTCACAATAAGTAATAATGGAACAGCAACCGGAACGATCACTATCACGAACACCAACATAAAGGTGACAAATGAGACGATCGATATTCCTGTAACCAAGAAGTGGGATGACAGCGACAACATTCTGTCAGCAAGACCAAAGAACATCAAAGTTACACTTGCCACAGAGGATGCGGCGGGCAATATAACAAAGATCGATGACAAGACACTTACACTCAATGATTCAAATAACTGGAGTGGAACATTTACAGATCTTGATAAGAAGGATGCCGATGGCAATCTTATCAACTACACTGTAGATGAGGATGACGTAGAAGGATATACAAGCGATGTTCAGCTCACAAAGGATGAGAACGATGTAGTTACCGCTGCAACGATCACAAACAAGCTGAATGTTGGAAGCCTTGTTATCACGAAGTTCTTCAGCGGAGACCTCGATGATACAAAGCTCACAGATGCACAGAAGAAGCAGATCACATTTACAATATCAGGCCCTGAGGGATACAAGGGACCTACAATCGTAACATATGATCAGTTTTACTTAGGAAGCTACGTTATCAATAATGCTCCATATGGAAAATACACTGTAACAGAGACAGGTGCAGCGTTTGATGGATATACACATAAAGTTACATATACTGTAGGTTCATCAACAGGCAATACGGCTGCGGATGTTGTTATTTCATCATCGTCATCATCACTTGTGACTGTGGCGAATGAATACAAGGCATTTATCACGGTAAGTGGAACCAAGGTTTGGGATGACAATAATAATCAGGATGGCAAGAGAGCTGAGGATATTAAAGTCCGTCTTATGAATGGAACGACTGAGGTCGCAAGTAAGACGGTTACCCCTGATGCGTCAGGTAACTGGGATTTCAGCTTTGCTGATCTTCCAAAGTACGATGATAACGGCAATGAGATAGCTTATACCGTTAAAGAGGATGCGGTTGCGGGTTATGATACCAAGATAACCGGCGACGTAAAGACTGGATTTGTCATCACCAACAGTCATACACCTGAGACAATTGATATCAGCGGAACAAAGACATGGAATGATGCAGATAACCAGGACGGAAAGAGAGCTCCTGAGATTACAGTAAGACTTCTTGCAAATGGCAATGAGGTTGCTTCAAAGAAGGTTTCAAAGAATGATAACTGGAAGTACAGTTTCACAGAGCTTCCTAAGTATGACAACGGATCAGAGATCGTGTATACAATAACAGAGGATGCTGTTAAAGATTATACAACTTTGATAGATGGATATAACATCACCAACAGCTACACACCTGGTAAGACAAGCATTTCAGTGACAAAGGTTTGGGATGATAACAATAATCAGGATGGCAAGAGAGAAACCAGTGTTAAGGTCAAGCTCCTTGCTGATGGATCAGATGTTGCAGATTCAGAAGTAACACTGAATGCCGATAACAACTGGACAAACACATGGAACGATATTCCACTTAAGTCCGGCGGTAAGGATATAACATATACTGTTGAAGAGACAAGCAATGTGCCAGGATATAAGGCTGAAGTTACAGGAGATGTCAAGACAGGTTTCACTGTTACCAATAGTCATACACCTGAGACGATAGATATCGATGGAATAAAGACCTGGAATGATGCAAATGATCAGGATGGTAAGAGACCTAAGAGCATCACAGTAAATCTCCTTGCAAATGGTCAGACTTACAAGACAAAGTCTGTTACAAAGGCAGAAGGTTGGAAGTACAGTTTTACAGATCTTCCAAAGTACAGCAATGGTCAGGAGATAAAGTATACCATCACAGAGGACAGTGTGGAGGGATATACAGCAGCTCCAAATGGTTATGATATTACAAACACACATGTTCCGGAGGTTACAGATGTTAAGGTTACAAAGATCTGGAACGATGCCGGAAATCAGGATGGTAAGAGAGCAACAGAAATCAAGGTTAAACTGTATGCTGATGGTTCGGAGGTCGCTGGCTCAGAGGTAACTCTTAAAGCAGATAACAACTGGACGTATACATGGAAAGATCTTGCAGTTTATAAGAACGGTACGGCTATAGCTTATACAGTAGATGAGTCCACCACAGTAACCGGATATACGAAGAAGGTCACGGGTGATGCCAAGACAGGATTTGTCATAACAAACAGTTACACACCAGAGACCATCAATATAGCTGGTACAAAGACATGGGATGATGCAAACAATCAGGATAGAAAGAGACCTGAGAGCATAACTGTAAATCTTCTTGCGGATGGTCAGTTATACAAGACAAAGACTGTTACAGCTGAGGAAGACTGGAAGTATAGTTTCAAAGATCTTCCAAAGTATAGCAGTGGCAACAAGATAGTTTATACCATTACAGAGGATGCGGTCGGTGATTATGCTACTGTAATAGACGGATATAACATTACAAACACATATACACCGGCAAAGACAAGTGTGTCAGTCACAAAGAGCTGGGATGATGCAAACAATCAGGACAGAAAGAGACCTACGAGTGTAAAGGTTCAGCTGCTTGCGAACGGAATAGCAGTAGATGGCTCAGAGACTATATTAAAAGCAGATAACAACTGGACACATACATGGACAGATCTTGACGTGAACAAGGATGGAGCTGCGATAGCTTACACTGTAGAAGAAACAGATATTACTGAAGGATATACTCCAGTGATAACCGGAGATATGACAACAGGATACACAGTTACGAACAGCTACACACCAGAGACGACATCAGTAAAGGGCGTTAAGATCTGGGACGACGGTGAGAATCAGGATGGTATCAGACCTCCAAGTATCACAGTCAACCTGATTGCAAACGGAACAAAGATCAAGAGTCTTGAAGTCACAGCAGCAAATGACTGGAAGTTTAGTTTTACAGACCTTCCTAAATATGCAGATGGATCAGAGATAACATACGAAGTAACTGAGGATGCTGTTTCCGAATACACTACAGCTGTGACAGGAGACGCAGAAAACGGATATACATTTACCAATAGTCACACGCCTGAAACGATCAATATAGAAGGAACAAAGACCTGGAACGATGCAAACGATCAGGATGGCAAGAGACCAGGAAAGATTACGGTAAATCTTCTTGCAGATGGAGACATATATGCTACGAAGGAAGTAACTGAGGCAGATGGTTGGAAGTACAATTTCACGGATCTTCCAAAGTACAAAAATGGCAATAAAATCACGTACACCATCACAGAGGATACTGTTGAGGACTATCAGACACTTGTCAACGGATATGATATCACGAACAGTTATACGCCAGGAAAGACAAGTGTATCAGTTACAAAGACCTGGGATGATGCTGATAACCAGGATGGCAAGAGAGCTAGAAATATAAAAGTAAGACTTCTTGCCGACGGAAACGTAGTTGCAGATTCTGAGGTGGATCTCAGTGATGCCAACAACTGGAGTCATACATGGAGTGATCTTGATATCAACAAGAATGGATCACCTATTGAATATACTGTTGAAGAGATTACATCGGTTGAAGGATATGCAACAGTTATCACAGGATCTGCGAAGACCGGTTATATCATCAAGAACAGTTACACACCAGAGACAACTTCAATAAGTGGTAAGAAGATATGGAATGATGCAAATGATCAGGATGGTAAGAGACCAGGAAAGATCACAGTAAATCTTCTTGCAAACGGAGTGAAGGTGGCTGATAAGGAAGTTACAGCTGCGAACGGCTGGAAGTACAGCTTTACAGATCTTCCAAAGTACGCAGGTGGCAACGAGATCACATACGGTATCACAGAAAATGCTGTTGAGGATTATCAGACACTTGTAAATGGATATGATATCACGAACAGTTACACACCAGGAAAGACAAGTGTATCAGTTACAAAGGCTTGGGATGATGCCGACAATCAGGACGGCAAGAGAGAGAGTTCAGTAAAGGTTGAACTTCTTGCTGATGGAACTCCTGTCGCTGGATCAGAAACAACTCTCAGTGCTGACAACAACTGGACATATACATGGGCAGGACTTGATGTCAAGAAGAGCGGTGTGAATATCGTCTACAGTGTAAGAGAGATAACCGCAATTGATGGATATACAACCACAGTCACAGGCGATGCTGAGACAGGATTCACAATAAAGAACAGCTATACACCAGAGACGACATCAGTGAGCGGCAGCAAGACATGGGATGATGCGGACGATCAGGATGGCAAGAGACCTGGAAATATCAAGGTAAACCTTCTTGCAGATGGCAGCGTATATGCTACAAAGACGGTAACCGAGGCAGAAAACTGGGAGTATAGTTTTACAAATCTTCCAAAGTATAGAGATGGTGGAATTCAGATCAAGTATTCTGTATCTGAGGTTGATGTACCAGAATATACAGGTGAGGTTATAGGTTATAATATCACGAACAGTTACACACCGGGAAAGACAAGTGTATCAGTTACAAAGAAGTGGAGTGATAATGATAACCAGGACGGCAAGAGAACACCTAGCGTAATGGTTCGTCTTCTGGCTGATGGACAGGTTGTAGCTGGCTCTGGGGTAACACTCAGCAAGGCAAATAACTGGACACATACATGGAATGCTCTTGACGAGAAGAAAAATGGACAGACCATCGACTACACAGTTGAGGAGACTACAACTATAGATGGTTACACAACAGTCATAACAGGAAATGCAGCTGATGGATATGTGGTTGACAATCAGCACACACCTGAGACGATCAATGTATCAGGCACTAAGACGTGGGTTGATGACGATGATCACGATGGTCAGAGACCAGATTCAATAACAGTTAAGCTTCTTGCAGATGGTACTGTTATAAAGAGCCTCGTGGTTACAGCAGATACTGATTGGAATTACAGCTTTACAGATTTACCAAAGTACAAAGATAATGGAACCCTGATCAAGTATTCTGTATCAGAGAATGCTGTTTCGGGATACAAGGCATCTGTTACTGGATATGACATAACAAACACATACAAGCCAAATGTTATAAAACTTACCAAGACCATAAATGGAGATATTACAGCAGATGATGCAGCGGCAAATGTAACGTTCAATGTTACAAACAATGCAGGCTACAGTAAGATCATAAAGCTTACAGACTCTGAGGTGGCAAAGCTTGGAAATGGCAAGTATGAGATAACTCTTGTAAATGTGCCGGATGGTACATATACAGTTGAGGAAACATCATATGCATATGATGGAGCAGCGGTAACAGTCAGCTATACTGTGGATGGAATAGACGGTGAAGGAACAGAGGCATCCGGAATAACACTTATTGGTGGAAATACAGCCGATGTAGAGTTCGTTGATACCTACAAGCTTGGCACTGTCAAGTTCACTAAGGCTGGACTTTATAAGGAGTCATGTGCTGAAGACCCTGATGATGTAAAAATGCTTGATGGTGTAGAGTTTGCGCTCTATGAGGGTACAGATACAGAGTGTGAGAATCCTGTAATGACAGCAACAAGTGTAAATGGTGTTGTGACATTCAAGGATCTTAAGATTGGTACGTATCTTGTAAAAGAGAGTAAGACTATCGGAGATTATATTATCGATAACACAGTCTACACAGCAGAGGTAACAGAGGCAAACATTGACACTTATGCAGTGTTAAATGGTGTTCAGGATAACACACTGATAAATGATCTTCCTAGAACAGATCTCAAGATAGAGAAGGTTGCAGAGGAGAACAATGGCATAAAGCTTCCAAATTCAGTATACGGACTCTACAAGGAGAACGAGAATGGTGAGGAAGAGCTTGTCGCTAAGGCTACAACAGACAGCAACGGAGTTCTCAAGTTTGACGGTATTTTGATCGGCACAGAGTATACGATCAGAGAGATACAGGCGCCGGATGGATACTATGTATCTGAACAGCCAATATCAATCAAGTTCAAGAAAGATGAGAACGGAAAGATTACAGTTGAATCATTTGACGGTGGTTTTAATACTGACACAGGTAAAGTCACAGCCAGAGTTGATGAGAATGGAAACATTACATGGCTTGAACCTTCAGTAAAATACAGCTTTGAGAAAGTAGATGAGGATGGTGTTCCTGTAAAGGGCGCAACACTTCGACTCGAGGATGCTGATGGAAAACTCATTGATGAGTGGGTAACAGATGGTAGTGCGCATGAAGTCAACAATGTACTTGTAATTGGCAAGATCTATGCACTCATAGAGGTTAAGGCTCCTTCGGGCTATGACAAGGCTGATGATATACTGTTCACAGTTTCTGATGATAAGGTTGCAGCTGGCGAGGATATTGTTGTTACTATCACAATGGTTGATAAGAAGACAACAACGACCGAGACTACGGAAACCACAGAGACAACCGAGACAACACAGACAACTGAGACTACTGAAATAACAACAGAGGACAAGAACAAGCCGGATACTGGTGACAGAGCTCCTGTTGTACCAATAGCAGTTGTGCTCTTAATAAGTCTTGCCGGATGCGGTGTTATTGTGGCATCTAAAAAGAGAAAAGATAATCAGAGCAGCAAGTAATACAAAGCTGTGACATGTCCCCCGGGAATATCACCTTATATGGTGGTATTCTGGGGGATTTTTTTGTTCATAAAACAGCAGTTACATTCATATGCTATATATAGAAAATGACCGTAGATCTATTGTGTTTACAGTAATATAATTATGTAAATAAATAGCATGTCAGGAGGATGTATGGAGGAGTATCAGGTATATCAGGATATCAAGGCGAGAACAAACGGAGAAATATACATCGGCGTAGTTGGACCGGTGAGAACAGGAAAATCCACATTTATAAAAAGATTTATGAACCAGATGGTTATTCCTAACATTTCAGGGGAAAATGACAGGCAGCTTGCACAGGATGAACTGCCGCAGTCGGCATCAGGAAAGACCATAATGACGACTGAGCCGAAATTTATACCAAAGGAAGCTGTATCAATCAATGTTGCTGACAATCTGGATATGAAGGTAAAGATGATCGATTGCGTGGGATATGTCGTCAAGGATGCCGAGGGTCAGTTTGAGGATGGCAAGGAGAGAATGGTGAGAACGCCGTGGTTTGACTATGACATTCCGTTTTCCAAGGCGGCGGAGATAGGCACAAACAAGGTTATAAATAACCATTCAACTGTTGGGATTGTTGTGACCACGGATGGCAGCTTTGGTGAGCTTCCGAGGGAGAGCTATCTTGAAGCTGAGCAGAAGACTGTTGATGAGTTGAAGACCATTGGGAAGCCATTTGTCATTCTTCTCAACACCGACAAACCATCCAGCAGTCAGACGGCCGCGCTCTCGGCAGAAATGAGCGATACATATGGTGCAAGTGTTATTCCGGTAAACGTGGAGCAGCTCAGAGAATCGGATATTACATATATTTTTACAGAACTTCTTATGAGCTTCCCTGTCACATCTATATATTTTGAGATACCGAAATGGCTTGAGGTTGTCGATGATGACAATGAGATCAAGAGCAGCGTTATATGTGATGCAGCCCAGATAATGGCGGCTGCAGACAGCCTGAGGGATATCGATCATATGGACTACCCTGAGAATGAATATGTCAAGAGATATAAGTGTTCCAGCATAAATATGGCGGATGGATGTGTGAATATAGACGTCGATATCTACGATAATTATTATTACGCAATGCTGTCAGATATGATGGGCGCAGATATAACAAACGAGTACGATTTTATCACTGAGCTCAAATCCATGGCAGATAATCGTAAGTATTGTGTGAGTGTCATGGGAGCGCTTGAGCAGGTGAACAATGGAGGTTATGGCCTCGTTATGCCGGATAAGTCGAATGTCCAGCTCGGAAGTCCTGAGGTTATAAAGACCGGAGGAAAATTTGGAGTGAAGATATCGGCAAGCGCGCCATCGGTACATATGATCAAGGCGAATATCACCACCGAGATCATGCCTCTTGTGGGAAGCAAGGAGCAGGCGGATGATCTTGTCACATACATATCTGACAACAGCGATGATGGAGATATGTGGGGAGTTAATATATTTGGCAAGACCATAGAACAACTCGTTGACGATGGACTTAACAACAAAGTCAGCAAGATAGGTGCGGAGAGTCAGCAGAAGCTTCAGAATACCATGGAGAAGATCGTAAATGACGGAAATGGCGGAATGGTGTGCATAATAATATAAGATTGCATATTTATGGCAGGCTATGTTAAAATGTCTAAGGTGTTCTGGTGGATGCCTTAGACATTTGATTGTCCGGGCATGGAACATTATGGTGGTTATCAATTCAGGATGGAGACGTACATATGTCTGCGATAGATGTAAAGCTTAATGTATTTGAGGGCCCACTGGATCTTCTTTTGCATTTGATAGAGAAAAACAAAGTCAATATATACGATATTCCGATCGTCACTATCACAGAGCAGTATCTGGAATATGTGAACAATATGGAGGAAGAAGATCTTGACGTCATGAGCGAATTTCTGGTCATGGCGGCGACTCTGATCAAGATCAAGTCCAAGATGCTCCTGCCGAAGGATGAGGAGGATCCTGAGGATGAAGAGGATCCTAGAGAAGAGCTCGTCAGACGACTGCTTGAGTACAAGATGTACAAGTATGCTGCCGGTGAACTGAAGGATCTGGAGATTGAGGGAAACAAGGCATTTTTCAAGAAGGCGACCATACCGGCTGAGGTGAAGAATGTCAAGCAGGAGGTCGATCCTTATGAGTTGATCTCCAAGGCTGATGTGGATCTCCAGAAGCTCAATGAGATATTCAAATCGGTTATGCGTAAGCAGGTCGACAAGGTAGATCCGATACGAAGCAAATTCAAAGAGATCGAGAGGGAGGAGATTTCCCTTGAGGAGAAGATGGCGGAGGTAAGAGAAGAAGTCAGAGGACTGGAGGGCATAAACTTCAGGACACTGCTTGAGATGCAGGCATCAAAGATGAATATCATAGTCACATTCCTTGCCATACTTGAGCTTATGAAGATAGGCGCAATAGCGATCAGACAGGAAGATATATTCGGAGAGATAATCATTGATTCTCTGGATACTATATAGAGATGAGGTAACGATGAATAACGAAGATTTACAGAATGAGGAAATAGATGAAGTAAATACCCCTTCAGAAGAGAATGAGGAGGCCAGGACGGACAAGGAGTACAGTGACGATTATCTCACATCCGCCATCGAGGCTATACTTTTCTCAGTGGGTGAGTCTGTATCGATCGACAGACTTGCATCAGCTCTTGAGATGGACAAGAGGAAGCTTACAAAGCAGCTTGAGGGTATCATATATAATTACAACAACAGCGACAGGGGTATCAGGATCATAGATCTTGACGGTTCGCTTCAGCTCTGTACGCGCAACGAATACTATGGAATTCTCGCCAAGGTTGTCAATACACCGAAGAAGCTTTCCCTCACGGATGTTGTTCTTGAGACTTTGTCTATAATTGCATACAAACAGCCGATAACAAGGCCCGAGATCGAGGCTATAAGAGGAGTTTCATGTGTACATGCCATAAACAAGCTCATAGAGTACAATCTCGTGCAGGAGGTTGGAAGACTTGATGCTCCTGGACGACCTATCATGTTTGGAACAACAGAGGAATTCCTCAGATGCTTTGGAGTGTCATCGACAAATGATCTTCCGATGATAAGCCCTGATAAGATAGAGGACTTCAAGAAAGAAGCGCTGGAGGAAGCAGATTTCACGCTCAGTGTAGATACGACATCCGAAGAATAACAGACATGTTCCTGTAATATAATATCATGACCAATATTATGAGGATATGACGGTATATGCATATGTTTTCTACAGGAAAAAGATCACGCATAAGGCGGTTTATGTTGCTTGTTGCAGCCTGGACTGCAGCAAGTCTGGTAATACAGTTTCTCGTTGGTAACAATATATTTATAAAAGCGTATGCTGAGGAAGACAATACAGCGGATGTACAGCTATTTGCCAGAAATGCGATTCTGCTGGATGGGGAGACTGGAGATATACTATATGACAAATGTAGTGATGAGCACAGACCCAACGCCAGCACGACCAAGATACTTACATGTATACTTGCAATCGAGTGCGGGAATCTGGCGGATGATGTGACAGCTTCATCCTATGCATCCAAGATGCCTGAGGTCAGACTTGGGGTTCGTGACGGCGAGAAGTACACACTTGAAGACATGTTGTACGCCATGATGCTCGAGAGCTACAACGACGCCGCTGTAGTCATAGCGGAACATATCGGTGGCAGTGTACAGCACTTTGCGGAGATGATGAACGCAAAGGCTGAGGAGATAGGCTGCCATTCTACATATTTTATCACGCCAAATGGTCTGGATGCCCAGGACGAAAATGGCGTCCATGGCACCTCTGCGGAGGATCTTGTCAGGATCATGAGGTATTGTATTCTTATTTCACCCCAAAAGGATGAATTTCTGAAGATTACCCGAACAAAATCATACACATTCACTGATAATACCGGAAATAGAACATTTGCATGCATTAATCACAATGCATTTCTCGATATGATGCCATGCGCATTGTCAGGAAAGACCGGCTTTACCTGCGATGCTGGATATTGCTATATAGGAGCTGCGGAGGTTGAGGGACATACATATATATGGGCTCTCCTTGGCTGCGGATGGCCGAATAATAAGACTTATAAATGGAAAGATTCCAGGGCACTTGTGGCATTTGCACAGGAACACACCATATACACGGAGCTTAAGGCGCCTGCTTCGCCTGACATCAGGATAACATATTCATCGGGCTCGTCGGCAGATGGAAGCACAGCGACAAAATGCAGGCTGAACAGGACTGTGACAGCATCTGAAGGTAGTATACAGTATGTATACAAAGTTGCGGATACATTAAAGGCACCTGTGCATAAAGGCGCTGTGGCCGGTTCGCTTGAAGTGTACCTGGACGATGAACTTATAGATGTTGAGAATGTTATTGTGTCCGAGGAGATAGCAGATGTGACATTTAAGGATGAGATAATAAAAGTTTTATATCGTGCTGCAATGTAACATTTGCCTGGCACAGGCATATCCTAAATTATCAATAATATAAGGGCGGTGCACTGAGGTATGGATATGGATTGTGTATACTACGTGGTAGGCGGTGACAGGAGAAGCTGCTATATGTCTCTCAGTCTGGCGGAGAAAGGCAGTAATGTGTTTCATTTCGATCCATATGATGCCGATCTGCTGAGACATTCGCCGGTCACCATTATTTCGGGGGCTTCAGGAGTGGGCTTTCGCAGACTGATAGAGGGCGAATGTGCGTCTCCATCTGTAGAAATGCTGAAAGCTATCATTCTTCCTGTGCCTGTTACGAGGGATGGTGAATTTGTCAACGGCAGAACCCTTCTCACCGTGAACAGCATTCTGGAATGCAGCAAGGAATTTGACATTGTGTTTGGAGGCGGGATAGGCAAATATATGTCTGATACAAACGAAAATAGTCCTTATGTATTTGATTTTCTTGCAGATGATGTTGTGGCCGAGAGAAATGCAGTTGCAACCGCGGAGGGGGCAGTCTGCGATGCGGAGGAGCTGTCTGATATTAATATAGACGGAAGCGTATGTCTGGTGACGGGATTTGGCAAATGTGCCAGGGTTCTTGCCGAAAGGCTTGCATCCTGGGGAGCAGATGTAATAGTTATGGCAAGACGTCCAAAGCAGAGGAGTGATGCGGCGCTCATAGGCTACAAGGTTATGTCATTTGAGGATATTCCGATATATAAGCATATACTGTCAGAAGTGGATTTTTGCTTCAATACAGTACCTGCGAGAGTTGTATGTGAAGATATCCTGTCTCTGCTCAGCAGACATGCGGTTGTAATAGATATAGCATCTATGCCGGGAGGGGTGGATTTTGATTATTGCAAGGAACATGATATTCCTTATAAACACAGCCTGGGAATCCCGGGTAAGCTGTCTCCAAAGACCTCGGGGATGATTCTTGCCGATGCAGTGATAGAGGCAGTGTCGGCTCACCGCTGAAATGGATTTGTATGAACTGACGCTTAATAAATAGGAGTGTATATAACATGGATTTATCAAAGTGCAATGTAGGTATGGCTATAACCGGTTCATTTTGTACCTTTGATAAGATTAAGATAGAAATAAAGAAAATGGTTGAGATGGGAATAAATGTGTATCCGATATTCTCGCCTCACTCCGCAGAGTACGACACAAGATTTGGAAAAGCTGACAAATTCGTAAATGACGTTGAGACGATAGCAGGGCGAAAGGGTATTTACACTATACAGGAGGCTGAGCCTATAGGTCCCAAGGCCTATCTTGATGCGCTGGTCATAGCACCTTGTACCGGAAACACCATCGCCAAGCTGACAAATGGAATAACAGACACATCGGTTCTCATGGCTGCGAAGGCACATCTGAGGAACAACAAGCCGCTCATCATATCGGTTTCGACAAATGATGCCATGGGCATGAACTTCAAGAACATCGGTCAGCTCATGAATATGAAAAATATTTATTTTGTTCCATTTGAACAGGATAACTGTGTGAAGAAACCCAATTCACTCATAAGCAGACTTGATCTCATCCCAGCCACCATAGAAGAGGCTCTTGAGGGAAGACAGATACAGCCTGTTCTCATAAAGTAGTTTTACTGCACCCGATAGGGTATAAGTTTGTTGCTTATTGTGGCTATTATACCCTATCGGGTGTAGTTTTGTTTTATATAATATTTTTTATACCCGTTATGGTATAAAAAATATTATATTCGATTGAAATTATACCTTATCGGGTGTAATATATAAGGAGAATAGCGTATAAGAAGAATCACGTGTAAGAGGAATCACGTGTAGGAGGAATCACATGTAAGAGGTAATAACGATGAATAAGATAGCTGAATTTATAAAGACTAACAGAAAAGAAGCGGGTCTTACACAGGAAGAATTCGCAATAAGATCAGGCCTCGGACTCAGATTTGTCCGCGAACTTGAACAGGGGAAAGAAACTGTGCGTATGGACAAGGTCAATGAAGCTCTTGCAATGTTCGGCATGGAGGCGGTTCCAGGGAGAAAGGATGATTGATGGTGGATAATACTTTTAGAACGGCTTATGTATATATAAGAAATGAATTTGCGGGAATTTTATGTGAGACCGACGAGGGATATACATTTTCTTACGATGAAGAATATCTTGATAGAGAAAATGCCAGTGCTGTATCACTTACCATGCCATTGTCGAAGGACATGTATCGATCCAAGACTTTATTTTCTTTTTTTGATGGACTCATCCCCGAGGGCTGGCTGCTTGATGTGGTCAGTAGAAATTGGAAAATAGATGTAAGGGACAGGTTTGGATTGCTGCTTGTTGCATGCCGCGATGCGATAGGCAATGTAAGTGTCAGGGAGGATCGCATATGAATTGTTTGTGCTGTGGAAAAACTTTGAAAAATGACGACGGAACAGGCTGGCATAAAGCTTGTGTGAAGAGATTTTTTATGACGACTAAGCTGCCAGACATAGATATAGATGATCAGAAACTAAAAGTTCTTGCAGAGGAAAGTATAAACAAGGGGTATACGGTTCCGGGTGTACAGAAGAAACTGTCGTTACACCTGCTTTCTGAACCAGGTAATCCAAGACTTACATTGGTAAACTACCCAACAGGATATATACTTAAACCTCAGGTTGATCAATTTAAAGCGATGCCTGAAGCGGAGCAGCTTGTGATGTCTATGGCTGATATGATAGGAATTTCAACGGTGCCGCATGCATTGATCAAAGGAAATGGGCAGATGGCATATATTACTAAAAGAGTGGATAGGATATTCGAGAAAACAACTGTTGAAATGCTTGCAATGGAAGATTTCTGTCAGTTGGACTATCGTCTTACACAGGACAAATATAAAGGTTCATACGAGCGATGTGCAAAGATCATAGAAAAATATTCAAGTCGTGTAGGTCTGGATATGGCAGAATTCTATATGAGAATTGTATTTTCTTTCGTGACTGGCAATTCCGATATGCATTTGAAGAATTTTTCGCTTATTGAAACAGAGGTGGGAAGCGGAGATTATGTTCTCTCACCAGCCTATGATCTGCTGCCGGTAAATGTTATCATGCCTGAGGATACAGAGCAATTGGCGATACCGATGAATGGGAAAAAGAGAAATGTGAGAAGAAAAGATTTCCTTATATTTGCTGATGTATGTGGTTTAAGTCGGATATCAGCGGAGAAGATGATAAGTTTGGTAGTTAAAAATAAGGATAAAATGAAAAAGATGTGTGACGAATCTTATATACCTGAAAAAATGAAATCAGACTTCGATCATTTGATTGAGGAAAGAATGCTGATTTTGGCAGATTGATAAAAATTTAATATAATACGAAATCCCAGTAGTTACTTACTATCGAAATGTGATTCGAAATGTGACTTCTGGGATTTTTGTTGACTGACATAAGATAGTCCTGTAGAATATTTATTGTGAGACAGGGAGTATCACAATATAACTTTGGAGTGTAAAGTAATATATGAGAGATCCAGATAAATTGAAAGAGGAAATGGACGAGCGCAATAGAAAGATCCTTGACGTTGCATTTGAACTGTTCGTAGACAAGAAGATAGAGGCGGTGAGTATGGGAGATATCGCAAGGGCTGCCGACGTGGGAAGGGCTACATTGTTCAGGTACTATCCAAGTAAGCTTGAGCTGGTCATAGCGGTATGTGCTGATCAGTGGAAGAGATATCTGGATGGCCTGGACGCGAGAAGACCTATATCGTCTGTACATGACATACCAGCCATAGACAGACTGAGATTTACCATGGACAGTTACATAGACATGTATCAGAACCACAAGGCGTTGCTGAAGTACAACGATAACTTCAACTACTATGTAACCCATGAGGGCAAGAACAATGATCAGCTTGTAGATTTTCACAGTTCACTGTATTCGGTGGATACAAGACTTCACATGATGTACGAGAAAGCGAGGGTGGACAAAACTATCCGGACAGACATACCGGAAGCAGAATTCATGCGTGTCACCGTCCACTCCATGATGACGGCCTGCGCTCATTATGCGGAGGGCTTCATATGGGGATCGGACGACAACAAGGACTACACGGACGAGCTTATAATGATCAAGGAAATGATACTTGATTACGCAACAAAAGGGATAAAGTAACAGAATTCACAGGAGAGACTGTTATGGAAATGGAGGTATGGAATGAGAAAGGGATTAGTATTTAAGAAGGGAATTATATTTGCACTTGCTACAGCGGTGGTTACGTCGCCTGCGCCGGTGATGGGTGTAAGCGGCTGGGGAGTGACGAATGCTAAGGCAGAGGAGACTACAACGGAAAAAATACCCGAATATTTATTGATGGGCTCAACACGTCTTATTGATAATGGGGAATTTCAAGATGATGGAGTTTCTGGTAATGATGACACGATATATCAGGGAACCAATTGGTACTATGACATCACGAGGAATCAGCTTGTACTGGAAAATGCGTCTATTTCTGGAAACATTACGATTCAGAACGGTGATCTTTCGATTATGTTATCCGGAACAAATACTATGAGATCAGATATGGTGATTCAAAGTATTTTAACAGAAAGCGGAATTGTGCCTACATTAGAAATAAATGGTAACAATCAGAATGAAAGTCTAAGTTGTGGAAAAATCAGTGCAGATGACTTAGGCTCAAATAATAATAATAATATAAAAATTATAGGAGCAACGCTGGAGACTTCCCAAATTGAATGTAGCGGCAGCTTAACGATTGAAAATAGCCATGTGGTAGCAAATGAGGAGGATCATTCAAACGTAATTAGTGGTGATAAAATTAATATAGTAGACAGTTATGTTGAAGCGAAAGCAACAACAGAACGATACGAAGGTGAGGTAATTAGATCAAATCAACAAATTAATGTATCAGGAAGCCAGATCGTGGTTAGCCGTGCTTTAGCCTGTCAAGAACCTGTATTAAGTGATTGTGACTTCAGCAACTCTGTCATCACAAAGCAATGGAACGACATTGAGACCGGTGATGATGTAACGAAAACATATGTATATGGTAAAGCCGCTTTAAAAGAAGATTTAACGATTGCAAGTGGAGAAAGCATAGAATTTGAGAGTAGTGCAAGCATCGCCAATCTGGACAAGCTTATTGTTGAAGATGGAGCCACAATTCTGGTAGATGGAGCTGAACACAAACATAATACAAACGGTGATATTACATACATTTGGCAAGATGACAAAGAACATACAAAAGGAGTAGCATGCAAAGACTGTCCGATCGGATATGTGACTAAAGAGACGGAAGCACACAATTATAATTCGCAGGGATTTTGTACAGATTGCGACGCATATCAGCCGGCGGTGCTCACTACGGACAAGTATGATATTAATGAGGACGGGACAAAGGATGCGGTTTACGAGATCAGTAATGCAGGTCAGCTCTACTGGTTTGCCGGACTTGTAAATGGCACACTTTCAGGCGTAGCGCAGAATAAATCAGCCAATGCAGTCCTGACAGCGGATATTGTTGTGAATGCAAATGTTCTGAAGTCGGATGGAACCTTGAATGAGGGAACATTTAAGGAATGGACACCGATTGCAACTAGCGCAAGTCCATACACTGGTATATTTGATGGACAAAACCACACAATCAGTGGATTGTATTTCAATCAAGAGAATAGTTATGATGTAGGATTGTTCGGTCGTAACAATGGTAAGATTGCCAATGCAGGTATTTTGGATTCTTATTTCTATGGTACCAGCAAGGTAGGAGGCATGTGTGGAAATAATTATACCGGAACTATCTCAAACTGTTATAATACCGGCAGCGTTAGTGGTATAGGAACAGCAGGAGGCGTGAGTGGATATAATTATACCGGAAGCATCACAAACTGTTATAATACCGGAAACGTCAGTGGTAGTAGCGGTTTTGTAGGAGGCGTGAGCGGATATAATAGTAAAGGAACTATCATAAACAGTTATAATGCCGGCAGCGTCAGTGGCTTAGAATATGTAGGAGGCGTGAGCGGAATTAATTATACCGGAAGCATCACAGACTGCTATAATATCGGTAGCGTCAGTGGTAGCGAAGGTAATGTGGGAGGTGTGAACGGATATAATGACGGAGGAACCATCACAAATAGTTATAATGCCGGTAGCGTCAGTGGTACAGAACGTTATGTAGGAGGCGTGAGCGGATATAATGACGGAGGAACTATCACAAACTGCTATAATGTCGGTAGTGTTGGTGGTAGTGGATATGTAGGAGGCGTGAACGGATGGAATAAAGGAATTATCACAAACTGTTATAATACCGGTAGTGTCAGTGGTACAGGGGTTAATGTAGGAGGTGTGATCGGACGTAATGAATCCAATGCAAGCATTACAAACTGTTATTACGACAGCACTATTTATACTGGAAATGCGATAGGCGCGAATGACGGAACCACTGAAAAGGTTGAAGGTAAAACGACAGAGCAATTCAAAACAGGTGAAGTTACATATCTCCAGCAGAACGGTCAGTCAGAAGAAATTTGGGGACAGACCATCGGAACAGACACCTATCCTGTATTACATGGTCCGAAGGTATATAAGAGCATAACTTATATGGGCTGTAACGATTCATCTGAAATTGCCTCGGTGTCATACAGCAATGAGAAAAAGGATGTATTTGGCAAACATAACTTCGAGGATGGCATATGCAGATACTGCGGTGAGAAACTTGCAGCGACAGTCACAAAAGGTGATGAGACTATATCCTGTGTTTCACTGCCAGAAGCAATAGGTTATGCCGAAAACATGCCGGACAGTGTTGTCACCGTTATGGAAGATACAAATACAGCTCTTGATATAAACAATCCCGATTCTGATTTTACTATAGACATAAATGGACATAAGACAGATGATATTGATGTAAAAAACGGAAAAATAACGATAATTGATTCTAAGACGGGAGGAGACGTAAAAGGTCATTTAGATATAAAAAAAGATTCAACAGTAACAATTGGTAATGTAAAAATTTCGGGAACGATACATACTATGGGTCAATTGATACTAAATGGTGGAGATATAAACAAGATAATTCTAGCTGATGAAACAATAAAATTATACTTTAACAACAGTGATATAAAAATCAATGACGGAATATATTTGTATGGAATATACGGAGAAAAAATAATTATAAATGCAGAGCCTCATAATGTTATTCCGATTGTTCTGGATGGAATAGGTGTACAACAAGGTGCTGCATATGCTGTAGCAGGTGATGGCATTGCGTTAAAGTCAGATTGGTTCAACGCATCATCAGATGATTCTATAATTGATCTGTCAACAAGTATAGAAGATAATAAGCTTAGAATTGGAGCATTGCTGAACGATAAAGTATATGCAGAGTTAGATGAAAATAAAAACATCATCTACTCCGGAAGTGAGTTAAAACCATCTGTAAAGGTATATTATAATTGGGACAATATGTTTTCTGTACAGCTAAAAGAAGGCTCAGATTATAATGTAACGTATTCCGACAATATCAACGCTGGCACAGCGACTGCGATTGTAACAGGAATCGGTGCTTACTCAGGAACAAAGAACGTGACATTTACCATTGAGCCAAAGAAGATCAGCAGTCCAACATTTGACGGACTTAAGCCTGAGTACACATACACAGGACAGAAGGTAGAGCCTGAGTTTGCTCTTATGGACGGTGAGACAGTCATTCCTTCAAGCGAATATGAAGTATCTTACAGTGATAACACAGAAGTTGGAACAGCGACGATAACCATCACGGATGCCACGGGCGGAAATTACGATATAAACTGCAAGGCTGAATTCGATATAGTTAAAGCTGATCCGGTTATAAGTGAACTTCCGGTGGCAGATCCGATAAGTTACGATCCACACAAAACCTTAAATGAAGCAAGCATTTCGGGCGGAGCCGTAATCGGAGTTTCAGGAGAAAACATAACCGGAACATGGAGCTGGGCTGACGATTCCACAGTTCCTGTGGTTGATGTAACAGACTATGATGTAGTATTTACCCCGGATGACCAGAAACACTACAATTCGATCAGGGGAACTATTCAGGTAAATGTCTTAAAGGCCAATGTAAACATAGCTGATCTGCCGACAGCAAGTGCAATAACATATGGCGACAGCCTTGCAAAGTCTGTTTTATACGGAGGAACAGCATATTTTGACGGTATTAACAAGGTTGAGATATTTGGAACATTTGCATGGAAGGATGATTCTCTAAAGCCGTTTGTATCTGACAGTGACAAGACGCTGTACACCGTTGTGTTTACGCCGGCTGACAGTGTGAATTACAACACAGCAGAAATTGAGATCACGGTAAATGTGAGCAAGGCTGCAATGCCGAATCTGCTGTTAAGTGTAGATAATACACATAAGACCGTTGGAAGTATCGCACTTCCGGGAGACTGGGTATGGCTTGCTGCTGACACAGCCACTGCGATAAAGGCAGGCGGATCAGTGGTGGCAACAGCTGTATACGCTGGCGATGACAAGGAAAACTATGACAGCACAGAGCTAAAGGTAACCATATACAGAGCACCATGTTCAGATGGTAAGACTGTAAAGTATACACTAAAAGGAGAGAAGGCTCCAACCTGCACAAAGGCAGGAACAGGACATACAGAGTGCTCAGTCTGCGGCGATGTCATGAGCACAGGTGTGTGTGTAAAGGAACTTGGACATAAGTGGAATTCCGGCAGGGTAACAAAGAAACCTACATACACAGCAGCCGGTGTGAGGACATACACATGTACCGTGTGCAAGGCTGCGAAAACAGCAAGTATTGCCAAACTTGCAACAACTGATATAAGCAAAAAGACAAGCAAGATCACGGTTTCCGGAATAGAGAACAAGATCTACAATGGAAGAGCGCACACCCAGAGATCGCTTGTTGTCAAGGCTGGCACAAAGACGCTCAGACTGAACAAGGATTACACTGTCACCTACAGCAAGAACAAAGCGGTTGGCAAGGCAAGCGTGACCATATGTGGTAAGAATGCATATTCAGGAAAGATAACAAAGACATTTACCATAGTAAAGGCTGCCAAGGGAAAGACATATACAGTTGGAAAGTTAAGGTACACAATAACCGGAGCAAAGACAGACGGCACCGGAACAGTTGCAATTGCCGGTACAACGTACTCAAGGTCAGATAAGAAATTTGCATCACTGACCATCGCAGATACTGTCATTATAGGAGATGTAAGGTTTAAGATAACATCTGTAAGCGCAAATGCATTCAGCAGGTATACGGCTCTAAAGAATGCCACTATAGGTAACAATGTGACAAGCATAGGGTCAAACGCATTTTTATCATGCAAAAACCTTAAGAAGATGACGATAAAGTCAGCTAAGCTCAAGAGCGTTGGCGCAAAAGCCTTCAGTGGAACATACAGCAAAATTACATTTGCAGTACCTAGGAATAAGGCCACAGCATACAAGAAACTGATAAAGAAGGGCAGTCCTTCTGCGAAAGCAATCTATAAATAACAAATATATAAATTGCCTGTAAAAACAAGACTTTCAGAACTCTTGTACATGCAGCGTATTCGCCATTTTCGATACGCCGCATGTATACAGAAGTCTGGAAGTCTTTTTATATGTCAAGGACAATAGCATATTTTCTCAGCCAGTGATCAATCTGAAGAAGATATGCCATCATCTGAGGTCCTGCCATGAGCTGACCGAACCACGGCCTGCCGTAATCCTTTGGCGCGTTTATGAAGTTTTTCACATATTCTCTGTCGATGAGAGGCAGAAGAGGACTTTCCGGATCATTTAGCACGCAGAGAAGCCTCTTTGCAAGCTCCTGTTCATAATGAGGGTCATATGACTTTGGATATGGGCTTTTCTTTCTGTACATGATCTCGTGCGGTACGTAATCCTTCATGGCTTCTCTCAGAAGCTTTTTCTCACAGCCTTCGGAATATTTGAATTCCCATGGTACGTTGAATACATATTCAAGTATCCTCGGATCGGCAAATGGAACTCTGGCTTCCAGACCGCTTGCCATGCTGGTTCTGTCCATTCGGTCAAGCAATGTCTGCATGAACATCCTGATATTCAGATAAGATATCTGCCTGCGCCGCTTTTCTGTATCGGATTCCCCCGGAAGAAGATTGATCTCGGACAGGAGAGAATTGTATAGTGATGACACATATCCCGGTATATCAAGACTATCTCTGATGTCCGGCGACAGTACTGAGAGCCTTGGCGACAGATCCTTCATCCATGGAAATGTGTCTGCAGACAGCAGTTCATCCCTGTAAAACCAAGGGTAGCCTCCGAATATCTCATCTGCGCATTCTCCGGTCAATACTACTTTGTATTCATTTGCCACAAGTGAGCAGAAGTAGAGAAGGGAAGAATCCACATCCGCCATCGTCGGCATATCCCTTGATTCCACGGAAGTATACAGATAGTCTGCAAGATCACTGTAATTGCAGGTGAGATATGTGTGGTCTGAACCTATGTGGGCTACCATCATATCTACATATGGTCGATCCTGCTCCGGCTGGAATGCATTTGACTTGAAATATTTGGAATTATCTTTGAAATCAAATGAGAAAGTGTGCAGCTTTTTCCCTTGCTCCCTGAGTTTTGCGGCGCATACGCTGCTGACGATTGATGAGTCGATGCCCCCCGAGAGAAATGTACATACAGGCACATCCGATACGATCTGTCTCTCTATACTGTCCTTGACAAGATAACGGACTTTTTCCACAGTGTCTTCATAGCTGTCAGTGTGAGGATTGCTGGTTATGCGGTAATATGTGAAGTCTGTCATTCCGTAGGATGAGAATTTCATGAAATGTCCCGGCTTTACTTCGTCTATATTCTGAAATACTCCACAGCCTGGAGTCTTGGACGGCCCGATTCCGAACACCTCACATAGTCCCCGTGCATCAATGACAGGCCTTATACCTGGATAGTAGAGCAGGCCTTTGATCTCTGAGGCGAAGACAAGTGTTCCGTCATCAGTTACTGAGTAGTACAGCGGCTTCACACCGAAGTGATCCCTGTACAGATATATGGTCTGGATATGTTCGTCATATATCGCAAATGCAAATATTCCGTTCAGCCTGTGAACAAAATCGGGACCGAAGTGAAGAAAACAGTTGAGAATAACCTCTGTGTCCGAAGTTGTATCAAATGTATATCCAAGGGCGAGCAGCTCCGATTTCAGTTCCTTTGTGTTGTAGATCTCGCCGTTGTACACTATGTATATAGTATTTTCGCCGATGACCTTTTTCATAGGCTGTTCGCCTCTTGCTACGTCACGTATGGAAAGTCTTGTGTGTGCCATTCCACAGTGCGATGACAGCACTGTATTTTGTGCATCCGGACCTCTGTGAGCAAGTGCCTTATTCATGTCGTTCAATATGTATGAGTATCGTTCATGTTCGGTATTGAAAATCCTGTTGGAGTTATAGAATCCTGCGATGGAACACATATATTTACCTCTTTTTGTGGTATCTATATATTATATTGGGGAGTTGATTTTATAGAACTTTTATATAATACTATAAGTTTGATGCAAGATATGTTAAGTATTGATATAATGTATCATATTTGTTTTCGGTGAGTATGAACACAAAATCGGCAATAAGCATCATGACATTTGAACCTACAAAATATTGATAATAGAAAGAGAAATACTGCAATGAAAAACACTTTAATAAAGACTAACAAAAAATACCTTCCGGGACTTTTAAACATCGCGGTTCCAATCATGCTGAGCAATCTTATATCGCAGCTTCAGATGCTTATAGACAGAATATTTTTAGGACACGTAAACAGCATGTACATGAGCGCACTTGGCAATGTGACTTCACCGATGTGGACCACCATGTCGTTCTGTTTCTCCATCGTGACAGGAGCGTCTATACTGATAAGTCAGGGTGTTGGTGCAGGAGATACCGAACACATAGAGGAATACTCCGGTGCCATGGTGAAATACAATAATATCATACCGATACTGTTATTTTTCTTCTGGACATTCTGCGCTGAATTTGTATTCAGACTCATGGGTGTGTCAGATGGCCTGATGCCGATGTGTCTTGATTATTCCAGGTATTATGCGCCCGTATTTTTGATAACAGGACTGGGCGGTGCATTCAGCGTCATACTCCAGACATCAAACTATACCAAACCACTTGTTGTATATGGAATATTAAGATCTGGTGTAAATATACTCCTTGACTGGGTTATGATATTTGGAAGATTTGGGTTTCCAGCCATGGGGATAAAGGGTGCAGCCATAGCGACGACAATAGCGGAGTACTCTGGACTTATATTTGCAGTGATATTCGTGGTATCAAGCAAGAAACTTAACACTAAACCATCTATGAAATGGGTAGTAAAGGCACATATAAAGCCGTATCTTTTGTCGGCAAAGCTGGGAGTGAACACAGCTCTTGAGGATTTTGCATGGAATCTTGGCAATCTGCTGCTTATAAGGATTCTCAACGCCATAAATGAGATGGCTGCCGGAATTTATTCCATCATATTCAGTGTTGAAGTTCTGGCGGTTGTCATCATTGGAGCGATAGGAAACGGTACAATGACACTAACCGGTGAGGCAAAAGGAAACAATGATCTGGTAAATACAAGGGTGTATGTGTCTGTGCGTATGGCTTGTGTATAGTAGTTGGAATCATCACACTCGGTGTCTGTCTTGCGTTTCCACAGCAGATCATATCACTTTTCACCAACGACAAGAGTATAATTGCATCGTGTGGGATATATCTGATCTTTATCAGCATCAATCTTTTCGCAAAATCAGCAAACATAGTTGTTGGCAATGCGATCAGGGGCAGTGGCAACACGATATGGATGCTCATAACACAGTTGTTTGGCACGTTGTGGGTGGTTTCTGTGGCACTTTTGTTCGTGTTTGTCCTTAAGCTTGGAATAGCAGGTGTCTTTCTTGCAGTCATAGTGGACGAGATCGTTAGATCTTTTATCAATCTCGGCAAATATCTGAGGATAGTGAAAAACTGGGAAAGCACAGACTGAGGTAAAAAGGCTGAATTAGCTAAACAGTGGGTGCGACATTCAGTGGCATATATAATTTAGAATAGACGTATCAGAAAAAGAAAGTCTTATATGAAAGGGGATATATGATTTGATTTTAGAAACTAATAGGTTAATATTACGTCACTGGCAGGAGAGTGACGCAGATATATTATTTGAATATGCAAGTGACCCTGATGTGGGACCTATAGCTGGCTGGCCAGTGCATGAGAGCAGGGAGTACAGCCTTGATGTGATACGGAATGTATTTAATGGGCCGGAGTGTTATGCTGTGTGTCTGAAGGACAGCGGCCTGGTTGTCGGAGCCATTGAATTACTGTTAAACGGAAGGACAGATATGACAGACCGCGATGACGAATGTGAACTCGGATACTGGATAGGAAAGCCTCACTGGGGCAACGAATACGCACCGGAGGCGGCCAGGAGACTCATAGAACATGGATTTCTTGATCTGGGCATGAGAACAATATGGTGCGGTTACTACGATGGCAATTCCAAGTCCCGCATAGTACAGGAAAAGCTTGGATTTGTGTTTCATCATACCTGTGATGAAGTGGATGTGCCTCTTTTGAATGAAATCCGGATAGGACATACGAATATTATGACGAGAAAACATTGGCTGTGTGGAAAGATGAAGAATTCACTGTATGATCAGCTGGCCAGGGATTACTGCTGTGATGCGGCTGATATATATTCCAGTGACAATATATTTTCTGAATACAGACAGATAGAAGGACAAAGACGGTTCAAAGGACAGGAAAAGTGCCCACTCAAAATAGCTGTGGTAAATGGCAAGCTGTTATTTACCGGTCGTAGAGAGATTGTAGATGAATGCAGAAAACGCTATGAGAATGCATCTGGCAAATGGTTCATGGATATAGAGAAATTTCGTGAGCTTGACAGTATTCTTTCCAGCTACGGATGTAAATTGAAATCTGCCCACCCATTTTACCTTCCGACGGAACTGAGCGAACAGGCAGTGAGAAAAGATACTACAGATAAACTGATTGATTCGAAGTTTAAAGAAGATTTTAACCTTGTCAGGTATACGGGGGATGAGATCCTGCAATTCAAAGGAGATGACAGATGGAATGAAGCATTTTGCTTTGATGATAACACTCCTGATGTGCTGGCTGTGGCTGCTGTATCAGATGGTGAGATTATTGGTATGGCTGGCGCAAGCGCTGACAGTGACGACTTCTGGCAGATTGGTATAAATGTTGTTCAAGATGCTGAGGGAAGGCATGTGGGTACATCGCTGGTATCTGAACTCACTATGGATATACTCAGAAGTGGCAGGATACCATATTATGGAACTGGCATGTCCCATATAGCCTCCCAGAGAGTTGCCGCTGCGGCAGGTTATGATGTGTTCTGGTTTGAACTGCTGGCGGGCAAGTAAAAGAATCGTTGACACATCTTCATGTTAATGATAAAATAATCACATCTAAGGGTCGTAAAACGACCGGGAAATAGTCAAATGCTATGACGAGGAGGAGTACATGCATCCCCCCGATCAACAGAGAGAAGACGGTGGTGAGAGTCTTCATCAGGAATGTGTGGAAGGTAGCCTTCGAGCAGTGGATTGAAAGATTGCAGCATACATATTTGTCGGCTGTTGTCGAGTAGGTTTCAACGGTTTTCCCCGTTACAGGAATAAGATATTAATAATGATTACAGTGATAATTTATTATAGTATCTGATGAGTGCAGACATTTGTCTGAATTTAGGTGGTACCACGGATATGAACATATTCGCCCTAAGCGTAAAACAGTTGCGCTTAGGGCTTTTTCTATGCAAGGGGTGCATATATACATCCCGAGGCGTAAGTTTAGATTATCATGAACTTTACAGGAGGTATAAGATATGGAGATCAATGGAGCAAAGATGTTTGTAAAAGCGTTGCAGGAAGAGGGAGTAGACACTCTGTTCGCATACCCTGGTGGAACAGCGATAGACCTGTTTGATGCGTTGTATGATGCAGAAGGTATTGATATGATACTTCCAAGACACGAGCAGGCACTTGTTCATGCAGCGGACGGATATGCACGTTCAACAGGAAGAGTTGGAGTGTGTCTGGTAACAAGCGGTCCGGGTGCGACAAACCTTGTAACAGGAATTGCCACAGCCAACTACGACAGTGTGCCACTGGTATGTTTTACAGGACAGGTTCCGTTGAACCTTATTGGAAATGATGCTTTTCAGGAGGTTGACATAGTAGGGATCACAAGAAGCATATGCAAGTACGCAGTCACAGTAAGAAAGAGAGAGGATCTTGCAAGGATCATTAAAAATGCTTTTTACATAGCAAGAACCGGAAAGCCGGGTCCTGTAGTTGTTGATATTCCTAAGGATATACAGCTTGCCATGGGAAGTGACGAGTATCCATCAGAGGTAAATATCAGAGGTTACAAGCCTTCAGAGGGCGTACATGTCGGACAGATCAAGAGAGCCCTTGCGGAGCTTAAGAATGCAAAGAAGCCTGTGTTCCTTTGTGGCGGTGGTGTAAATATCGCCCATGCAAGAAAAGAGATGCAGCAGCTTGCGGAGAAGACAGGTATCCCTGTAGTCACAACCATCATGGGAAAAGGTGCGATACCTACAGATCATCCACTGTATGTAGGTAACATCGGTATGCATGGTAACTTGGCATCCAACAAAGCTATCATGGAGAGCGATGTACTTTTCTCCATCGGATGTAGATTTAACGACCGAATAACAGGTACTATAGATACATTTGCCAAGAATGCCAAGATCATACATGTTGATATAGATGCAGCGTCCATATCAAGAAATATAAAGGTAGATATACCTATCGTTGCTGATGCCAAGGTTGCCATATCCAAGATGCTTGAATATGCAGAACCTCTTGATATCAAAGGCTGGGTGGATGACATTATGAATGTCAAGGCTGAGTATCCTATCAACATGAACAGATATGATGGTGTGACCCCTGAGGCTATCATCAGAACCATAAACGATATGTACAGCAATCTCATCGTTACAACTGATGTTGGACAGAATCAGCTCTGGACAACGCAGTACATTGATATAGACGAGAACAAACAGCTCTTAACTTCTGGAGGTCTTGGAACCATGGGTTATGGATTTCCTGCTGCCATAGGCGCAAAGCTTGGCAACATGGATAAAGATGTTATCTGTATATCCGGAGACGGCGGAGTCCAGATGAACATTCAGGAGATGGCTACAGCTGTTGCGCTTGAGCTTCCTGTTACCCTCTGTATACTGAACAACGGCTATCTCGGCAATGTACGCCAGTGGCAGGAGCTGTTCTTCAATAAGAGATACAGCAGTACATGTCTCAGATATAGAAGAAGATGCAACAGAGACTGTCAGAATCCGGATAAATGCTGTCCAAAGTATTCTCCTGACTTTGTAAAACTGGCAGAGAGCTATGATGCAAAGGGCATCAGAGTTACAAAGCCTGAGGAAATCAGGCCGGCATTTGAGGCTGCCAGGGCAAATACAAACGGACCTACAGTTATAGAATTCTTCATCGATCCTACGGCCAACGTATTTCCTATGGTTCCGGGTGGAAAGTCACTGAATGACATGATACTTGACTGCTGATATTGATAAATTGATTTTATATTAGTAATAGAATGTACATATATAGATTTGTATATTATCCAGATGAAAGGGGTATATAGAATGAGCGTAAAGAAGAGATGGATATGCCTGTTCGTAGAGAATGAGGTAGGTGTACTTGCAAGAATTTCAGGTTTGTTTTCAAGCAAATCATACAATATAGATACTATAACCGTTGGAGTAACCGAGGATGAGACAATATCCAGAATGACCATCGGTTTCACCAGTGATGACAGGACATTTGAGCAGGTGAAAAAACAGCTCAATAGAAGTGTGGAGGTTATCAAGGTCGTCGACTACACAGATATTGCAATCCACAACAACGAGATCTTATATGTCAAGGTCAATAGCTGCTCAAATGAAGATAAGGACGAGGTGTTCCGAATTGCAAATGCATTTGGCTATAAGATAACAGATTATAATAAGAAATCTGTGCTTGTTGAGTGTGTCCAGACGGATGCAAAGAACGACAATGCCATAAAGCTGTTCAAGGAGAGCTTCCCTAACAGGATAGAGGTTGTAAGAGGTGGCAGCGTTGCAGTTGAAGCGATAAGCATGTCGGACAGATAGTACAACCGGCAAATAGCTGTCAAAATGATATTGCTGGTAAAATAGTCTGTAAAAAGATTATGAAAGGATCCGTAAAATGAAATTTGTTATACAGCGTGTAAATCACGCATCAGTAGAGGTGGATGGCAAAGTGATCGGCAGCATACAGAAAGGTTTTCTGGTTTTTGTCGGAGTATACGATTCGGATACCAAAGAGATTGCTGACAAGATGATAAACAAGCTTGTGAAGATGAGGATATTTGCCGACGAAAATGGCAAGACAAATCTTGACATAAACAGTGTAAACGGCCAACTCCTGATCGTTTCACAGTTTACCTTGTGCGCAGATTGCCGGAAGGGCAACAGACCATCATTTACTGGTGCAGGAGCGCCCGATATGGCCAATGAGATGTATGAGTATATAATTGAAAGATGCCGTGAGTTTGTTCCTGTGGTGGAACATGGAGAATTTGGCGCAGATATGAAAGTGGATCTGTCCAATGATGGGCCATTTACCATATTACTTGACAGTAATGAATTGTAATATATCCATGATTTGCCGAAAAAATTGTAATATATTGGGAAAATTTTATAAAATCCAACAATATTGTTGAAAAAATGAATATTTGTTAATATAATTACAAGTGGAGTTTCTATATGCAAAGGATAATATTATAGAGAGAACTAATACTGAAAAGGAGAACTATACAATGACAAAGGATCAGATTGAATCTAAAACCTTTAAAAAAGGACTTTTTGGATATAATAAGGATGAGGTTAACAGCTTCCTGCGCTCAGTTGCAGAAGATTATGCAGAACTTGAGACAAAGTATGCAGCTCTTGAGTCAGAGAACGAAGTGTCAAAGAAGAACCTTATGGAGAACAGCGTAAAGATTTATGAGCTTGAGAAGCAGCTCGAGCAGGCTGCTCCTGGTTCCAAGAAGGAAGCCAACGCAGCAAATGCTGAGGCTAACAAGATAATAAACGACGCTAAGAAGAAGGCTAACGAGGTTATCGCAAATGCAAAGGCTGAGCTTGCCAAGCTCAAGGAAGAGATGGAGACACTCAAGAGCGGATCAAGTGCAAAGGTTGCTGAGGCTGCAAATAAGGTTGAAGCTGCAGTTGAGGCGGATCCTATAACAAAGCTTAAGATGAAGTCGCAGGGCGGAGATGCACCTCAGAAGCTCAAGATGACACCAAAGGCTGCTCCAGAGGCAGAGCCAAAGCCGGCAGCATTCACAGGTAAGAGTGCTCAGGCTGCTCAGGAGGAAGAAGAGGAAGAACTTATTGTTGGTGAAGTAGAAGAAGGAGTAAAGCGTAATCAGGTACTTATCGGAGATGGCGATGAGGATGCAGACTTCGAGTTCTTATAAAGATTGGGTGTTTATATGACGTATAAAGAATGCGTGGAGTGTATCGACGGCGTTCTCAGTTCTTTGGAATTGGCGGATATTGATGATTGTTGTCTTCAGTTCAATGTTATCGGCAATGATAGTGGGGTGTTCTACATAGATATAAGGGATCATGTTGCCAGATTAACAGAGGATTCGGACAGGGAGTATAAGGTTAAATATGTATTTACAGTTCCAGTTCTTTCGAGACTTTTGAGAAGAGTTGTCGATCCGATGTATGCGTATACTACAAGTAAATATAAGATGATGGGAGATGTGTCTTTGGGAAGATGCATACTCGTCAAACTCTGCGAGGCTTCGGCCTGACAGATAAATAAAGAAAACCGGTGGTATCATGATAGATCCGCCGGTTTTCTTTTGTTGTATAAGCACAGCACGTGTAATTGTATAAGCGCGCAGGCTTAAAATGTATTTTTTACAGAAGATCAGCAACTTCTTTGAGAAGTCTCTCTGTCTTATCCCATCCAAGACAAGGATCTGTGATAGACTTACCATAGCATCCACCATCTACTGGCTGGTTGCCATCCTCAATATAACTCTCAACCATAACACCCTTTACAAGATTCTTGATCTCAGAATCGTAATTCCTGCTGTGGATTATCTCTTTGACAATTCTTGGCTGTTCAATAAATTTCTTGCCAGAATTATTGTGGTTGGCATCAACTATACATGCATGATTTACGAGGTTGAACTTCTTGTATGTGTCAGCAAGGAGCCTGAGATCCTCATAGTGATAATTGGATATAGACTGTCCATGCTTATTCAGTGCACCTCTCAATATACAATGTGTCAAAGGATTTCCGTCTGTATGTGCCTCCCATCCAGAATAGAGGAATGTGTGGTGATGCTGTCCTGCTATACAGGAATTCATCATAACGTTGTAGTCACCACTTGTAGGATTCTTCATACCTACAGGAACATCCATTCCACTTGCGGTAAGTCTGTGCTGCTGATCCTCAACAGAACGTGCGCCTATGGCAACGTAAGAGAGGATATCATCTACATACTGCCAGTTTTCTGAATAAAGCATCTCATCAGCAGCGGTGAGTCCTGTCTCCCTGATAGCTCTTATATGCATTTTTCTGATGGCGTAAAGGCCCTCGAGCATGTCTGATGCCTTTGTAGGATCAGGCTGATGGAGCATTCCTTTGTAACCATCACCAGTAGTTCTTGGCTTGTTAGTATATATACGTGGAATGACCAGTATCTTATCCTTAACTTCATCTGCAACCTTTGCAAGACGATTCTGATAATCGCAAACAGCATCCTCATTATCTGCTGAACAAGGTCCGATGATAAATATAAATCGGTCATCATCGCCTACGAAAATTTTTCTGATCTCTTCATCTCTTCTGGCTTTGATGGCTTTCAACTCGCTTGAAAGAGGGTATAGTTCCTTGATCTCATCGCCAGTTGGTACTCGTTTAACTAATTTCATACTCATGAAACATGTCCTCCTTTTTTCTAGCCATTGATTATATCAGAAAAACTTTACAAAATAAAGAAAATAATACTATATTGGTGGGATAAAAAGTCATATTGCCGGATAAATGCATAATATAATATATAAACAGAAACTGAAAGAGGAGTTGTATGCTGCATTTTCCGGATAGAAAAAAGATGGGCAGGAAGAAAAATATCAGAAGATTATCTGTTATAACGGTACTCATCTTTATCATATTTGCAAACACAAATGGTACGAATCTTATGGTATATGCAGAGGAACAGACAGAGACTCAGGCGGCAGACCAGACAGAAGTTCTGGAGGTGGAATCTCCAAGCTGTATACTCGTTGAGGCATCCACAGGTCAGGTGTTATTTGAAAAAAACTGTGATGAAGCCATGGCTCCGGCTTCGGTTACAAAGGTTATGACGCTTCTTCTGGCTTTTGAGGCGATAGGGGCCGGACAAATGACTCTTGATGATATTGTAACTGTGAGTGAACATGCTGCGTCCATGGGCGGATCGCAATGCTTCTTTGAGGCAGGAGAAGAACAGACTGTTGAAGATATGATAAAGTGTATTATAATTGCATCCGGAAACGATGCGGCTGTTGCCATGGCGGAAAAGGTTGCCGGAAGCGAAGAAGCGTTTGTGAAAAAGATGAATGAGAGGGCTGCTGAGCTGGGGATGACAAATGCAAGTTTCAAAAATGCGTGTGGCTTGGATGCGGATGGACATAAAATGTCAGCACGGGATATCTCCATAATGTCCAGAGAACTCATAACAAAATATCCTGCCATATTTGATTATTCAGGCATATGGATGGATTCGATCATACATAAAACACGAAGGGGCGAGAGTCAGTTTGATCTCGTCAACACAAATAAATTTTTGAATATGTATACAGGAGCAACCGGCCTTAAGACAGGTTTCACAAATACCGCAAAATATTGCATGTCGGCGACTGCTGAGAGGGACGGCATACAGCTTATTGCTGTCATCATGGGAGCTGATACAAAGGATATCAGAAACAAAGACGCCTGCAGGCTGCTTGATTATGGATATTCGATGTGCCAGAAATATACAGATCTGAATATTCTTCAGGAAAAAGAGATTTCCATAGACAATGGCACCGAAAGTTGTGTTACAATTAAGACCGACTCACAATTCACCGGGATCTTGCTTGCGGGAGAACACGCGGAGGATGTGAAGAAGAAACTGGAGATGAGAGATCCACTGACTGCCCCGGTTGACAGTGGTGAAGAGCTTGGAAAGATGAGCTATTATATTGGCGAGAGGTGCATCGGTTCAGTGCCGATATATGCGGCGGAGAAGGTTGATTCCATGAGTATGAAGTACGCTTTCGTTAAAGTGCTCAAGTTACAATTTACATATTGAGGTTAAATACATGAAGATTTTTTTAGTTGTAGTTATCGTACTATGCATTATAACGCTTGTTAATGTTTTGATAGAGAGTTACCGCGAAAACAGAAGAATCTCGTTTTCAAATTATCAACTGCATGACAGGAGAATAAGAAAAAAAGCCCGGATAGTCATGATATCAGATCTCCACAATGCGGAATTTGGAAAGGACAACGAGAAGCTTATAAGCTGTATAGAAAAGATTAATCCGGATTTCATACTGGTGGCGGGGGATATAATAGTCGGAAAGCCGGGACTTACAGTAGATATAGGTATACATTTTCTGAATGAACTTGGCAAGCGTTTTCCTGTGTATATGGGAAAAGGAAATCATGAGATGCGCGTATCCATATATGAAAAATATGGTGATATGTGGAACAGGTTATATGAAGGAACAAAAGATAACATCACCTGGCTTATAAATGAAAGTGTTCATCTTGATGAATACAATGTCACGATATACGGACTTGACATGAAGACGGAATATTACAGAAGATTCAAAAAGCTCGATATGGATGAAGAGTATCTGCTGAATGAACTTCCACCGATAAGCAGATCCGATTACAATATACTTATAGGACATGATCCCGATTATTTTGAAGAATATTCCCGATGGGGCGCTGATCTTACTGTATCCGGCCATGTACATGGTGGACTTGTGATTCTGCCATTTCTCGGAGGCGTGATATCGCCTATGATCAGACTGTTTCCAAAGTACTATAAGGGGTTATATTCCTGCGATGGACATAATATGATAGTCTGTGCAGGACTCGGACTTCACACTATCCGAATCAGAGTTAATAACGAACCGGATCTGGTGACCATCAATTTGTCCAGATAACAGTGCGTTAGCCTCTTATATTTAAACATAATTAAGTGTTGAATTATAGTAATATAGCATATAATATTATGTATGTTGGATGTAAGTTCGCATGGAATTATGTGTGAAGGGGAAGAGCGTGATTTTATGAACAATAACACAGATGATAACAATATAGATAAAGATAATGTGAACACTGATGCCACTGAAGAGATAGTTGCTGAAGAGACAATATTCGGGGGGACAGAGACCGAACCGGAGACTGCGGCATCGGATGCAGCCATTCCCGATGGAGTAGGGATACCGATATTCCCAGATAATGAAGCTTCTGATGAAGCGGACGAACCGGATGACAAGCCTGCAAAAAAGACTCACAGGGCTTTGAAGATCACAGCGGCTATATTTGGAGCGGTGGTCGTATGTACATATATAGTTATATCGATATGGTTCATGTTCCATTACAACTACAAGACATACATCAATGATATAGACTATTCGTTTTACTCACTTGATGATGTCGATGCATACATAGAGAGTTACATACAGGATTATTCCCTCACACTCAAGCTCAGGGGCGGTGAGGAACATGTCATAAAACCAGAAGATATATCGCTTGATATAAAGCCGAATATAACAGCCAAGAAGATCATAAGCGAACAAAATGGCTTTCTCTGGCCTTATTACATGCTAAAGAGAAAAGATTATGACCTTTACTATTCAGCGTCATATGACAAGGATGCTCTCGAGAAGCTTTTGAAGAGCTATGACAGTCTTGACGAGTCCAAGATGGAGAAACCGGAAGATGCCTATGTTAAGATCAAGGATGGAGAATCAACAATTATTCCTGAATCTGAAGGAAATTATCTTGATTTTGACAGATTATGCTGTATAATAGATGAGGCGATTGTTAAAGGTGAATCCGTGCTTGATGTATCGGAAAGTGACGCATACGAGAGTCCTGAGCTCACAGCCGACAGTGAAGAGATAGTAAATGAGCAGAAGGAACTTGCAAAGATCCTTGAGATGACCATTACATATGAGATAGATCAGGTGTCATGGAAGCTTACCAGCAAGGAATATGGCGACTGGATCAGCAACGTAAAAGGAAAATGGAAATTCTCAGAAGACAAGGTGCGTGAGTATGTCGAGGATATCGCAAGCAGATACGATACATACGGTGTGCCGAGGAATTTCAGAACTCATAATGGTGATGTCATCACTCTGGCGAATACCTGGTATGGCTGGATGATCGATGTGGACGGTGAGACAGAAGAGCTCATGAAGCTTCTTGAAGCCGGAGAGTCCACAACACATACACCGCCGTTTGACTGCTACGCTGCAGTTTATCACGATGGCGGCGATGATATCGGTGATTCATATATCGAATGTGATTTTGGCCAGCAGCATGTATATGCATATGTAGACGGCAATCTTGTGTGGGATTCCGACTGCGTAACCGGAAGCCTTGCAAACAATGGCAAATACAGAACACCTGAAGGTGTATATACGATCCTGTATAAGAAGACACCTGCTGTGCTTATCGGCGATGACTATGAGACTCCTGTAACATACTGGATGCCATTCATAGGCGAGCTGGGAATCGGATTCCATGATGCATCGTGGAGAAGTTCATTCGGCGGTGATATATACAAGAACAGCGGATCCCATGGATGTGTAAATCTTCCTGTATCCGCGGCAGAACAGTTGTTTAATATAGTATATGACGGAATGCCTGTCATCTGCTATTATTAAAGTGTAATTGGAGACGTACCCAAGAGGTTGAAGGGTCCGCACTCGAAATGCGGTAGGTCGGGCAACCGGCGCGAGGGTTCAAATCCCTCCGTCTCCGTTATAACTTATATAGATCTTGGTCAGGAATAATATCCTGACCTTGTTTTGTATTATGGGGGTGATGATTTGGTAACATACGATCAGTTGACGGAGGCTGCCTCGTATTTGAGACATGCGATAGGAGATGTTCCTGATATAGCCTTTATCCTGGGCAGTGGTCTGGGACATATGGCGGACGTTATTGAGAACCCTGTGTATGTGGATTACGGAGATATTCCACATTTTCCTGTATCTACAGTAGCAGGACACAGAGGCCGCTTCGTATACGGATGTATCCACGGGAAAAAGGTCCTTATCATGCAGGGACGGGTCCATTATTATGAAGGATACGATATGAGCCAGGTTGTCATGCCTGTCCGTGTAATAGGGCTGCTTGGTGTAGATAAGCTTCTGCTCACAAATGCTGCAGGCGGAATATCTGAGAAGCTTGAGCCGGGCGATATCATGATGATAAGTGATCACATTTCAACATTTGTACCATCGCCACTCATTTGCAGTTACTATAATAAATTGGGTGTGAGATTTCCCGATATGACACATGTCTACGATGTGGAGCTGAATAGCTATATCAGAGAAGCATTTGCTGAAAATGATATTGATTTCAGGTCGGGTGTATATATTCAGGTCACCGGTCCTCAGTATGAGACTCCTGCAGAGATAAGAATGTTTGCGGGAATGGGGGCAGATGCAGTTGGAATGAGCACTGTATGTGAAGCCATAGCTGCAAGACATATGGGAATGCGTGTCGCAGGTCTTTCCTCAATATGCAACAAAGCTGCAGGCCTCGGCGGAGAGCTTTCGCACGAGGAGATCATTGCGGCGGGCGATGAAGCGTCAGGAAGACTTGTTCGTATCATAGACTCATTTATACAGAAAATATAATTATGGAGATCATATATGGATGTAATATTGTACACTGATGGATCTGCCAGAGGCAATCCAAATGGACCTGGTGGATATGGTGCTGTTCTTCAGTTTATCGATGCAAATGGACAGCTTCATGAGAGAGAATACAGCCAGGGATATATAAAGACAACAAACAATAGAATGGAGCTTATGGCGGCGATAGTCGGGCTTGAGGCTCTTATAAAGCCATGTAATGTGAAATTGTATTCAGATTCACAGTATCTGTGCAACGCATTTAACCAGCACTGGATAGAGGGCTGGATCAAAAAAGGCTGGAAGCGCGGCAAGAATGAACCGGTCAAAAACCGGGATCTGTGGGAACGTCTGCTTGCAGCAAAAGCACCACACAACGTGGAATTCCTGTGGGTCAAAGGTCATGCCGGCAACCCTGGAAATGAGAGATGTGACATGCTGGCAACAGCAGCCGCAGACGGCGATGGAAAAATAACTGATGAAGGTCTGGATCAGGCCTGAGTACGAGGAGATAAGACATGAAAAAGGCAGATTTCAGAAAACTGTTTGATGATAAGATACTTATACTTGATGGAGCCACAGGAACAAATCTTATGAATGCAGGCATGCCTCTTGGCGTGTGCCCCGAGAAATGGATACTTGAACGTTCACAGATAATGTTTGACCTCCAGGTTGCATATCTGAACGCCGGCACAGATATTCTGTATGCTCCAACCTTTACATGTAACAGGATAAAACTCAACGAGTATGGGCTTGCCGATGATCTTGAGGACATGAACAGAAGACTTGTAGAATTGTCTAAGGAAGCGGTCAAGGCTGCAGGCCATGGCCTCGTGGCGGGCGATATCACCATGACCGGCGAGATGCTCTATCCTATGGGAAAACTGAAGTTTGAAGAGCTGGTCGACGTGTATAAGGAACAGATAAAGGTCATAGACGAGAGTGGTTGTGACCTGCTTGTGGTCGAGACCATGATGAGCCTCGCTGAGACCAGAGCTGCGGTTATTGCGGCAAATGAAGTGTCAGATCTCCCTATAATCGCCAGCCTTACATTCAACGAGGATGGACGTACCCTGTATGGAACCGATCCTGTGACAGCAGTAAATGTTCTTCAGAATCTTGGAGTGGCAGCTATAGGTGTAAACTGTTCCACAGGCCCTGATAAGATGGTCGAGCTTGTTAGACAGATGAAGAGCATCGCATTTATCCCTGTATTTGCAAAGCCGAACGCCGGAATGCCGGAGCTTGTAAATGATAAAAGCGTATATCGGATGACCCCTGAGGAATTTGCTGAAGATATGAAGATGATAATCGAGGCCGGGGCCGGAATGGTTGGTGGCTGTTGCGGTACGAGACCTGAACACATAAAGGCTCTTGCTGATATGGCTTCCAAGATGCCTGTTCCTGAGATAAGTTCAGAGCATGTCAGATGTATATCATCTGAGCGTTCATCTCTCATAATAGATCTGGATGCTCCGTTTAAGGTTGTTGGAGAGAGAATCAACCCGACTGGAAAGAAGAAGCTTCAGGCTGAGCTCAGGGAGGGATCTCTTGAGCTTGTCATGAATATGGCCGAAGAGCAGGTAGATAAAGGCGCTTCAATACTTGATATCAATGTCGGTATGAATGGTATCGATGAGAGAGATATGATGCTTAAGGTAGTATATCAGGTATCGCAGGCTGTAAACCTTCCGTTATGCCTTGATTCCAGCTCACCAGAGGTACTTGAGGCGGCACTTCGTATCTATCCGGGACGTGCGCTTGTCAATTCAGTATCCCTTGAGAAGGTGAAGATGGAAGAGATACTGCCTCTTGTAAAGAAGTACGGAGCTATGTTTATTCTTCTTCCTCTGTCGGATAAGGGGCTTCCGGAGAGTCCACAGGAGAAGGAGGACATAATCAACACGGTGCTTGGCACTGCGTATGAGATGGGATTTACGAAGAATGATGTGGTTGTGGACGGACTTGTTGCAACGGTCGGTGCCCAGAAGGACGCTGCCATCAACTGCCTGAAAACCATAAACTACTGTTATAACAACGGACTTGCAACCATCTGTGGTCTGTCCAACATTTCATTTGGACTTCCTGAGAGAATGTTTGTAAATACAGCATTCCTCACCATGGCTATCTCTCGTGGACTTACGATGGCTATAGCAAATCCTTCCCAGACCATGCTCATGAATGCTGCATTTGCTTCTGATATGCTGCTTTTCAAGGAGGAGAGCGATGTCCGTTATATTGAGAATGTCAAACCTCTTGAGCTTGCCTCACCGGGAGCGGGTGCATCCGGCGGCAAAGCAGGATCTGATCTGGAGGGAAAAAGCCAGATATACATAGATGTTCTCAAGGGAAATAAGAGATCAATACTTGACGATGTACACGCTGTGCTTGACAGCGGAGCTGATCCCCAGTCCATCATAGATAACGATCTGATAGGTGCGATAAATGAGGTTGGACGACTCTTCGAGAAGAAAAAATATTTCCTGCCACAGCTCATATCAAGTGCTGAGACCATGGAGATGGCGATAGGTGTTATAAGTCCACTTGTTCTGAAGGACAAGGACAGCTCTGATATGCCTACCATAGTCGTGGCGACAGTTGAGGGCGATATACATGATATAGGTAAGAACCTCGTGGTTCTTATGCTCAGGAACTATGGATTTAATGTTATAGATCTCGGCAAGGATGTTCCTTGTGATGTGATAATACAAGCGGCAAAGGATAATAACGCCAGCATAATCGGACTGTCAGCCCTCATGACAACCACCATGGTCAAGATGAAGGATGTTGTTGAAGCTGTGAAGGAGAATGGCCTGGACAGTAAAGTTGTTATAGGCGGTGCAGTTATAACCGAGAGCTACGCCGAGGAGATCGGTGCGGATGGATATTCCGAGGATGCGGCAAACTGCGTGGTTGTAGTCAAGAATCTTCTGGGCATAGAGTAAATATTTGGAAAAATCCGGATATCTCACTATAAGTTTTGGGGTATTTGTAAATACACAACAAAAATTATCAGAAATAACAGATAAAAATAATTACAAAATTCACGTTATAAATTGACATTAAAGTGGTTTATAACTATAATAATTTAGTACATTTTAAAGAGACGAGTTGAAAGGTGGTACATATAGATGGGTAATATTGTTTTGTCACTGCTTGTTGACAACACATCGGGAGTTTTGAGCAGAGTGTCAGGACTGTTCAGTAGAAGAGGTTATAACATTGACAGTGTGACAGTAGGAGAAACTGAGAATCCCGCTTATTCCAGAATGACTGTTGCAGTTAGCGGCGATGAAGCCAGCCTTATCCAGATCAAGAAACAGCTCAACAAGCTTGAGGATGTAGTGGATATAGTGGAGCTTGAGCCTGGCAAGTCTGTATGCAGAGAGCTCGTTCTTGTCAAGGTTAAAGCGAATCCGTCCGAGAGAAAGGATATTATCTCAGTTGCAGATATTTTCAGAGCGAATATAGTTGACGTTTCCAAAGATTCGGTTATTATAGAACTTACGGGAACAACAACCAAGTGTGAGGCGTTCCTCAGACTGCTCGATGGACATGAGATAGTTGAGCTTGTACGCACAGGTCTCACAGGTCTCATCAGAGGTTAATACGTTTTTAATTATCCAAGTGGTAGTTAATATATAAGTCATTTTATACATATTTAGGAGGATTAAAGAAATGGCAGAAGCAAAGATTTATTATCAGCAGGATTGCAATCTTTCATTACTTGATGGAAAGACAATCGCAATCATAGGATATGGTAGTCAGGGTCATGCACATGCCCTCAACGCTAAGGAGTCAGGATGCAATGTCATCATCGGTCTTTACGAGGGAAGCAAGTCATGGGCTAAGGCTGAGGCACAGGGATTTAAGGTATACACAGCCGCTGAGGCTGCAAAGCAGGCTGATATAATTATGATTCTTATCAACGATGAGTTACAGGCAGATATGTACAAGAAGGATATCGAGCCAAACCTTGAGCCAGGTAACATGCTTATGTTCGCTCATGGTTTCAACATTCACTTCGGTTGTATCAAGCCACCAAAGGATGTTGACGTAACAATGATCGCTCCAAAGGCACCTGGACACACAGTACGTTCAGAGTACCAGGCAGGAAAGGGTACACCTTGTCTTGTTGCTGTAGAGCAGGATGCTACAGGTAAGGCACTTGACCTTGCACTTGCATATGCACTTGCAATCGGTGGAGCAAGAGCCGGCGTTCTTGAGACAACATTCAGAACAGAGACAGAGACAGACCTCTTCGGTGAGCAGGCAGTCCTTTGTGGTGGTGTTTGTGCACTTATGCAGGCTGGTTTCGAGACACTTTGCGAGGCTGGTTATGATCCAAGAAACGCATACTTCGAGTGTATCCATGAGATGAAGCTTATCGTAGACCTTATCTACCAGTCAGGATTCGCTGGAATGAGATATTCAATCTCTAACACAGCAGAGTACGGTGACTATATAACAGGTCCTAAGATCGTTACAGCAGAGACAAAGAAGGCTATGAAGCAGATCCTTAAGGACATCCAGGATGGTTCATTTGCTAAGGAGTTCCTCCTTGACATGTCACCAGCAGGACGTCAGGTTCACTTCAAGGCTATGAGAAAGCTTGCTTCAGAGCATCCATCAGAGAAGGTTGGAGAGCAGATCAGAGCACTTTATAGCTGGAACAACGAGTCAGACAAGCTTATCAACAACTAATTTCTGGTTATATATTTAAACGTATACACTTTACCCGGTAATTACTGCATGCAGTGGTTGCCGGGTATTTTTTTTGAGGGCTGTATCCGCACTGGATACAGGCAGCCGTTATGATAACCAGTGCAGCAACACCTCATTTTACTTTGAATGGATTTTGTGATAGTATATATAAAGTATTGCGTTAGATTTGGAGGCGTATCGATATGGGTAAGCAGCTTACAAAAAAAGACATCGAAAAGATGGAACAGGAGATCGAATATAGAAAATGTGTAGTCAGGAAGGAGAAGCTTGAAGCCGTAAAGGAGGCCAGAGCTCAGGGGGATCTCAGTGAGAATTTCGAATATTATGCAGCAAAGAAAGACAAGAATGCCAATGAGCGAAGAATCAGATATCTGGACAGGCTTGTCAGGACTGCAGATATAATAGATGATACTTCAGCAGACGATGAGGTTGGAATTGATAACACGGTAACCGTTTATTTTGAGGATGACGACGAGGAGGAAACATACAGAGTTGTCACAAGCGTTCGTGCTGATGTGCTTGACGGAAGGGTGAGCAACGTATCACCTATAGGCAGGGCGATCATGGGCCACAAGGTTGGCGACAGAGTCCAGGTCGTTCCAGAGAAGGGTGAACCGTATTATCTGGTCATAAGAAAGATTGAAAACACACAGGATGATGGATCATTTGAGATTAACTAGGTGGATCATATGAATTGTTTGGAAGCACAGTCAAAGATAATGGCGTTTATTGAGAATAAACTCCCTGACGATGAACTCAGAGAGTTTATTAAGCATGTCAGATCATGCAAAAACTGCTATGAAGAGCTGGATATCTATTACACGCTTATAGTTGGTATGAAACAACTGGACGAGTCTGATAATATATCTACAGATTTTAAGAATGCCCTGGATAAGCATCTTGAGGAAGAGATGAACAGACTTACCACGGTAAAGAGAATAGCAAATTCCACGATACTGGTCGGAATTGCAGCCGTTGTTGCCGGACTTATATGGTTGTACAGCGGTGCTCTTGACAAGGTCTACAACTATGAACAGAATTCCAAACTCAGTGAGCAACCTGAATACTATTATGCTGAATTCTTTGGCTCAAGACTTTTGGACGATTCCCGCTATGATCTCAGTGATATCGACAGATATTACGAAGAACAAAACAAAGTCAGGGATGAAAGTACGGAATTTATGCAGAATATCAAAAAATATAATGCAAATCATAAGGGTATCGAATAGTCAGAATACTCTATGGCGAGCGGTAAATAAGAGGAGGTTTTCATGCCAGATACAGGTAAAAAGATATTGATAATAGATGGACACAGCATACTTAACAGAGCTTTTTACGGGCTTCCGGATCTCACCAACTATGAGGGACTTCACACGAATGCTGTCCTCGGTTTTCTTAATATTATATTCAAGATAATCGACGAAGAGAATCCGACAAATGTATGCGTGGCATTTGACGTTAAACAGCCTACATTCAGACATCTTGTGTACAAAGAGTATAAGGGCACAAGAAAGCCTATGCCGGATGAACTGCGTGAGCAGGTACCACTCATAAAAGAAGTCTTGACAGCGATGAACGTCACCATAGTTGAGAAGGGTGGTTATGAGGCTGATGACATTATAGGAACATTGTCAAGAGTTGCAGATTCTGCCGGATACAAAGTCGTGATAGTATCGGGTGACAGGGATCTCCTGCAGCTTGCAACAGACAATATCCTCGTCCGTATTCCGAAGACAAAAGCAGGTGGAACCACGATAGAGAACTATTACGCAGATGATGTGAAGGCTCTCTACGGAGTTACACCAGTCCAGTTTATAGATATGAAGGGACTTATGGGAGATACGTCAGATAACATCCCAGGGGTTCCCGGAATAGGCGAGAAGACCGCATCCAAGATCATTCAGCAGTGGGGATCTGTGGCCGGAGCTCTTGAACATATAGACGAGATCAAACCTCCTAAAGCCCAGAAAAATCTTGCGGAGTTCTCAGAACAGGCAATAATGTCCAGAGAGCTTGCAGCGATCAAGCTTGACTGTGAACTGGATTTCAAGCTTGAGGATACCACATATGAGAATGCGTTTAATGACAATTCATACAACATTTTCAAAAGACTGGAATTCAAGAGTCTCTTAAAGAAGTTTGACAACCAGCAGACTGTAAGTGAACTGAAACCGGATATAACAGTGGTAAATTCTACAGCCGACTTTGCTCATATCGAGGATGCTGCAAAGAAATCAGGAGCTGTCGGTGTATACGTTGCCCACAGTAATGACATGATGCTCGGCATAGCCGTTGCCTGTGATTCAAAGGATGTGTACGTGATAAACTGTTCATCGGGTATAGATCCTGATGAGGCAGTCAAATTCATATACGATCTGAAGAATGCCGGAATCATCATATGCATGGAGGATCTTAAGAGCGCGCTGAAATATGTAGATTTTCATGAATGTGACACAAATGTACTTGATATAGGAGTGGCAGCATATCTCCTCAATCCGATGGAGGATTCATACGATTATGATGATGTCGCAAAGGAATATCTTGGCAACATACTTCCTTCTGAGAAGGAACTCATCGGCAAAGATGAATTGAATATATTTACATTTATAAGTGATAATTTCCTTGAAGTATTTTCGTACAAGGCGGTCGTTCCGCTCCTTGCAAAGGATATCGTCATGGATAAGCTTGCCAAAGAAGGCATGCTTGAATTGTACAATAAGGTTGAGCTCCCTACCGTTTACACCTTATACGACATGGAAAAACGCGGAATAAGAGTCGATAAGGCAGAGCTTGAGGAATACAGCAAAAAGCTTGAGAAGAGGATTCAGGAGCTTCACGATTCGATAATCGGTTACGCAGGAAAAGAGTTCAATATCAATTCTCCGAAGCAGCTTGGACCTATCCTTTTTGAAGATATGGGCATACCGGGCGGCAAAAAGACCAAGACGGGCTACTCAACAAGTGTGGATGTACTTGAAAAGGTCAAAAACGAACATCCTATCATCGGAGATATTCTGGAATACAGACAGCTCACAAAACTCAATTCCACATACGCAGTGGGACTTGTGAACTATATATCGGATGACGGACGTATTCACGGAACCTTTAACCAGACTATCACGGCAACCGGAAGAATAAGCTCAACAGAGCCTAACCTTCAGAATATACCTATGAAGCTGGAACTCGGAAGACTTATCAGAAAGGCATTTATCCCTAAGGAGGGATATATATTTGTAGATGCCGATTACTCACAGGTAGAGCTTCGTGTACTTGCCCATCTGTCGGGAGATGAGGTTATGAAGAACGCTTTCCTTAACAACGTGGACATACACGCCACAACCGCATCCGAAGTGTTTGAGGTTCCTATCGATGAGGTTACATCTCTTCAGAGACGGCATGCCAAGGCAGTCAACTTCGGAATCGTGTACGGAATCAGCGCATTTGGTCTGAGTGAGGATCTGGGTATATCCAGAAAAGAGGCTTCAGATTTCATTGCAAAGTATTATGACACCTATAAGAGTATAAAAGCGTATTTGGATGAACAGGTAGCCCACGCAAAGGAAAAAGGTTATGTGACGACCATGTTCGGAAGGATCAGGCCTATCCCTGAGCTGAAGTCATCCAACTTTATGCAGAGGAGTTTTGGCGAGAGGGTTGCCATGAATTCGCCTATACAGGGAACCGCTGCGGACATAATCAAGATCGCCATGGTGAGAGTTAATATGAAGCTCAAGGAGCTCGGACTGAAGTCACAGCTTATCCTGCAGATACACGATGAGCTTCTTATAGAAGCTGCCGAGGATGAAGTGGACATAGTGAAGAAGCTTCTCGTTGATGAGATGATGCATGCCGCAGATATGACCGTACCTCTTGAGGTGGGCGTTGCATCAGGAAATAACTGGTATGAGGCAAAATAATATGAAGATCATAGGAATAACTGGTGGTATCGGTTCTGGAAAAACTGCTGTGCTTGATATAATGCAGCGAGACTACGGAGCATTCATTATGGAGGCCGACGCCCTGGCTCACAGACTCATGGAACCGGGACAGATATCATACAATGACATAGTGGAACACTTTGGAAGAGATATTCTTGATGAAGACAGCAGGATCGACAGAGCAAAGCTTTCAGCGGTCGTTTTCAGCGATCAGAAGCAGCTCGATATCCTCAATTCCATAACCCACCCAAATGTAAAAAAGGCCATTCTTGAATCCATGGAGGAGCAGAAAAAGTCAGGATGCAGACTATACGTTCTTGAAGCTGCACTGCTTATCCAGGATGGGTATTTGGACATCTGCGATGAGATGTGGTATGTCTATGCAGACGTTTCAAAACGAATTGAACGTTTGTGTGCTTATCGCGGATTTACCGATGAAAAAGCAAGAAAAGTCATCGCTTCGCAGGATCCTGACAGCTATTATGAGGAAAATTGTTCAAAAAAGATAGACAATTCAGGTAATTTAGAAAAATTGAGAAACCAGCTTAAGCTGGCGATGGGAATTGAGTGTTAGATTTTTTTAGTTATTATCACGGATTGTACGGATAAAAAGACAATTTTTTTGGCTATTTCTATTGAGAATAATGGGGCAATGAGTTAAACTTTAACTATGTGTGTTTTCATTATTTCAAAGGGGGAAATAAACATGAAGTTTATTGATCAGTTAAAAGAAAAAGCCAAACAGAATAAGAAAACTATCGTACTGCCTGAGACATCAGACATGAGAACAATCGAGGCAGCCGGCAAGGTATTGGCAGAGGGCATTGCGAACATTATCCTGGTTGGAGACAAGGAAGATATCATGAGCAGAGCTGGTGATATCGATCTCAGCGGAGCATCATTTGTTGACCCTAAGAATTATGAGAAATTTGATGAATACGTGGATGCTTTTGTAGAGATGAGAAGAAAGAAGGGCATGACCGAGGCAAGAGCCAAGGAACTGCTTTTAACAAACCCATTATATTTTGGATGTATGATGGTTAAGCAGGATGATGCAGACGGTATGGTTGCCGGTGCGATCAATGCATCAGCAGATGTGCTCCGTGCAGCACTTCAGACACTGAAGACTGCTCCGGGAACAAGAATCGTATCAGCATTCTTCCTGGTTGTAGTTCCAGATTGTCAGTATGGTGCCAACGGAACATTTGTATTTGCAGATGCAGGACTCAATCAGAGCCCGTCAGCGTCAGAGCTTGCAGATATCGCAGAGCAGTCAGCGAAGTCATTTGAACTTCTGGTTGATGAGACACCTGTTGTGGCTATGCTGTCACATTCAACAAAGGGAAGCGCAAAGCATCCTGACGTTGACAAGGTTATTGAAGCTACAGAGATCGTTAACGCTGAGTTTCCTGACCTTCTGTGTGATGGTGAGCTTCAGTCAGATGCAGCACTCGTTCCTGAGGTTGCAGCATCAAAGGCACCTGGAAGCAAGGTCGCAGGACAAGCGAATGTTCTTGTGTTCCCTGATCTTGATGCAGCGAACATCGGATACAAGCTTGTACAGAGACTCGCAAAGGCTGATGCATATGGTCCTGTTACACAGGGTATTGCAAAGCCTGTAAACGACCTGTCAAGAGGCTGTGTTGCAGACGATATAGTTGGAGTTGTTGCCATAACAGCTATCCAGGCTCAGGCTCAGGAGGACGGCAGAATGAAGGTAACTCCAAAAGAGAGATAGTAAAAGATAATTTTTAAAGATGATTTATTTACACATAAGTTGTGCAGGAGGATTGAAATGAAGGTTCTTGTAATTAATTGTGGTAGTTCATCACTGAAGTATCAGCTTATTGATTCTGATACAGAGGCTGTTATAGCAAAAGGACTGTGTGAGAGGATCGGTATCGACGGAAAGCTCACACATCAGACCATGGGTAAGGATAAGTATACAGTGGATGCCGCTATGCCGGATCACAATGCTGCTGTAAAATTTGTTCTTGACGCTCTTCTTGATACAGATAAGGGAGCTATCGCTTCACTGTCAGAGATCGATGCTGTTGGACACAGAATAGTTCACGGCGGTGAGAAGTTTGCGAATTCAGTAGTTATAACAGACGAAGTAATGGCGGCCATAGAAGAGTGTAATGATCTTGCACCACTTCACAACCCTGCCAACCTCATTGGAATCAGAGCATGTCAGGCACATATGCCGGGTGTTCCTATGGTTGCGGTATTTGATACAGCGTTCCACCAGACCATGCCTGATAAAGCATATACATATGCAATACCTTACGAATATTACAAGAATTATAAGATAAGAAGATACGGTTTCCACGGAACAAGCCACAGCTTTGTATCCAAGAGACTGGCAGAGCTTATAGGCAGGGATATCAAAGATACCAAGCTTATCGTATGCCACCTTGGAAACGGATCAAGTATCACAGCAGTTGACGGCGGTAAGTCAGTGGACACTTCCATGGGACTCACACCTCTTGCAGGTCTTCCTATGGGCACAAGAAGCGGTGATATAGATCCTGCGATTCTTGAGTTCATTGCCGGCAAAGAGGGCAAGAGCGTTGAGGAGATAACAACTATTCTTAATAAGAAGTCAGGTGTATCAGGACTTTCAGGCGTATCAAGTGATTTCAGAGATCTTGACGCCGGCATGAAGGAAGGCAATGACAGATGCCGTCTTGCTCTCGATGTATTCTGCTACAGTGTCAAGAAATATATTGGAGCATATGCAGCCGCAATGGGAGGTCTCGATGCGATAGCGTTTACGGCAGGAATCGGAGAGAACAATCCATATGTAAGAAGAGTTTCAACAATGGATCTTTCATTCATGGGTATCGATATAGATGAGACTAAGAACGAGATCCGCGGCGAAGAGCAGAAGATATCCACTGACGCTTCAAAGGTTCAGGTATGGGTAGTTCCTACAAACGAAGAGCTTGCCATTGCAAGAGAGACTGTAGAGCTTGTTACAAAATAAGTCTTCTGTATAACGACAGGATTCAGTTGACGGAATTGTATAAAAATTTTGCAATATTTTGTTGACAATAAATATCTGTATATGTATAATAGCAGATGTGCGATTTTTAGGAGATATTATGTTAATTGATTTATCTGAGATTTTATCCACTGAGGGATTGACTAAAAGCGTTGAAGTACATGTAGACTTTGATAGTTTCCAGTTTAAGGGAATGGACTACCGGATTGGACAGGCAGATGATTTTCAACTGAATCTGTCGAATGACGGCAAGAACAGAGTCAAGGTTACCGGAAGCACTGATGTTGTCATGGAGCTTGTGTGTGACAGATGTCTGGAGGAGTTTGAGAGAACTTTCCATATAGATATCGACACAGTTATTGATACTTCCGTTTTGGATTCTGATAAGGTAGATGAGATAGATGAGTTAAGCTATTTTGAAGACTGTAATATCGATATGGACGCACTGTTGAAAAAGGAACTGATGGGTTTAGTTCCAATACAGATTCTGTGCAGGGATGACTGCAAGGGACTCTGTAAGGTGTGTGGAACGAATCTGAATCATGGTACATGTAACTGTGATGATTTTGTTCCTGATCCGAGATTATCAGTTTTTAATGACATCTTAAAGAATTGAGGAGGTGTGAATAATGTCAATTTGTCCAAAGAATAAGAGCTCAAAGGCTAGAAGAGATAAGAGAAGAGCTAACTGGAAGATGTCTGCACCAGCATTAGTTAAGTGCAGCAAGTGTGGCGAGTTAATGGTTCCACACAGAGTTTGTAAGAACTGCGGTTCATACAACAAGAAAGAGATTATCTCAGTTGCTGAGTAATTTCCAGTTCTCACTCGGTATTTGAGTAGTAGAATAAACAAGACCTTTCTTATTTTTATAATAAGGAAGGTCTTTTTTCGTGCACATATATACATGGCGGTTTGTATATTTGTACTGAAATATTTGACTTTGACAATTCAGAAATATATAATGACCTTGTGCGTTTGCACCTAAAAATAATTATATGGTGGGATATCCCATAATACACGTAAGATAGGAGAGTTTTGATATGGGCGATACAAGAATTGTAGTAGATGCTATGGGCGGAGATTATGCACCGGAGTGGATCATAAGAGGTGCTGTAGAAGCTGTGAACGAAGGGGCAAAGGCTCATATAATTCTCACTGGAAAAGAGGCTGTCATAAAGGGTGAGCTTGCAAAATACACATATGACACCTCCAAGATAGAGATAAAGAACTGTACTGAGGAGATCACATGTCACGATGCACCTGTTCAGGCAATCAGAAGCAAGAAAGACTCATCACTTACAGTTGGAATGAATATGGTAAAAAGTGGAGAGGCTGACGCAATAATCTCAGCCGGAAGCTCAGGAGCCATTCTTGCAGGAGGACAGCTTATCGTCGGAAGATCCAAAGGTGTGAAGAGATCGCCTCTGGCACCACTCATCCCTACGACCAAGGGATATTCGCTTCTTATTGACTGCGGTGCTAATGTCGATGCGAGACCTGAGCATCTGCTTCAGTTTGCAAAGATGGGTTCCATATATATGGAGAACATCGAGAAGATCGAGAAGCCAAGAGTAGCCATCGTCAATATTGGTGACGAGGAGGAGAAGGGTAACGCCCTCGTAAAAGAGACATACCCACTGCTCAAGGAATGTAAGGACATCAATTTTGTTGGAAGTATAGAAGCTCGTGAGATTCCAAATGGTGCTGCAGATGTCATCGTATGTGAAGCATTTGTGGGAAATGTTATCCTCAAGCTGTACGAGGGACTTGCAAAAATGCTGCTTGGAGAGATCAAGAAAGCGGTCATGTCTTCATTCAAGTCAAAGATCGGCGGTGCACTTATAAAGGATTCCCTCGGAGAGCTCAAGGAGAGATTCAACGCCAAGACAAAGGGTGGAGCACCTCTTCTTGGACTTAAGGGACTCGTGGTAAAGATCCACGGCAACTCACACAACGAAGAAGTTAAGAGTGCAATATTCCAGTGCATCAACTTCAGTGAGACCGGAGTAAACGCCAAGATTGCTGAAAAGCTGAGTGAGGAGCAGGCATAATGAAGAAGGATTATGGTGAGCTTGAAAAAAGAATAGGATACGAATTCAAGGATATAAGACTTCTGATAACGGCTCTGACACACACGTCATTTGCAAATGAGCTTAAGGTTAATAAAACTGAGTCATATGAGAGACTTGAATTTCTCGGGGATGCCATCCTTGAGTATATTGTGAGTGACTATCTCTTCCGCAAGAAGAGAGAATATGAGGAGGGAAAACTCACAAAGCTGAGGGCAAGTCTCGTATGCGAATTTACTCTTTCACAGATATCCGAGAGTCTTGGATATGGCAAATTTGTCCTTCTTAGCAAGGGTGAAGCCCAGACAGGCGGAAGGACAAGGAAATCCATTCTGTGTGATCTCTTTGAATCCGTTCTCGGTGCGATGTATCTTGATGGCGGAATGGATGTCGCCAAGAAGTTTGTCCATCAGTTCCTGCTGGATGACGTTGAGACAAAATCATTGTTCTACGATGCAAAGTCAACCCTTCAGGAATTCTGCCAGAAGAATGGAAAAGAATTAAAGTATGAGCTCATAGAGGAGAAGGGGCCTGAACATAACAAGATATTTGTATCGGATGCCATGATAGATGGCCAGGCTACAGCCAGAGGTGAGGGTTCAAACAGAAAGAACTCCGAACAGATGGCTGCATACAAAACATTGTTACAATTAAGAAAAAAGCAGGATTAATTTATGTATTTAAAGAGTATAGAGGTAAATGGCTTCAAGTCATTTGCAAACAAGATAGTATTCAAATTCAATCACGGAATAACCTGTATCGTTGGACCTAATGGTTCGGGTAAGAGCAATGTAGCGGATGCAGTGAGATGGGTTCTGGGTGAACAGAGTGCCAAGAGTCTCCGTGGTTCCAAGATGGAGGATGTCATTTTCTCGGGAACACAGCTCAGAAAGCCGCAGGGCTCCGCATATGTTGCCATAACTCTTGACAACAGCGATCACAGCCTTCCTATAGATTATAATGAAGTCACAGTTGCAAGACGAGTATACAGATCAGGAGAGTCTGAATATCTGATTAACGGTACTGTCAGCAGACTGAAGGATGTATATTCTCTCTTCTTTGACACTGGTATCGGTAAGGAGGGTTATTCAATCATCGGACAGGGCCAGATCGAGAAGATCCTCAATGGTAAACCTGAGGAGAGACGAGAGCTTTTTGACGAGGCTGCCGGGATCGTAAAGTTCAAGAAGAACAAGGCTGCTGCGGAGAAATCACTTGAAGCAGAGAGGGACAATCTCAGCCGTGTCAACGACATTCTCAAGGAGCTTGAAAAACAGGTCGGACCACTCAAGGAGCAGTCTGAGACCGCAAGGAAATACCTGGCATTTAAAAATGAATTAAAAAAACTCGATGTGAATGCATTCCTTCTCGAGACAGAGAAACTTAAAACAGCTCTCGAGGAAGATCAGAACAGGCTCACTATCGTAAACGATGATATAGATGAGAGCAAGCAGGCGTATGAACAGACAAAGGAAGAATACGACCAGATAGAGACTGCTATAGAGCAGCTCAATTCCATAATTGAGTCATCTAAAAACGAGATTCATGAGAACAGGCTTGCAAAAGAGCGTGCTGAAGGTGAGATAAATGTTATCAACCAGCAGATAATCACACTCAAAATGAACGATCAGAACATACATGATCAGATAGACCGAATCAACAGCCAGATCGAGTCCGGCGAGAAAGAACTCGCAGATTACACATCCCAGAAAGATGAACTGGATGACTCTATCTCAGAAGTTGAACAGGCGCTTAAAACAGCCCAGAAGGAAAGCTCCGACATGACCTCCTACATAGAGGCCTGCCAGCAGGAGATTGAGAGCTGCAAGGCTGACATCATAGAATATATGCATGAGAGCGGTAATCTCCAGGCAAAGGTCGGAAGATATGACGCTATGCTGGAGAATATCAACTTTAGAAAGACACAGCTCAACCAGAGACTTCTGCAGTTTAAGAGCGACGATGCCGGGGACAAGAAGGAATATGAGTCACTGTCATCACAGCTTGCCGAACTTGAGGCGGGAGTAAAGGTCATTCTCGCGGGATTGGACAGTGCAACCGATCAGCTTGCCCAGAATCAGAATAGAAACAAAACTAACCGTGAGCTGATCCACAACACCAACGAGAAGCTTTCGGCCACAGAGTCCAAGATGGAGGCTCTCAGAAATATAACTGAGAGATACGACGGATACGGCAACAGTATCAGACGAGTCATGGAACAGAAGCAGTGGAATCCGGGCATAATAGGCGTTGTTGCGGACATAATCACGGTAAATCAGAAGTACGAGGTCGCTGTGGAGACTGCCCTTGGCGGAAGTATACAGAACATTGTCACTGAGGACGATGCCACTGCCAAGAGAATGATCTCATATCTGAAGACCAACAGACTCGGACGTGCAACATTTCTTCCGCTTAACACCATAACAGACCGCGGTTCCGTCAAAAATGATGTGCTCAGGGAAAAAGGAGTCATAGGAGTTGCATCAGATCTTGTTGAGGTCGATTCCAAATTCAACACGCTGGTAAAGAACCTTTTAGGCAGGATCATAGTTGTCGACAATATCGATAATGCCCTGGCGGTAGCGCGTAAGAACAATCAGTCGCTCAGACTTGTCACCATAGAGGGAGAACTGATAAATCCGGGCGGATCAATGACCGGAGGTGCATTCAGGAATTCCAGTAACCTTCTCGGAAGAAAGAGAGAGCTGGATGAACTCAAGGAGCAAATCGATAACCTGAAATCAACAGCGTCAAAGGCTGCGGCTCTCGACGCACAACTTAAGACTTCAAGAGATCAGCTCAGACAGGATATAGACCAATACAACTCCGAACTGCAGCAGGCATATCTGAAAAAGAATACTCTGACCATGAGTATTGACCAGGTCAAAGAAAAGCTTGCCGAATCTGAAAGAGTATTTGTCTCGATCGAGAAAGAGGTAGCAGAGCTCAATAATCAGATAACGGAGATAAACAACAATAAGAATTCTCTTGCCGACAACAACAAAAAGCATGAAGCCATGAGGCTTGAAGCTGAGGCAAGAGTGGAAGAACTTGAGGGACAGGGACAGGAGAACAAGGATAAGCTCACCGCTGCAAACGCAAGGGTATCTGAGCTTATGATTAAGTTTAATTCCGTCAAGCAGAAAGAGGACTTCATTGTAGAAAATATCCGAAGAATAAATATGGATATCGAAAAATACAAGGAAGAACTTGAGGGCTTTACAAGCCGCGTGGAGTCATCATTCAGTGAGATCACAGAGCTGGAAGACAGGATAGCTGCTATAAAGACAGATATCGCAAGCAGAACCGGAAGTATCGCTGACAACGAGGACAAGGTAAACGAATTCTCAGTCAAGAGAGAGGAATTACAGCAGAGCCACAAGGAATTCTTTGCCAGACGAGAAGAACTTTCCGAAAAGATTGCAGGACTCGAGAAGGACTCATACAAGCTCACATCGATAATCGAGAAGAACACTGAGAAAGCAGACGAACTCAGCAACTATATGTGGGAGGAGTATGAGCTTACATACAGCAGTGCCCAGGAACTCAAGGACGATAATCTTCCTGAACTGCCGGCACTAAAGAAGGAGATCGTTGCAGTAAAGGCCAAGATCAAATCCCTTGGAGATGTCAACGTCAATGCCATAGATGACTACAAGGAAGTCTCTGAGAGATACGAATTTCTCAAGGGACAGCATGACGATATAGTCAGTGCGGAGACCAACCTCGTAAATATCATTGCGGAGCTTGAAAAATCAATGCAGGAGCAGTTTGCCGAGAAGTTCAAGGAGATACAGGTCATGTTCGACAAGGTATTCAAGGAGCTGTTTGGTGGTGGACGTGGTGCACTTGAGCTGGTTGATACCGAGGATCTTCTTGAAACAGGTATCAGGATCATAGCACAGCCACCGGGAAAGAAGCTCCAGAATATGATGCAGTTGTCAGGTGGAGAGAAGTCCCTCACCGCCATAGCACTGTTATTTGCAATTCAGAGTCTGAAGCCATCACCTTTCTGTCTGCTGGACGAGATAGAGGCGGCTCTTGACGACTCGAACGTAAGAAGATTTGCACAGTATCTCAACAGGCTTACAAAGGATACGCAGTTCATAGTTATATCACACAGAAAGGGAACCATGGAGGCTGCTGATATCCTGTACGGTATAACCATGCAGGAGAAGGGTGTATCTACCCTCGTATCAGTCAACCTTATTGAGAACGATCTGGATAAATAACAATAGAAGATATTAAACAGGAGGTATGTCATGGCAGAGGAAAAAGAGAAAAAAGGATTTTTTGCGAGACTTAAGGCAGGTCTTGCAAAGACAAGAGATAATATAGTAGAAAGCTTTACAGATGTATTCGGTGCATCCCATATAGATGATGATTTCTATGAGAATCTTGAAGAGACATTTATCATGGCTGATATGGGATATGAGACGACTGAGAAGGTTATAGAGGGACTTAAGCAGAAGGTTGAGGATTCCCACATCAAAGAACCTGCTGCCTGCAAGGAACTTGTGATCAATATAATCAAGAACCAGATGTCTGTGGACGATTCAGCGTACGACTTCGAGAATAAGAAGTCCGTTGTGCTGGTCATCGGGGTAAATGGTGTCGGCAAGACAACGACCATCGGAAAGCTTGCTGCCCAGTACCGCCAGAGAGGCAAGAAGGTTCTCATGGCTGCTGCCGATACATTCAGAGCTGCCGCCATAGATCAGTTAAAGACCTGGGCTGACAGGGCACAGGTTGATATAATTTCACACAATGAGGGCGCTGATCCCGCTGCAGTTGTATACGACGCAGTGGCTGCCGCCAAGGCAAGAGATACGGACATCCTTCTCGTTGATACAGCGGGAAGACTTCACAACAAGAAGAATCTCATGGACGAGCTTGCAAAGATGAGAAGGATCATCACAAGGGATTATCCGGAGGCAAATGTTGAGGCGCTCATAGTTCTGGACGGAACAACAGGTCAGAATGCCCTTGAACAGGCAAGACAGTTCAGCAATGTAACTGAGCTTGACGGTATAGTTATCACCAAGCTTGACGGAACTGCCAAGGGTGGTATTGCGATAGCGATCCAGGCAGAGCTTGACGTACCGGTCAAGTTTATCGGAGTTGGTGAGAAGATCGGTGATCTCCAGAGATTTGACCCTCAGGAATATGTCAACGCATTGTTCGCAGATTTTGACGAGGACAGATCCGAGATCGATATGCTCATCGGCGATGACATGTAATACTACGGCATATATAATGATCATATGTATGTATGTCAATGTACTTATATCTGTGCACAACCATATATGATTTTCAAAAGGATTTTTACATAAGGAGACATTAACAAATGGCAGAACAGAACACAACAGACAAACTGACACTTGCGAAATTTGAGGAGGCCTACGACATTGTACATAAGGTGGTTCTCCCTACAAAGCTCATATACAGTGACTATTTCAGTGGGATAACAGGCAACAAGGTATACTTCAAACCTGAGAACCTTCAGAAGACCGGTGCATACAAGATCAGGGGTGCATATTACAAGATAAGCACTCTTTCAGATGAAGAGAGACAGAAGGGACTGATAACAGCTTCGGCTGGAAATCATGCCCAGGGTGTGGCATATGCTGCAAAAGCATATGGAGTAAAGGCGACCATCGTTATGCCTTCATCTACACCTCTCATCAAGGTTAACAGAACTAAGGCATACGGCGCAGAGGTTATACTGTATGGAGACGTATATGATGAATCATGTGCATACGCTCTTGAGCTTGCAGAGGACAAGGGTTATACATTCATTCATCCGTTCGATGATCTCGATGTTGCCACAGGACAGGGCTCGGTTGCGATGGAGATCATAAAGGAGCTTCCTTTCGTTGACTATATCCTTGTTCCTATCGGAGGTGGCGGTCTGGCAACAGGTGTGTCCACACTTGCCAAGATGATGAATCCGAACATCAAGGTCATAGGTGTTGAGCCTGCCGGAGCAAACTGTATGCAGGTCTCACTGAAGAACAAGAAGGTTACAACACTTCCATATGTAGACACCATTGCAGATGGAACTGCAGTAAAGACACCGGGAAGCAAGATTTTCCCATATATACAGAAGAACATAGATGATATTATAACTGTAGAGGATAACGAACTCATCGTTTCATTCCTCGATATGCTTGAGAATCACAAGCTTCTTGTTGAGAATTCAGGCCTTCTCACAGTGGCAGCACTTAAGCATCTCGATGTAAAGGGTGCCAAGGTCGTAAGCATACTGTCGGGCGGCAATATGGATATGATAACATTTGCCTCACTTGTACAGCACGGACTTATCGCAAGAAGCAGGATCTTCACAGTTTCAACACTTCTTCCTGACAAGCCGGGTGCACTCATGAACATTTCAAAGGTTATCGCTGATCTCCAGGGAAATGTTATCAAGCTTGAGCACAACCAGTTCGTATCCATCAACAGGAATTCAGCAGTTGAGCTTGTTATCACTATGGAGGCATTTGGCCCTGAGCACAAGCAGCTCATCATCAACACACTTGCTGATAAGGGCTACAAGCCAAAGGAAGTCATGACAAAGGGAATATACAATTAATTGTAGTTGATATCGATGATTAACAATGAACTCACTTTAACCGTAAATGACAACAAAATAATCGCTTGCAGACGCGGTGCCAATCTGTTCAAGGTGCTGTGCAGCGCCGGATATGTGTTCAGTGGAAACTGCGGAGGTCTTGGAAGGTGTCAGAGATGTCTGGTGGATGTAAAAGGTGCGGGCACGGTAAAAAGCTGTACCTACACTATCACTGATAACATACAGATAACCATAGGTGAGGATAACATGTCAGTCCTTGCTTCGTACAAGGGTGCTGATGAATTCAACAACGTATATAATGGCGATGGTCGTGGTATAGGCATAGCTATAGATTTAGGCACCACCACCATCGCCATAGAACAGATAGATATGTCTGATGGAAGTGTCACGGACAGATGTGGATTTATGAATCCGCAAATTGAATATGGCAGCGATGTCATATCAAGGATCCGAACAGGCTCCACAGAAGATGGACTGACAAAGCTCAGAAGCTCAGTAGTCACAAGGATTTCCTCAGAGTTGGCCGGAATGGGGTATGCCCCTGCAGATATATCAAGGATAATTATTTCCGGAAACACCACCATGAATGCAATACTGGAGCGGCTGCTTCTGGACAATCTCGGGCATGCACCATTTGAGATCAGGAATCCTGACAGTATAACAGTATCAGGGAAGGATTTCTTTGATGATGAAAGATTTTGCAGTGCGGAAGTCACATGTCTTCCTAACCTCAGCGCATTTGTTGGAGCTGACGCATTGTGCGGTGCAGTCGTCTGTAACATTGACAGGTCTGACAAATATCAGTTGTTTGCAGATCTCGGAACAAACGGAGAACTCATACTTGCAAAGCAGGGCATCGGTTATGCCACCTCATGTGCATGTGGTCCGGCATTTGAGGGAATGCTGAGGAGAGGTGTTGCAGCTCCAACCACAGCCTTTGATCTGCTGAACAGACTTAATTTGCTACACATAGTGAATGACGATGGAGTCCTGGTTGATCAGTATATAGACGGCGGCTACAGACTTGCGGGTGGAGTGACAATTGACATGGATATGATCAGAAGCTTTCTCCTTGCAAAGGCAGCCATATGTGCAGGGATAGAATCCCTCATGGATATGGCGGGGATAACGGCAGAGGACGTATCACGTGTATATCTGGCAGGAGGCTTCGGGTGCAGTCTTAATATATCAAGTGCGGTAAGCCTTGGACTTTTTCCGGACAGTTTTCAGGGGAAATCAGAATTTGCAGGAAATACATCCCTGCACGGAGCACATAAGTGCTTGATTGATAAGAGTTTTATTGATAGAATATATGCGTTTAAAGAGACCCTGACTGCTGTGAATCTCGGTGAGCTTGAGGGCTTTGACAGAAGATATTACAGTCATATGGATCTCAGACCATGGACCGCACAGTCACATGGTACAAATAAATTACAACAGAAGAGTAGATTATGAAATTACTAAGTATAGCAAGCGGTAGCAGCGGTAACTGCTATTACGTCGGCAATAGCGATACCCATCTTCTTGTGGATGTAGGCATAAGCTGCAAGAGGGTTGAAAACGCCCTTAAGGATGAGGGAATAAAGCCGTCTGAACTCGATGGTGTTCTTGTAACGCATGAGCATATAGATCATGTGAAGGGCATAGGTGTTCTGGCAAGAAAGCACGGTGTTCCTATATATGCCACTGCAGGAACCATAGCTGAGATGAAGAAGATGACCTCACTTGGCAGTATCGATGAGGGACTGTTTCATGAGATTCGTCCTGATGAAAAGATACTGATAAAGGATATAACCGTTGATCCGTCATCCATCTGGCATGACGCAGCGGATCCGGTATGCTACAGCCTATATGGAGATGGCAAAAAAGTGTCCATAGCGACTGATATGGGCAATTATAATGATTATATTGTAGATAAGCTTGACAACTCAGATATAATGGTAGTTGAGGCCAATCATGATGTCAGAATGCTTGAGGCAGGACCATATCCTTATTATCTCAAGAGACGAATCCTTGGCAACTATGGTCATCTGTCCAACGAATTGTCAGGGCAGCTCATATACAGACTTCTGAATGACCATGTGAAGGGTATCCTTCTGGGACATCTGAGCAAGGAGAACAATTTTGAAGAGTTGGCATACGAGACAGTCAAGCTGGAGCTTGAAAACAATTCATACGCCAACGATGTAAGGGAATTTGGGCTGGCAGTAGCCAGAAGAGACATGCCTATGGCTGCCATAGAGGCATAGGCTGATTTTTAGGAGTGAATAAAGATGGGTTCTGTATGTACAGGCTCCATCATCAACAAGGAGGATAAATGAAATGAAAAAGAGAATCATAACTGTAGTAGGTAAGGACAGCGTGGGAATCACAGCTAAGGTATGTGTATATCTGGCAAACAACCAGATCAATATACTTGACATATCACAGACTATAGTTGCAGGGTACTTCAACATGATGATGGTGGTTGATACACAGGAGTCATCCAAATCAACAGAGCTCATCGCATCAGAGCTCGGACAGATCGGAGAAGAGATTGGAGTACAGATAAAGGTACAGCACGAGAAGATCTTTGAGACAATGCACAGAATCTAATAATATACAGTCTGACAGACAGAAAAGAGGATATACATGATTAGCATAAATGAAGTAATCGAGACCAATAAGATGATCTCAGACATGAATCTGGATGTTCGTACCATCACAATGGGAATCAGTCTTTTGGATTGTGTAGGCACAGATGTGGATGATACATGTACAAAGATATATAACAAGATAACAACATATGCCAAGGATCTTGTATCAACAGGTCAGGAGATATCAAGAAGATATGGTATACCAATCGTCAACAAGAGAGTTTCTGTAACACCTATAGCACTGGTTGGTGGTTCCGTATGTAAGACCACCGGAGATTTTGTAAAGATAGCAAAGGCTCTTGACAAGGCTGCAGACACCATAGGAGTCAACTTCATCGGAGGATATTCAGCGCTTGTAAATAAGGGCATGACTCCTGCTGATGAGCTTCTTATCCGTTCAATTCCTGAAGCACTCTCAAGCACAGGAAAGGTGTGCAGCTCCATAAATGTAGGTTCAACCAAAACCGGTATAGATATGGATGCAGTCAAGATTCTCGGAGAGATGATCAAAGACACTGCCGAGCTCACCAAGGAAGCAGATTCCATCGGTTGTGCAAAGCTTGTAGTATTCTGTAACGCACCTGATGACAACCCATTTATGGCCGGTGCATTCCACGGTGTTACCGAGGGAGACTGTGTCATCAATGTCGGAGTCAGCGGCCCTGGTGTTGTAAAGAAAGCCCTTGAGAAGGTAAGAGGAGAAAACTTTGAGGAACTCTGCGAGACCATCAAGAAGACAGCTTTCAAGGTAACCAGAGTTGGACAGCTCGTTGCAAAAGAGGCATCCAAGATGCTCGGCGTACCATTTGGTATAGTTGACCTGTCACTTGCCCCTACTCCTGCAGTCGGAGACAGTGTAGGTGAGATTCTCGAGGAGATCGGTCTTGAATACGCCGGAGCTCCTGGTACAACAGCAGCACTTGCGCTCCTCAACGATCAGGTTAAGAAGGGTGGAGTTATGGCTTCATCATACGTCGGAGGACTCTCCGGTGCATTCATCCCTGTATCTGAGGACCAGAGAATGATCGATGCAGTTTCCGCAGGAGCATTAACTCTTGAGAAACTTGAGGCCATGACATGTGTATGTTCAGTAGGTCTTGATATGATAGCAATTCCTGGTGATACATCACCTGCAACCATATCAGGAATTATCGCTGATGAGATGGCTCTTGGTATGATCAACCAGAAGACAACCGCTGTAAGACTTATCCCTGTTATCGGTAAGACAGTTGGAGATCAGGCTGAATTTGGCGGACTTCTCGGATACGCACCTATCATGCCTGTCAACAGATTTGCATGTGATAAGTTTGTCAACAGAGGTGGACGTATTCCAGCCCCTATCCATAGTTTCAAAAACTAATATTGGATAATGCGGTATAGGATCACAGTTCCTGATACGATATAGATATAGAGGATGCGCACTGAATACGGATATTCCGTGCGCATCTCTTTTGCTGTAATTGAATATTTCCATTTGGAGATATCAGATAATATGATTACAAGAAAATTATTTAAGGATATTATTTTATGAGAAGATTAGCTTTACCGGATGAAATACTGATGAAGGTTGAAAAGCCCGCCAGATATATAGGTGGAGAATACAACAGTGTTATGAAGGACAAAGACAAGGTTGATGTGCGTTTCTGCATGTGTTTTCCTGATGTATACGAGATAGGTATGTCCCATCTCGGAATTCAGATACTGTACGATATGTTCAACAGGAGAGAGGACACATGGTGTGAAAGAGTTTATTCGCCATGGCCTGATCTGGACGCGGAGATGAGAGAACATGACATCCCTCTGTTCGCGCTGGAATCCCAGGATCCTATAAAGGATTTTGATTTCCTTGGAATAACACTCCAGTACGAGATGTGTTACACCAATATTCTTCAGGTGCTTGATCTGGCAGGGATCCCACTCCGTACAAGAGACAGAAAAAAGGGAGACACACTTGTTATAGGCGGAGGCCCATGCTCATACAATCCTGAGCCTATAGCAGACTTCTTTGACATATTCTATATGGGTGAGGGTGAAGTATCATATGATGCACTTCTGGAGCTTTACAAGGTGTATAAGCACTCTGATATGACCAGGGAAGAATTTCTCATAAAGGTGTCCAACATTCCGGGATTATACGTTCCTGAGCTCTATGAAGTCACATACAAGGAAGATGGCACGATAGCTTCATTTGCTCCTAGATTTGAAGATGTGCCTGCCACGATAACCAAGACAGTCGTCATGGATCACAGCAAAGTCACATACCCAGAGAAGCCTGTTGTGTCATTCATGAAGCTCACTCAGGACAGAGTTGTTCTTGAGATCATGCGCGGATGTATAAGAGGCTGCAGATTCTGCCAGGCTGGAATGATATACAGACCAACCAGACCTAAGGATGTCAATCTGTTAAAGGGCTATGCTGAGAAAATGCTGGCAAGTACAGGACACGAGGAGATAACCTTCAGCAGTCTGTCGTCGAGTGATTACGAGGAGCTTCCGGAGCTCACAGACTGCCTGATCGAGAAGATGGACAATGAGCATGTAAATATCTCTCTGCCATCGCTCCGTATAGACGCCTTCTCTCTGGATGTCATGAGCAAGATCCAGGATGTGAAGAAGAGTTCACTTACATTTGCCCCTGAGGCAGGAACGCAGAGACTCAGAAATGTTATAAACAAGGGTCTCACAAAGGAGAACATAATGGATGGTGCCCTGAAGGCCTTCAAAGGCGGCTGGGATAAGGTGAAGCTGTACTTCATGATGGGCCTTCCTACTGAGACATATGACGATATTGCCGGGATTGCAGACCTGTCGGAGGAGATCACTGAGCTTTTCTTTGCAAATATCCCAAGAGAAGAACGAAATGGACGTGTCATGGTCACCGCATCGGCATCATATTTTGTGCCAAAGCCATTTACTCCGTTCCAGTGGGCTCCGATGATAAGGCCTGAGGAATTTGTCAAGCGTGCATACTTTGTGAAGGACAGATTCCGCGCAGAGAAAAACCATAAGAGTCTTAAGTTCCAGTACCACGAAGCAGATATCACCATACTTGAGGGACTGCTTGCTCGAGGCGACAGGAAGCTCTGCGATGTAATATATGATGTCTATAAGGCCGGTCAGATATTTGACGCATGGACAGAGTTCTTCAAAAAAGAAAACTGGGACAACGCCATGGCAAAGCACGGTCTGGATATAGATTTCTACACATACCGGGACAGAAATGTTGATGAGATACTTCCATGGGATTTCATTGATATAGGAGTCACAAGAAAGTTCCTTGAGAGAGAGTGGGAGAACGCCCAGAACGAAAAGGTAACCCCTAACTGCAGACAGCAGTGTTCCGGCTGTGGTGCCGCAAGATTTGGAGGAGGTGTATGTTTTGAAAATAAGAATTAAATACTCCAAGCTCGGTAACCTCAGATTTATAGGACACCTTGACGTTATGAGATATTTCCAGAAGGAGATAAGACGTGCCGGTCTGGATGTGAGCTATTCCAAGGGATATTCGCCTCACCAGATCATCTCGTTTGCCGCTCCGCTGGCCATGGGGATCACTTCTGATGGCGAATACTTTGACGGAGAATTTGAATCCGTTACAACATCCAGAGAGATGATCGACGCATTGAATGCCGTATCGGTTGATGAGATGAAGGTCACTGAGTGTGTACTTCTTCCCGATGATGCAAAGAACTCCATGTCAGTTGTGTCAGCATCGGACTATGTCATCTCATTCCTTGACAAAGCAGGAACTGAAGAACGGCATAATATACTGGACAGTGTGGAATCCTTCATGTCGCAGGATCAGATCGTCATTCTGAAAAAAACAAAGAAGAGCGAACGCGAGGAGAATATAAAACCTGGTATCATGACCTGCGAGCTGAGGGACGATCAGATATATATGCTGCTGTCAACCGGAAGTGAATACAACCTCAAGCCGGAGCTCGTCATGCAGGCTCTCTGCGCGTATGCGGGTGTCAGTCACAACCAGTTCCATTATCATATTCACAGACTGGAGACGTACATGGATGGCCCTGATGGCAATATAATACCTCTATACAAGGCCGGTTCACCATTCTAAGAGTCTGCCTGACCGTATATTTGAAAGATTATAAGGGGAATATCACATGAGAAAGCTGGTAGTTACACACTACGACAACAAAATATTACAGGCTGTTATACAGGATGGCAAAGTCACAGATCTTAACCTGTCAGAGGGCAGTACAGTCCTCGGCAATATCTATGTGGGCAAGGTGGCCAACATCGTAAACAATATAAATGCCTGCTTCGTGGATTACGGTGACAGACTTCCCTGCTACTACAGTCTGGATGACAATGATATTATATACGCCGATGGTAGGGAGCACACAAAGCTCAGGATCGGCGATGAGATAGTCGTTCAGATCAGCCGTGACGCAGTCAAGACCAAGAACCCTGTTGGTTCATCGGAGCTCACCCTCCGCGGGGATTACTGTGTGGTCCACACCGGGGAACAGATCGGTGTATCGAACAAGATAAGCAGCAGAAAGCTCCGGGACGAGCTTAAGGACATCGCGCGAAATACCCTCCCGGCGGGTATAGGTTGTATCATTAGGACAAATGCTGTGGATGCGGACCCTGAACTCATAAAACGTGAACTGAATGAGCTGGGCGGTCGTCTCACACAGATCCTGAAGGCCGCAGCAACCAGAAAATGCTTTTCCTGTCTGTACCGGAATCCACCGGAATATATAGAAAACATAACTTTCATGGGAAGTAATAAGCTAGATTCACTGGTAACCGATGATGAAGAAATATTCCACGTATTTGAGGATTACATAGAGAAAAAACAGCCTGGAACAATAGACTTAACGCTTCATACCGATACAGAATGTCCGCTTACGGCAATCTACAATCTCAATAAAGAAGTGGAGGGAGCTCTAAAGGAGAGAGTATGGCTTAAGTCAGGTGCCTACCTTATAATCCAGCAGACTGAGGCCATGGTAGTTGTGGATGTGAATACAGGCAAGGCTATATCAGGCAGAGATATGGAACAGCACATGCTGAAGGTCAACACCGAGGCGGCCATCGAAACCTGCCGTCAGTTAAGACTCCGCAATCTGTCAGGGATAGTAGTCATAGACTTTATAAACATGAAGAATCCCGATGATATTCTCAGGATACGTGATACCCTGATAAGAGAGCTGGCAGACGATCCTGTACCAGCCAAATTCGTAGATATCACCAAGCTTGGACTTATAGAGCTGACCAGAAAGAAGTTAAAGAGACCGCTTCACGAAATGGTTAAGCTTTGATGAAAATAAATCAAAAAATATTGTAAAAATATATCAGAAAATTATTGACAAATAATCATCTCAATGGTAGATTATATGAGTATGCCGCACAGTTAGGTATAAGTGTGTCAACAGACACCACCAAAACTGGCGAGTTTGATTAAGGAGGTATTAACCATGTACGCAATTATAGCAACAGGCGGTAAGCAGTACAAGGTAGCTGAAGGAGACGTGATCAAGGTTGAGAAGCTCGCAGCAGAGGCTGGAAGCGAAGTAACATTTGATGATGTTATCTTAGTAAGCACTGATTCAGACGTTAAGTGTGGAGATGCAGTTGCTAATGCATCTGTAACAGCATCAGTAGTTGGTGAAGGCAAGTCTAAGAAAGTTATTGTTTACAAGTACAAGAGAAAGACTGGCTATCACAAGAAGAATGGTCACAGACAGTCATATACTAAGGTTGAGATCAAGAAGATCAACGCTTAATTGGTATTGATTGTATCGATTATAAGACATGATTGATGTAGTTATTTATCAGAACAGCAATTCGGAATATATAGGATTTAAGACAGATGGACATGCGGAATATGATGATCCCGGACAAGATATCGTCTGTAGCGCAGTTTCAGCGATCACGATAACCATCCTGAACTCTGTTGAGAAGCTTTCAGATGTGAATTTCACACTTGACTGCGATCAGGAGAGTGGACATATGGATTTCATATTCACAGAGGAGCCGGATATCAAGGCACAGACTTTGATGCAGGCGCTTGTGATCGGTATATCCGGAATCGAAGAATCCTATGGCGATTATATTTGTATGACCTTTAAGGAGGTGTAATTGACATGATGAAGATGGAACTTCAGTTTTTCGCTCATAAGAAAGGTGTAGGTTCTACAAAGAACGGCAGAGACTCAGAGTCCAAGAGACTTGGCGCTAAGAGAGCTGACGGTCAGTTCGTAAAGGCTGGTAACATCCTTTACAGACAGCGTGGAACAAAGATTCATCCAGGTCTTAACGTTGGTATCGGCGGAGATGACACACTGTTCGCTACAGCTGATGGTATCGTTAGATTTGAGAGAAAGGGTAGAGACAAGAAGCAGGTTTCTATCTATCCAGTAGTTAACGAGTAATATTGGATATATATAAGTAATACTATCAAGAGACTGGAGTAATTATTATTATTCCAGTCTTTTTTTACAGACAAAAGTGCAGATATGGGGTATACTATGAAATAGTGTGCAGATGTATCTGCAGAACTTGACACAGGTAGTTTAGACATTGAATATTCGGTATAGAATATCTGACATAGAAAGGCGGTATATTATGTTTGCCGATAGAGCCAGAATATATGTGAGATCAGGCAAGGGCGGTGACGGACATGTATCCTTCAGAAGAGAGAAATATGTTCCAAACGGCGGTCCTGACGGCGGTGACGGAGGTAATGGCGGTGACGTTATCTTTGTTGTCGACGAGGGAATGAACACGCTCACTAACTATAGACATGTGACAAAATACAAAGCCGGAGACGGTGAAGAGGGCGGCAAGAAGAACTGCCATGGCAGCAATGGTGCCGATATCGTGCTCAAGGTTCCACCTGGAACTGTTGTCAAAGATTCAGAGACAGGTAAGGTTATTCTCGATATGGCCTACAAGAAGGAACCTGTTGTTTTCCTTAAAGGAGGCCGTGGTGGCCGTGGCAACAGAACATATGTAACTTCGACCATGCAGGCGCCAAAGTATGCACAGCCTGGTCAGCCAGCCAAGGAGCTTACAGTAGATCTTGAACTCAAGTGTATTGCTGACGTAGGACTTGTCGGATACCCAAGTGTAGGTAAATCAACCTTCCTTGCAAGAGTTACGAATGCCCGTCCTAAGATCGCGGCATATCATTTTACCACTTTAGTTCCGAACCTGGGTGTGGTGGATCTCGGGGATAAGAACGGCTTCGTGATCGCAGACATTCCAGGCATAATTGAAGGTGCGTCAGAAGGAACAGGTCTTGGACTTCAGTTCTTAAGACATATAGAGCGTACAAAGGTTATAATCCACATCGTGGATGCAGCCTCGGTGGATGGAAGAGATCCGATCAATGATATCCACGTAATCAATGAAGAGCTCAAGAAGTACAATAAAGACATCGAGAACCGTCCACAGGTTATAGCAGCCAACAAGGTCGATCTTCTGGATGATATGGGCTATGAGACTGTCATAGAGATGCTTAAGGAGGAATTCCCGGAGGATGAAGGATATAAGATATTCCCTATATCTGCAGTATCAGGAAAGGGTATCAATGAACTTCTCTGGTATGTCAATGACCTTGTAAAGCAGTCTCCAAGGGAGATCATCGAATTTGAACCTGAGATAGATCTGTCCATGCAGGATGATCCTGAGCTTCCATTTGAAGTCAGAAAGTCAGACGAGGAGGAGGGTGTATATATCGTCGAGGGTCCACGAATCGAGAAGATGCTCGGATATACGAACCTTGAATCTGAGAAGGGCTTTGATTTCTTCCAGAAGTTCCTCAGAGACAATGGAATACTTGCACAGCTTGAGGAGCTTGGCTGTGTAGACGGAGATACTGTAAGAATGTATTTCCTTGAATTTGATTATTATAAGTAAAGGAATAAACACGTATGAATAGCAAACAGAGAGCATATTTAAAGGGGCTGGCACAGACCATCCAGCCTATACTCAACATAGGCAAATCATCACTCACACCTGAGTTCACAGAATCTGTTGCAGAGGCTCTTGAGGCGAGAGAACTAATCAAGATCTCTGTTCTCAAGAACTGTCTTGACGATCCTCGTGAGATAGCAGCTATGCTCGGTGAGAGAACCCACTCACAGGTAGTTCAGGTGATCGGCAGAAAGATCGTTCTGTACAAGGAGTCAAAGGAACATAAGAAAATCGAACTTCCATAGGGGGGAATAAGCCATGCTGGCACAAAAAGCAGGACATGTAGGTATACTCGGCGGAACATTCAATCCTATACACTATGGACATATAGAGCTTGGCGTACAGGCACTGGAACAGTTTAGACTGGATAAAGTGCTTGTGATGCCCAACAATAAGCCTGGTTATAAAGATATTTCCAACGAAGTTACAACAGATCACCGGGTCAACATGATAAAACTTGCCATAGATGGCATAAAAGGGTTGGAGTATTCTGATTTTGAGCTCAGACGTCCCGGGATCACATACACCTCAGATACGCTTGAGGCCCTTCATGAGTTATATCCTGACGTTCACTGGTATTTTATCATGGGCGGGGATTCCATTATGTATTTTGACCACTGGCACAGACCTGACATCATATCAAGGCATGCAACGCTGCTTGTCACAACAAGAAGTGGAGCTCCTGAGGATATGATCAACGACAAGATAGCAAGCCTGCAAAGCCTGTTTCCGGCTTCTGATATCCGCCGGGAGTACATCCACCAGCACGATATATCCTCAAGTGATATAAGAGCTGCTGTGCGGTCAGGAGAAGATATCAGGGATATGGTTCCCGACAGCGTGATAACATATATCAGGGACAATGGTCTATATCACGTTTGATCTGGCAGGTATAACAACATATATTGAATATTACTTATACTTGAACATTTGCAACAGATAGGAGATAAGATGAACAGATTTGAGATGCGTGAGCGCCTTGAAAACAAGCTCACAAAGAAAAGATTTGAACATTCACTTGGTGTGGAATATGTATCAGGCTGCCTGGCCATGGTTCACGGAGCAGATGTGAACAAAGCTTTGACTGCCGGACTTCTACATGACTGCGCCAAATGTCTGCCTGCAGACGAGAAGATAGCAAGATGCCAAAAACACGGACTTCCAATAAGCCAGGTCGAATTTGCTAACCCTGAGCTTTTACACGCAAAGCTGGGAGCATATTACGCAAGAGAAAAATACGGAGTTGACGATGAGGACATCCGATCGGCTATAGAATTCCATACCACTGGAAGACCGGCTATGTCGCTTCTGGAAAAGATTGTTTTTGTGGCTGACTATATAGAGCCGAACCGTAAGCCTTTGCCGGAGATAGATGAAATAAGAAATGAGGCATTCTCCGATATTGACGCTTCGGTGGCCCACATATTAAAGAATACTTTAACTTATCTGGACAGTGGTAGCTGTGGAGACACGGACGAAATGTCTGTCCGGACATATAAATATTATACATCATTGAACAGTGAGGACTAATATGGCAGATTCCAGAGAGATGCTCAAGATAGCATGTGCTGCTCTTGAGGATAAAAAAGCATTTGACATTAAGATCATAGACATAAGCAGAATTTCAACCTTATGTGATTATATAGTGATAGCTGACGGAACAAATAAAAAACAGGTTCAGGCACTCAGCGATAATGTTGAGGACAATATGCACGAAGCTGGATATTCCCACAAGGGAGTGGAGGGATATTCTGAAGGTGGATGGATTTTGCTGGATTATTATGATATAATAATCCATATATTTTCTGAAGAATCAAGAAGATTCTACAACATAGAGAAGATATGGAGTGACGGAGATATTGTATCTCTGGACAGCATATAAGATATTCAGTTTAAAATAAGATTGGGTTGCAAGTAAGAATTTGGGGATTAAAACATGGAGAGTAACAGGCTATTAAGCGACAATTATATCAAGATCAATCATATTGCCTCCAAATGTATGAGGCTTTTTGCTATATTGATACTTTTATACTGGGTATTTACATATATTGGAGGGCAGTGCAATATAGTGCTCCTGTGTTCCTGCATGGGAGTATGCTGTATTCTGACCCTTATACCTACGATTTTTATTGATCTACTTAAGAACAATGAGGGCAAATGTATAAAATATGTGGTAATTGCATTGGCTGTACTCATATGCTCCATACTCAATACAACTTTATCGTACACAGCTATGATCGTCTGGATATTTCCTATGCTTGTAGCTTCCCTTTATTATAACAAGACAATGGTTCTCTATACTGCGCTTTTATCTACAGTCGGTGTATTCGCTGCAGATATAGTCAATTACAGATTATGTGATCTTGTTATTCCACCCGCACATGATGACTTTGCTGACAATATGATACTGGTCATAGCGCCATGTGTTATAGCCATTTTTATCATGTCATTTGTATCATATTTCATAGTATCAAGAAACTCAACAATGCTCAATAATGTTATAGACCATGCTGAAGAGGTCAAAACTAATCAGAAGGAACTCATATATGCGTTTGCCGAGCTCTCAGAGAGCAAGTCAAAATCAACAGGTGAGCACATCAAGAGAGTTGCAAAATACATGGAGGTTCTTGGAAAGGCATCCGGTTTTGATGACGATTATGTTGACATGCTTTCAACCGCAGCCATGATGCACGATATTGGCAAACTGATGATCAGCGAAGAAATACTCAACAAACCTTCCCGTCTTACAGATGAGGAGTTCGCCATTATGAAGAGTCATGTATTATATGGCGACGCACTTCTCTCAAAATGTCCGGGACAGATCCTTCAGATTGCAAGAACAATCGCCAAGGAACATCATGAGAAGTGGGATGGCTCTGGATATCTGCATATGAAGGGAGAAGAGATCGCATATATCAGCAGGCTTATGGCTGTATGTGATGTATTCGATGCCCTTACATCAGCAAGATACTACAAGAAAGGCTGGTCTATGGAGGAGGCTTATACCGAGATAGTAAGCCAGAGTGGTAAACAGTTTGATCCAAAGGTGGTATTATTATTCCAGGCTCATTTCAAGGAATTCAAACAGATAGCAGAACAGAATGCTGATAAGCACATATACTAAAATGTGATTACTTAAAAATAGGCTAAATATACATTAAGCTAATAGGCTAAAAAACTGTTTTTTATGGTTTTTTAGCCTATTTTTGTTGGATTTAGGCTTGAAATAAGCTAATTAATTGGTATAATGTAATTAACAAGTTGATATAAATTAACCATTTTGAAGTTAATTTACTTTTAATAAGCCCCCTCTTAAAAAATATGACATAAATTGATCCCCAGGTCATATACGTAAATGTTGCTGACGTATGTTGACCTGGGGATCTCTTTCTTAATGGATTTATTATATTATATTGTAATTACATCTGCCTAAATAATCCGATAACCTTTCCGAGTATATCGCAGTGGTCTACGATAATTGGATCCATATAATCATTCTCCGGCTGAAGTCTTATATGACCATTCTCCTTAAAATATCTCTTTACTGTAGCCCCGTCATCGATAAGTGCAACCACAATATCACGATTGGAAGCAGAAGAGCATTGTTCAACAATAAGGAGATCACCATCGTTGATTCCGATGTTGATCATACTTTCGCCCTTAACGCGAAGCATGAATGTCTGATTATTGGTGTTATGTAAATATTCCGGTGGAATAGGAAAATAATCCATAATATTCTGTGTGGCAAGGATAGGAAGTCCCGCTGCAACCTGTCCAACAACAGGTATATTAATAACCTCACGCCTTGACAATGCAAAATCATCATCTATTATCTCTATAGCCCTTGGTTTTGTTGGATCACGCCTTATATATCCGTTCTCCTCAAGAGATGCGAGATGGGCATGTACTGATGATGTAGACTTGAGTCCAACAGCCTTGCAGATCTCTCTTACTGAAGGTGGATAGCCTTTCTTAAGCTGTTCTTCCTTGATATATTCCAAAATCTCTGTCTGTTTATCAGATATCTTTCCTTTTCCCATGTATATTGAACCTCCACAAATAAATTCTATTTAACAAAATCTGTTATATACAAAATATGATAGCACATATGTTCTGATATTGCAAACGAATGTTCTGTTTTAATTTTGCTTTGTTTTGAATATTCTTGACCGGATCTATTCTTTCGTGGGAATAAAAATGGACACTTGATAGTGCATAATATAGGAGTATTAAGGATTCAGAGTTACAATACGAACTGCAGTCGTACAAGTGTTCGAAAATCACTTGACAACAAAACATCTGTTCGATATAATACGAACATAGTAACAAACATACGTTCAGGAGGGATAGATATGAATAGATTATTTAATTTCATTAGCAATAAAAAGGTGACAATAATTGTAGCCATAATCATAGCAGCAGTATTATATGTTTCGATCACACACATGGATGCATCCGAAGCTGATGCCACCAATGCCAGCACCAAGTATTACACATGTATATCCGTTGAGTCCGGCGATTCACTTTGGGATATAGCTCAGAAGTATATGACTGATGAATATACATCAACCCAGGATTATATCGATGAAGTTGTCTCGATCAACAATCTGAACAACGATTCATCGATAGTAGCCGGAACCAACCTGGTAATACCATATTATGAAGTGACTGATCTCAATTAAACAAGGAATTAGATGTTCTTGATCAACGCATATAGATTCTATTAAATGATAGATTCTATATGCGTTTTCTGTTTAGATTTTTGCTTAGAGAGTCGTAAGAATCAGTGAAAGCAGTGCAGTTGGAATGTATTTTAGTCTATATGTTTCTATTCGCTAAACTCAGGTTTTACGAAAAAATATAGCATATTTTATTAGATTATGCTATAATCCATTTAGCCATATACATGAATATGCCAACAAATTAACATATATCAGGAGGTTTCAAATATAACGATGCCAGCCAAGCCATACAACAAACAGGTCGATGAGAATAATATATTATTGCTCAGAGATATTCTTTCCGAGTTACCACAATACGCAACGATCGCTTTTCGTGGAATTGAGAATACTACATCCACAAGAACACGCCTTGGTTACGCCAGGGATATAAAAACATTCTACGAGTATTTATGTGAAAATAACCCATTCTTTCGTGATAAAACTCCACTTGATATTACTACTGAGGATCTCAGCAGACTTGAGGCCGAGGACATCGAGGAGTTCCTGCATGCCATGAAGCTTTACACTAAAAACGGACGTACATACACCAACGGTGAACAGGCGTTAAAACGCAAATTATCTGCACTCCGGGTATTTTTTGCATACCTGTATAAAAACGACCGTATAAGCTCAAACGCTGCAGAAAAGGTCGACATGCCAAAGATACACGATAAGAAAATTATACGAATGGAGCCAAACGAGGTTGCAGATTTTCTTGATAATGTTGAGTATGGCAGCGGCCTGACTGAACGCCAGAAAAAATATCATGAGAAAAATAAAGTCCGTGACCTGGCGCTTTTATCACTTATGCTCAGCACCGGCATGCGTGTATCCGAATGCGTTGGAATTGATATACGTGACGTTGACTTCGATAATATGCGGATTAAGATCGTTCGAAAAGGTGGCAAGGAGGCATACGTATACTTCAGTGATGAGGCAAGTGAAGCTTTGCTTGAATATCTTGATGAAAGGAAAAAACTGATACCGGAAAAAGGCCATGAGGATGCGTTATTTCTGTCCGGTCAATTAAAAAGAATATCTGTCAGATCAGTTGAGAATATTGTAAAAAAATACTCTCTTACCTCCGTTCCTTTAAAGCATATAACACCTCACAAACTCAGGAGTACGTTTGGCACTGAGCTTTATAGGGCTACAGACGACATATACCTGGTGGCGGACGTATTAGGCCACTCGGATGTAAATACAACAAGAAAACACTACGCTGATATGGATGAGGACAGAAAACGTCGTTTCAGGAACGAAGTACAGCTTCGTGAAAAACGCACAATTAAACCATAATAATATTATGTTAACTTAAGGAGTATTTTTATGAAATCACAAAAGCTTTTATCATATACAAGACGAGCTATAACTGATTACGATATGATCAGTCCCGGTGACAAGATAGCCATAGGAATATCCGGAGGCAAAGACAGTCTGACACTTTTATATGCAATGTCCAAACTGAAAAAGTTTTATCCCATACCATTTGAAATTGAAGCTATAACCGTAGATCTTGGATTTAAGGATTTTGACACGTCCAGACTTAAGGAATATTGCGAGTCACTTGGAGTCAATTACACGGTTTGCAAAACTCATATAGGCGAGATCGTTTTCGATTACAGGAAGGAACCTAATCCATGTTCACTCTGCAGCCGTATGCGTAAAGGAGCCTTCAATGATTGTGCTGCAGAACTTGGCTGCAACAAGATCGCATATGCCCATCACAAGGATGACGTTATAGACAGCTTCCTGATGTCCATGCTGTATGAGGGGCGCATTCACACCTTCTCTCCTGTCACTCATCTGGAGAAATCAGGAGTCACACTCATAAGACCTCTTATATACGCCCTGGAAGGCGAAATAAGAGCATTTGCACGCGCCAACGATCTTCCAGTCTGCAAGAACCCTTGTCCCGCTGACGGCGTCACAAAGCGTCAGGAAAGCAAAGACATTATAGACGAACTCAAAGTACGCGTGCCTGATGTAAAAGATCGTATATTTTCCTCCATCGAGGGTGCCGGAATAGACGGGTGGTCAAGGCACTGATTAATAGCTTATGGATATAAAAAATGAATCCAATCACAAAACAAAAATGACAGTAAGCGTTTAACAAACAACCTACTGTCATTTTTATATACAAGATTTTATAATGACATTATTATGATGATATATTACAATTTTCAATAATAATCATGACTGAGATCAATAATTATTTACAATGTCATATAACAGATCTATCGTCTTATCTATGCCGTACTTCGAAGTATTGATACATATGTCGTATCCCTTCATCTCGCCCCATCTCTTGGATGTATAATAGTTGTAATATGAAGCTCTTGCCTTGTCTTCCTTCTTGATCATATCCTTGGCCTTCGATTCACTTATGTTGTACTTCTTGGCGATTCTGGCTGTTCTGTCATCCATGTCTGCATACAGGAATATATTCACCACGTTGTCCAGATCCCTGAGTGCGTAATCAGCACATCTGCCGACAAATACACATGAACCATCTTTCTCTGCAAGATTCTTGATGGTGTCAAATGCCGCAAGGAAAACTTTGTGGTTGAGAGGAAGCTCTGTTGAACTGCCAAATCCCAGTGAATATGGATCCATCACCAGTGAGTAAAGAAAGCTATTCGTAGGCTTTTCGTCAAAGCTGTCAAAAATCTCTTCACATATTCCACTGTTCTTTGCTGCTTCTTTAAGTAACTCCTTGTCGTAAAATGGTATGTTCATCTTTTCTGCAAGAGCTTCTCCGATCTGCTTGCCTCCACTTCCGAACTGTCTACCTATAGTAATAATCTTCTTCTCTGCCATAGTAACCACTCCCATCTTCTCGTATTCTCCATGTAAAAAATATCAAAATATATTACTTATGTACAAAATACTTAAATTCCTATATGGGTTATTATAACATTTATACAATAAACTGTAAATAAAAAAGTATAGACAATTGCACGTAATTTGTGACAATTGTCTATACTCGTTTGTTACATTATATTAATTTAACAGTTTTAGCTTCTTTATAAGATCTTCAAAATATTCCGGCAGATCAGCCTTGAACTCAACGTATTCCCCGGTTGAGGGATGTTCAAAACCGAGAATACCAGCATGCAGCGTCTGTCCCTGCAGCTTAAACGGACATTTCTTCGGTCCATAAACTTCATCCCCAAGTATGGGATGTCCAATGGATGCCATATGAACTCGGATCTGATGTGTCCTGCCGGTCTCAAGCTGACACTCAATAAAGGTATACTTTCCTCCAAAACGCTCCAGAACCCTGTAATGTGTGACGGCATGTCTGCCATTTCTGGTATTGATCGCCATCTTCTTCCGATCCTTAGGACTTCTTCCGATCGGCGCATCCACAGTACCATCATCCTGTGCGATATTTCCATGGACTATGGCATAATACTTTCTGGTTATACTATGCTCGTGAAGCTGCTCAGACAATGATCTATGGGCATTATCGTTCTTACACACCACAAGTACACCTGTTGTATCCATATCTATCCTGTGAACGATTCCCGGCCTGAATTCTCCATTTATACCGGAAAGGGAATCCTTAAAATGGTACATCAGTCCGTTGACCAGAGTCCCACTGTAGTGTCCCGGTGCCGGATGAACCACCATTCCCTTTGGTTTATTCACAAGTATCACGTCATCATCCTCATATATGATGTCGAGCGGTATATTCTCAGGCTCAATGTCAATGCTGACCGGATCCGGCACAGATATATCAAAAATATCTCCGGTACGTACACTGTAGCTCGGCTTTGAAGCCTTACCGTTGACCTGAATATATCCGTCATCAAATAACTTCTTTATGAAAGATCTCGAATAATCGCTGAAATACCCGCTGAGAACCTTGTCTATTCTTTTCCCTGCCCAGTCGCCGCTGGCTTCGATGTTATATTCTTCCATATACTATTCCTGTCCATCTGTCTGTTTTTGGTGTATGATCTCTGAGAGCTCATCATCCTTATACTTGAACAGCACCAGAATAACTATAACAATAAAACTGCATGTGACAAATATATCTGCGACATTGAATACCGGGAAGTTAATAAGGCAGAAGTCAAACATGTCAACCACATATCCACGGGCAACTCTGTCGATCATATTGCCGACAGCTCCCGATATGAGAAATACCAGTGATATCCTGAGCGGTGTATATTTCTTTTCCTGATTGCCTGCAAGCCTGATGTATACATATATAGCCGCAAGCAGGATAACAAATGTTATCGCAAGCAGGAAAACGATCTTACCTGAGAAACTTCCCCAGGCCGCACCTCTGTTCTGAACATAGTTGAGCTGGAAAATTCCATCGATTATTTTCCTTGTCTGTCCAACCTGAAAGTTGGTTGATATGAGATGTTTCACCAGTTGATCTAAAGCTGTAAGAATAATAATGGCAAGTATAGCCATCGGTATTCTCTTTTTCATAATATCCGTTCCTCCTTTGAACATCAATGCCACTCAAATGCCTTTTTCATATCATCAGGAACGACATTGGTATTGATATATGCATCGCCAATAGTGTGAAGAAGGATAAATTTTATCTTGTCCCCAACCATCTTCTTATCGTTCTTAGTGTACTCTATGACAGCATCTGCATCGACAGGGTAGTCCTTGAGAGTAGGGAAACCAAACATATCAAATGCATGTATGATCTTATGAAGCTCGTCCTCTGTGATGTCACCCCTATTGTATGAGATAACAGACGCAAGGCAGCATCCGATGCCGACACATGCCCCATGACTCAGCTTAAGGTCGAGGTATCTCTCTATGGCATGTCCAAGAGTATGTCCAAAATTGAGCAGAGCTCTGTCGCCCTTCTCCGTAGGATCGTTCTCCACAACAACTCTCTTGATGTTGCAGCTCACCCTGATCATCTCCATCAGGACATCCTTATCCCTTGCAAGTATTCTGTCGTGGTTTTCTATAAGCCAGTCAAAATATGCAGAATCCTTTATGAGTCCATGTTTTATGATCTCTCCCATTCCCGAAATAAACTGCTCATCGGATAACGTGGTGAGTGTTGACACATTGATATACACAAGCTTTGGCATGTGAAAGGCTCCGACCATGTTCTTATATGAATCAAAGTCAACGCCTGTCTTTCCACCAATACTGCTGTCCACCTGTGCCAGAAGACTTGTAGGTATCTGTACAAAGTCTATGCCTCTGAGATACGTTGCAGCAGTAAATCCGGTTATATCGCCCGTCACGCCGCCTCCAAGAGCCACCAGAAGATCTTTTCTGTCAAACTTTGCAAGAATAAGCTTCTCGTAGATCATCTTTACTGTATCAAGATTCTTCTGAGACTCACCGGCCTCAAATATAATAGATATCAATTCTTTGCATTTTCCATCAAGCTGATTCCTGATCTCATCGAGATAAAGAGGCGCAACATTACTCTCTGTAACGATACATACCCTTCTATCAGCAATTCCCTGTCCGGCTAAAAGCTCAGGCAGGGAATTAAAATCGTTTGCAAAGAAAATGTCATAGATTGGTTCATCATTCAGATGAACTGTGAGTGCATTACACATATAAACATTCTCCATTAGTATAAAATATATTGTTAGTTTCCAAATGGATTAACAAATGACTTACCGCCAAGATTCTTTGTGTATACAGACGAATCACTTGTAACACTTCCGCCACCGGCACCGCCAAGTGTTGAATCACCCATGGCTGAGCCGCCTCCTGATCCGAGAGTTGATTCCTCGCGGCCCTGTGGATCGCCGTCATAGGAGTTCATAAACGAATTCATAGCTGCGCTCTGTGTCGACTGTGAATAAGAAGCATTTGAACTGCCCTCGCTTAATACATCGTCGAAATTAAGTCCCATCTCCTCATTGATAGGATTCTGGGCAAGGTAATTCATATGGGCTTCCATCAGAGCCTTGAATGCACATACATAGTCCTTGTACTGCTGTTTTATTCCATCAATACTTCCCTCTATGCGCTCAAGCTCCTCCCTGGCCTCCTGCACTATATTATTAGCCTTGATCTTGGCATCATTCTCTATCAGTCTCGCCTTATCAGTGGCGTTCTTTGTAGACTCCTCAGCATTCTTCTCTGCTAGCATGAGAGATTTCTGGAGCTTTGACTCGGTTGTTCTGTAATGTACTAAACTGTCAGTCAGAGTTTTCACCTGATTGGTAAGATCTGCATTGGACTTATACAGTTCTGTGTAGCTGAGCACAACTATGTCAAAAAATGCATCTACATCTTTTCGCGCATATCCCATTCCATGCGTGAACTTCTTCTGTTGTAAATCAACTGGTGTAAGCATATGTAATCCCCCGTAAAAACATATATTAATAAGTTGCCTTACTTGAAAGAGTTTCCCCCTGAAGAGATCCTCCAGCCAATTCCTCTCTTAAATCACCAGATACGTAGGTTCCATTAGGTGTGGCAAGGAATATGTTGCCCGAAATAGCCTGAAACAGACCATCCACAGCATAACTTGCTCCTCCAATGAAATCCGCTATTCTCTGTGCAGTTGGAAGATCAAGATCCTCCATGTTTATTACGATTATCTGTCCTCGATTGAGATGATCGATTATCATCTGCGCATCGTCAAACTCGTCCGGCTTGATAACAAATACTTCACTGTCATCCATTGCTCTGGATCTGCTGTTGATCGATACGAGCTTTCCATTACCTGCTCCTGACTGCTGACCATGAGAAGATCTTGCAGCTTTTGATCTGGCCGATCCATTGTCAGATGATGCAGAACCTTTGTACTTATTAAAGGACTTGAGCGGTGAAGCCTTCACTCTGGACTCTGTCTGAGGCGCATCGTAATCATCCTCATCATCGTACTCATCGTCTAAGCGATCGTCCATATCGTCTTCATCTTCATAGTCATCTTCATCTTCATCAAACAAATCATCATCAAAGTCATCGTCGCTTGAATCACTTAATTTGAAATAATCAAGAAAACTTTTCTTTGTATTTCCCTTTGCCATGATTGTTCTCCTTTAAATATTATAATTTCTGGCACCGAATATTCCCGTGCCAACTCTAACCAACGTTGCACCTTCTTCAACTGCAACTTCATAGTCGTTTGTCATACCCATCGACAAGACACTCATATCGATATTATCAATGCTTTTAGATTGTATGTCAAGTGATAAATCTTTCAATTTGCGGAAATAGACCCTGTTGTCCTCGGGATCATCCACAAATGGAGCGATAGTCATAAGACCCTTAACCCTGATATGAGGGAAATCTTTTATCTCCTGGATAAGCGGAAGTACCTCGTCGCATGACAGTCCAAATTTTGTTTCTTCCTGTGCAACATTTACCTCAATGAGAATATTGACTGTGACATCATGCTTTGCAGCCTCCTTCTCAATGGTTTTGGCAAGATTTAACGAATCAACGGAGTGTATCATACACACCTTATCTACAATGTATTTTACCTTGTTCGTCTGCAGGTGACCTATCATATGCCAGTTTACAGGTCTTGAGACATTCTCGTATTTGTCCACAAGCTCCTGAACCTTATTCTCACCAAAATCAACGGCATTCGTATCACTGAGCAATTCCTCTATATCTGACAAAGGCTTTGTCTTGCTAACGGCGATCAGAGTGACATCCTCCGGTGATCTGCCGGCCTTTTCACATGCCCTGACTATGTTCTCTTTTACTTTTTCGTAATTTTCTTTAAGCATATTATCATCTCCTGTGTCTGTACTATTGATATATAAGCTCTCCCTCTTTCATGGAATGTCCGTCCAGTAATATTCTGTCATATCTGGATATTCCATATGAAAGATCCGGCTTGATGATCGAGTAATCATCACCCGATACGATAACCTCTATTCTTCTGAATTCCGCAGTTCCTCTTGATACACACAGAACACCATCCATCGTATACTTGGCGGCTGTGGCAACGGAAAATGTCTCCTTGGAATTATTCTTCTGCAGTACCGCATCTGAATCTATACTTGACGGATCAACATAACAGAATCTCTTGTCGGTAAAATATATTATCGGTGATATCTGTTTTATTGAAGTGCTTCCCGAATTGCCATATGTTACCTGATTAAAATGAGTCAGATCTGAATCACCACTGCCTCCTGTCAGGTAATCCACAGGTATCATATATACATCCTTTGTTATTACGGATGAAGCCGGTATCTTCAGACCGCTGGATTCCTCGAACATGAAGTTGATGTCCAGAAATCTTTCATTTACATACTGCGCGATATATTTGTTGAATGATACCACTATATAATAATGACCATCTTTTTCGATCTTATCGTATGTCGATCTGATCTTTCTGCTCGAATTATTGATGGTAAATGAAGCGTATTCATTCTGTGTAACCTTGTCAAATTCATCCTTGCTGAGCGATATGGCAATATTCCATTCCTCATCGTTGATAAGCTTACATACAGCGCTGCCCGCAGAAACCTGGCCATCTGACTTGAGTGACTGTTTTGTATACACAGTTTTATCAAAAAGCTCAGGTGTCAGATTCTTCACATCGACGCTCTCATATCCATCCTGATAGTATGTGACAAGTCCGCTGAATGGCGCCTTCTGGGCATCAAGTGAAAATGATGAAGAACCATTGCTGACCTGCTCAAGAGCAAGCTCCTCATAGAGCTCTAAAAGCTTGTTGTCGATGCTTGTCTTGAAATTATATACATTACCAAAATTGGATGCCGAAAATCCATTTTTGAACATCTTTATCTGATTGTTCAGACTTGTGTAATCTGCGCTCGTGAGAAGTGCTGAACCATTCTCCTGCATGTCGCTCATTGCTGCCTGCATGGAGCCCGAGCTGTCAATGGCATATATATTTGCACCCTTGGATACCTTCTCGCCATCTCTTATATAGTAGCATGGTGTTCCCGTCGCCGAGGCGGTTATGACAGTCTCACTTCTTACCGCAAGCCCTGTAGCCGTGAAATCAGTATCGTACGTACTCTGCTCAACCGTGAATATTATCGGATCAGAATCATTAACATACGCAACGACCCTGATGAGTATATATATGAATACGAGTGCAAAAAGGAATGTTCCAAAGCCCGGCATTTTAAGCTTTGGAAGTTCGATCTTTGTCTTTTGTTTTTTTCGTTTTATTGTCGCCATAATATGTCTCCCGTAATTTACTCTGGCACAGAAAATGGCTGGCAACATACATATGCCAACCACATTCTATCTGAAATATAAGGCGGCATCCAGCTTATAATGCCGCAATAACGCAGTCCTTGAAATCCTCTGGTACGTCATTGACATCTGTTGCCAGACAGATCACTATATCAACATTGAACATATCGGATATGTTCTTTATCTCGTCCAATGCCTCAACGATATGTGACTCTCCAACGTATGCAACCGTCTTAAAATTATCTATATAAATCTTCTCAATATCACTGTTCTGGGAGATTATTCCTCGCACGAATCCGGTGAACGAATCCAGCTTGCTAATTCCATAGCTTGTACAGTTGATCATCTTGACTCTGTTGCTGAGCTCATAGAGATGCTTGTTGTTATTATCAAGAAATACTACCGTACCGGAAACAACCTTTACTTCATTGTTGACCTTATCTATCAGTGCCTTTGTCTTTCCCTTACCCTTATCTCCTGCAATAATGTGAATCATTTTTCATGCCTCCTGAATCTTGATGTAAAATTTATACAAATAATGTCCGTATCATATATGTCAGATACACACATCACTTTGCCTTATTTATAAGTTCAGTCATGGCGCTGTACAGTGCCTCTTTTCCATCTGCTCCGGCTACAAGAGCAATATACTCTTCACCGGTGGAATCGTTCTTAAGCTCCATGATAAGACAGTTGAGTGCCTCCTCTGTGGTTCCGGTCTTCCACGAACCTATCGAGTATCCATCTGGAAAATTTACCTCACCAGTTAAGAATTCATTTGTCGGCTCTATGGTTACCACCTGTTTATTGCCATCTGCATCCGTGTATGTGAAATCATATGTATCAAGTGAATCTATCACATACGCAAGGTCATGCTTTGAAAATTCCTTTATTATAAGATACAGATCATACGCTGTAGTGTAATGGTCATCGTCGTGAAGTCCATGACAGTTGACAAAGTGGGTATTTGTAGCACCAATCTCCTTCGCCTTTTCATTCATCATGTCACAAAATGCTGATTCGCTGCCGGCTATCAGCTCTGCAAGTATAACACCACAGTCATTGTATGATGTTATCATGAGACCGTACAGCAGGTTCTTGACCGTCAGGCTGCAGCCTCCGACCAGGTCACTGGCCATGGCATCCCAATCGTCAAATGTTACCTTTCTGTTGAGAGTTACCACATCGTCAAGGGATATATCTCCCTTTTCTATGCTCTCCATAACGAGTATACCTGTCATGATCTTGGTCATACTTGCCGGATATATCTTTCCATGTACATTATGAGCCACTATGGTATCCTTGGTCGTCTCATCGACAAGCATAGCGGCATAACATCCGTTGTAGTTTGCGGCATCTATCTCCTCGCCCTGTGCTATCACAGCGTTATCGTATGCCATTCCGAGCTCCCCATACACCGGAAGATCAGGCAACACACCTATGTCGAGCTGTTTTCCAGCTTTGTAGGTCTTGCTTCCGCAGCCGGTCAGAAGAACCATCGACAACACAAGTATCAAAGAGATACTTCTTCGCATGTATTTTCCTATTCTGCTTTGATTAAACATAATATAACCTCCGAAATATATTCAACAGCCTGATAACGGTGCTGAAATATATTTACTTGTAGAATTCACGCCAGTCAAGATCTCCTCTGTCAAGTGCCAGTATAAGAAGCTCGGCAGTTGCCAGATTAGTCGCAAGCGGAATATTATGTGTATCACACAATGTAAATATGTTGTTTATATCAGGTTCATGATTCTTTGGATGAAGCGGATCTCTCAGAAAGATTACCATATCGATGTCATTGTTCTCTATCTGTGATCCGAGCTGCTGCTCACCGCCAAGATGTCCTGCAATATATTTGTGAACTGTAAGATTGGTAACCTCCTCAATAAGTCTTCCGGTAGTTCCTGTTGCGTAAAGCTCATGCTTATTAAGAATTCCTCTATATGCTATACAGAAGTTCTGCATCAGTTTTTTCTTAGCATCATGTGCTATCAAACCAATATTCATGAAAATCCTCCTAATACTTTTTCTTTTGCAAATTTATATTGAGAACCATGCCCATTCCGGCACACAAACTGACGAGTGAACTCAGTCCGTAACTTATGAATGGCAAAGGTAATCCCGTGTTCGGAAGTATGGATGTGGCAACACCAATATTGATAAATGACTGGATGCTGACCAGCGCTGCCATACCTGTTGCTATATACATTCCCTTTTTATCACCGGAACGCCTAGCAACCCTAATACATTGTAACACTATGAGCAGTAAAATTGCAATAATAATAACACTTCCGATGAAACCTAATTCTTCTCCCACTGCCGAGAATATAAAGTCTGTCTGCTGCTCAGATATGAGATTTGTATCTTTTACGGTTGCCACATCAGAGCTGTTGATCCCCTTACCGGTCAACTGTCCCGATCCTATGGCCATGATCGAGTTGTTCTGCTGATCCTGGGTGGATCCGCCTCCATACATATGTCCAAGTATACGCTGTCTCTGATATCCGTTCAGAAACTGAGGCAGGTTGTCCTGCTGGATATACCAGAAGAAGCCTCCAAAGAATGGTATGAGTATCAGTACCGCAATACCTATTATCTTGAGTGAGAGCCCCGCTATAAATATGACTATAAACAATGTTGCACATATACATATCGTGGTTGAAAGATCCGGCTCGGCAAATATAAGTCCGATCGGTATTGCAAGGAAAGCTGCAAGCTTCAGCAGCGTCTTTGCCGTGTTCAGATCATCCGCATGTTTTTCAAGAAAAACAGCCGTGCAGATTATCAGTATTATCTTGGCAAACTCCGATGGCTGTATGGTAAATGAATCGGATATCTGGAACCATCTGCTGGCTCCATGGGAATCCGCACCTGATCCTGCCACCAGTACAAGTCCCAGCAGCACTATATTTGCAGCGTATAGTACCATGTAGTATTTGCATATGAAATTATAGTCTATGAGTGATACTATTATCATTCCCAGTATACACACCCCGGCACCGATCAACTGCTTTGTGAGTTTTGTCTCATCTACGCTCACTATGATCACAGTACCCATGGCCATGGCTGCTATTATCAGGAAAAACAATTTGAAATTGTAATCCAGTATACTGTATTTTTTTTGATCCTGATCAAGACTGAATTGTTTTAAGTTCAGTTGATCCTTCTTGAATAAGTTCATAATTCACTGATCCTCGTCCTATTGTTCTGTATGTATATTCGTTATCCTTCTTCTCTGTATCCACGCTTAACAATGGAATATATGCCACTAGCATACGCTCCTTGACCTGGATATCGATATCTGATTCCTTTACATTGATGTATCTGTCTATCTCCTGCTTTATGGTATGCTTCATATCGTCCAGGAAATCCGGATTACACCCTATCCTGTCTGAAGCCAGCATGCTTATAAGCCTTTCTTTGGCATAACTTCCTGTGTTATATAAATATATCTTATTCATCCCCATATTCCTCCCTTCAGGCTCTTTTACGTCTGAAAAGCGAACGCAGTGAGCGGTTCTTCCCTGAATAATAATCTTCAACTTCAAGGGAATCATCCACTATCTTTCTGCATATATTCATATATGCATGTCCCGATTTCGTGTTGCTGCACACGACCGGTTCTCCTTTGTTTGTCGATATGACTATGTCCTCATCATCGGCGATTACTCCAAGCAGATCCACTGCAAGTATATCAACCACATCATCGACGGACATCATATTGCCCTTTTTGACCATATCATATCTTATCCTGTTGATTATGAGGTGCTGTTTTTCAATTCCATACGCCTCGAGCAGACCGATTATCCTGTCTGCATCCCTTATGGCCGAGACCTCGGGAGTTGTCACTATGACAGCCCTGTCAGCAGCAGCTATGGCGTTCTTAAAGCCCTGTTCTATACCGGCCGGGCAGTCAATGATTATGTAGTCATACTCGTCTCTTATCTCGTCTATGAGCTTGATGATCTGTTCCGGGCTGACCGCTGTCTTATCCCTGGTCTGCGCGCAAGGCAGCAGGTACAGATTGTTGTAGTTCCTCGCCTTTATAAGAGCCTGCTTATATCTGCAGTTTCCCTCTATTACATCTATCAGATTATAGACTATGCGGTTTTCCAGGCCAAGCACAACATCCAGGTTTCTGAGACCTATATCTGTATCTATCATCACCACTCTGTTCCCGAGGGACGCAAGACCGGTTCCTATATTCGCCGATGTGGTCGTCTTGCCAACTCCGCCTTTTCCTGATGTAACAACAATAACTTCACACATAATAAAAATCCTCCTAAATTTACTATCATATGTAGGTTATATTTATGATTCCTTCATCATTCGTAGCTATCATTGGCATTCTTTTTGCACCCGGAAGTCTGATTCCTGTACTTTTCGCTTTTCCTATCTGCAAAAGCTGTGGGCACATTCTCATCGCTATTATGAAATTGTTTCCAGCCGCCAGCTTACCCGCTATGGCAGCTCCCGCCAGTTCCCCAACGACCACGATATTCTTACCGGATACAACCCTGGCATCCCTGGCAACATCTCCGAGGATAATGACATTTCCCCTGATCTCAAGGGTCTGCTTTCTCCCTATGTCACCGCGGAAGATATATGGTCTTTCATTGTCACTGTGCGTTTTAGTCATATCCGGCAAAGCCATACTGACTTTTGCCTGTTGTGGTTCACGATCCCCATCATCCCGGACACCGGAACCTGTATATTGATCTATGTCAGGTTTAGCTGCAAATCTGACATGAATCTTATCAATGCTGTTTAAAAAACTGATTATCTCCTCCGTGTCTCCACGCTCCAGGGTACATCCCCTGAAAGATATACATACAGTTCCTTTTTTCTGGAAGGCACTTATATTATCGAGGATCCTGCAATACAGATCGCAGCAGATATCATTTACAGACATAGCCGCCGGTACATAGACAACTATGCCTGATCTATCTGCCTTGATTGATAATCTGTCCATACCATCCATATCATCTGCTCCTGTCATATTATTTCCTACACACAGGTTCTGTGATATATCTTTGGTATCTCAATTAATCTGACATCTGGTTGTTTCCTGTTATGTCAAGCGTATCAAGCTTGTCAGGGTCATACATATATGCGTACACCATTCCGGCAAGCTCCTCTGCGTTACCCGATGTATATCCATGTGGAATAACACATGTTACACTGACCTCAGGGTTCTCATAAGGCGCAAATGACACAAACAATGCGTGATCCGGCCTTGTGGTATCCTCCTCTGCTGTTCCCGTCTTGCCGGCAACATTGACATTTATCTGATTTATAAGAGCCGATGGACTTGTGTGTTCACTTACCATCTGACGCATTCCCTGTTTTATGACCGCCCACTGGCTGTCCGTCAGATCAACTGTATTCTTAGGAACGTTGTCACTCTTATACACTGTTCTTCCATCTATATTTTTTATCTCGTTCACCAGTGTCAGGTCATAACAGTTGCCCTCATTAGCGATGGTTGTCACATATCTGGCAAGCTGGACAGGCGCATAGTTATTTGTACCCTGTCCGATAGAAGAACGTACCGCATCAGTATCTGACACATGCGGATCCATCTCTTCTATCTCCACACCTGACTTCTGGTCAAGTCCAAATAACGAAGCGTACTTCTGTATCTTATCTATACCCTGTGCATCCTGATATACTCCCTTGCTGTCTGTGGCAAGGCGGTATCCAACCTCATAGAAGAAACCGTTACACGATACCTCTATGGCGTCAGCGAGACCAAGTGTTCCGTGTCCGCTTCTGAGCCAGCAGGCCGGTGAAGGAACAACCTTTGAGAATGTACCGTAATCAGTTATAACTGATCCAACGTCTATAACGCCCTCCTGCAGACCAGCTGCAGCAATGAGCATCTTGTATGTGGAACCCGGTGCAGTTCTCTGCATGGTTGCACGATTGTACATAGGGGTCGTCTTATCTTCTGTTATCTTGGCATAATAGTCAGGATCGATCACATTTGTGAGCTTGTTGTTGTCGTAGCTTGGGTAGCTTACCATAGCCCTTACAGTTCCTGTCGCCGGATCGACCACCACGATGGATCCCGAGCATGGGTCAAGAGCAAGCATGGCAGGTGTTATCTCAAGCTTTTTGATCTTTCTGTAAATAAATTCAAAATTGCTGAGGACACCTGACGTAAATTCCTCGTAATCTTCGTCTGTTGTACTATTAAGGATTCCCTGGTCGTATAACAGGTATATTACCTGGGAACCTGTTATTTCACCTGATAATATCATATATTTGAAGACTCGTTTGTCGAAATCGGAGTCATCCTCAAATTCTTTGAGTACATAATCGACAATAACATTGTATATCTCATCCGTATCATAATAATCACTGCTTGTCTGAATGCCGGTTATGTCTATTACTCCCTGGCTTATGCAGTATTTCAGATACTCATATAATGATATCTTGTCATTTACATAGTTGTTATATGTGTCACTGTCCTTATCCACTGCACTGCTGTCATATATGCCGTTTGAGCTCAGCGTCTCACATATAAACTCCATATAATCCTTGTACTGATCCGAAAGATTATACAGTTCCGTGTGACTGCTCTTCAGAATGTCCGAAAGCGCATTGAGTGTGTACTGCTTGCTTGATACAAATGTGTTGTACACATTCTTTTCATTGTCAGTTGCATTCGCAGCATTAAGGGCCTTTATGTCTATAATGTTGTTGTCAAAGAATGCCGAGTACACATCCGTTATAGGTATATCCTCTTTCTCCTTGGATGTCGTCACGTTCTTGAGATTTGCAAGGAGAATATACGACAATTCCTTTTCAAGTGCGTTGTAGCAGTATTTCTGAAGATCAGAGTCAAGTGTGAGGTAAATATCGTTTCCTGCAACAGAATCAGTTTTTTCTATAATCTCAAGGACTTTTCCCATGTTGTCAACGTACATCTTCTGGGAACCGTCAACACCACGAAGCTGATCCTCGTACGACTGTTCCAAACCAAGCTTTCCAACCATATCATTGGAATCATACTGCTGATCCTCGTCAAGCTTCGCATTGTACTCCTCGAGCTCCTCATTTGAAATGTTGCCGATATATCCGATTATATGCGAAAAATATATGGCATCATTGTATACTCTGTTTGATTCAATACTCACATCCATTCCGAGCAGTGTATCCATATTCTCAGTTATCGCAGCATAGCTCTGCTGACTTATATTGTTGGCGATATCCACTGTCATGTACTGCTGGTATCTGTTGAGCCATACCTCATATCTCACGGCAAGGATCTTGAGCACATAGGCATCCGAATAATCACCCGAGATATTGAAAAGTTCATCACTTCTCATATAGTCAAATACTTCCCTTGCTGTAGCATTCTTCTGTGCATCGGTGAGGGCATCAACTGAGCTTGCACCATAAACATTCATATAAAATGTATTGAGTTGTGAGCCGCTTATCGTGAATTTCATGTTGCCATTTGCATCCAGCTTGATCGGAAGCTCCACGGACAGACTGTCTCCATTCTGCTCAAGTATAAGTATCGTCTTATAAACTATCTCATTTCTTAGCTCATTGACCGACATATTCTTCTTGTCTGCCGCCTCAGTGAGGTCTGCATTGCTGGTGAAACTCAGATTGTATGAAGATTCGTTAGATGCAAGCAGTTTTCCGTTGCAGTCGAAAATCTTTCCTCTGGTGGCCTTGACCGACACCGTCTTAAGTGATTTGTACTGGAAGCTGGACTGATATTTTTCTCCATTTATGATCTGAAGATTAAACAATCTGTACACAAGCACGCCTGACAGGCACAAAAAAAACAGAGTGACATAAAAAATACGGCTCTTTAACTTTTCTACTATAAAATCTTTGATTATCTCTAATATATCTCTGATCACTATGTCTCACTTCCTTTTTCAGCGCGTTTCAGCCTCTTGTTTATAAAGACAAACAGCTTGAATACTATCATCGTAAGTATGGCTGTGTATATCATATCCGGCAAAATAATATCCTTCATGTACAGCCCAAAACTGAGTCTGTTACGCATTACAAAGAATATTATAAATGTTATGAAATTAAATATGAAATCATCAAGTGTTATGATGATGATAGGCAGCAGTACATCCTCCACGAGATACAGTCTGTGGAAAAATCCGTTACAGTATCCAATGAGCATATATATGATCATAAAAGGGCCTATGGCAAAGCCAAAGTACAGATCATATAAAAAGCCACAGAAAAATCCCACCAGCATTCCCTCTTTTCGACCTCTCATAAGTCCAAAGGACACCGTGAGGATGAGCATCAGATTGGGAGTCGCACCCGCAACTGAAATATATGGAAAAAGTGCTGACTGAAGCACAAAACATATTATGATTAATAATCCAAGTGTGATAACTCTTCTCAATGTCTGTTTAACCTCTTTACTTCTACTCCGAAACAGTTTTCTTGGTCTGGAGGACTATGAGTACCTCCTGTATCTTTGAAAAATCACATGCCGGAGTGATATATGCAGTCTTTGTAAGATTGTTGGAATCTTCCTCTATTTTTGTTACATACCCTATGTTAATTCCCGACAGATATTTGCTTGACACATAGGATGTGACGACCTGATCGCCGACTCCGACCTCTGCGTCCTTGTCAATGTTTTCAGCGATAAGATAGCCATTCTCATAATTGCTGACACTTCCCTCAACATTACAAATAGCCTCTGACGGTAATATCATTCCGTTTACATTTGATGTATCGTCTATGATGGCTCTTACCTTGGCATAATCCTTTCCGGCCTCTGTGACTATTCCACACAGGCCGTTGCCATACATGACATTGCAGCCCTCGACAACACCATCATCTGTTCCCTTGTCGACATAGAACACCTGAAACCATCCGCCGGTATCCTTTGATATGACCCTGGCAGCAGTCTTCTTATAATCGGAATACTGGAGATCAAGCTCATAAAGTGCCTGAAGACGTTCGAGCTCATACGAATTCTGCTGGTACTGTGCCACCTGCTTCTGACTCTGTTCAAGCTGATCCTTGAGTGTTTCATTCTCCTTTAACAGTGCGTCATAATTCTGGAATGCCTCAGTTTTGCTCTGAACCCATCTGCCTATGGTATTTACCCCTTTCTGCATGGGTTGGACAAATATGTTGGTAAAATTCCTCACCGGTGCAAATATTCCTCCCGCAAAAAGAGATACAAGCATGAGCACAACGCAAAAGCCTGTGAGTCCAAGCAAAAAATATCTCGGTGTGATCTCTATTCTTTTTCTGTTCCTATTTCGTCTTCGTTTCATTATAAAATACCTCGCTCAGCTAAGCTGACATAGCAGTTATTTCCCAAAATAATATGATCTGAAAGCTCTATCCCTATCAGTTCCCCGGCTCTGTCCATCTCTCTGGTGATATCTATATCCTGACCGCTCGGAGTCGGATCTCCGGATGGGTGGTTATGCACAAGTATGATATAGACAGCATCGTATCTGAGCGCCTCCACAAACACCTCTCTCGGAGATAACATCGAACTGTTCACTGTTCCCTCTGAAATGCGGACATCCTTTATGAGCTTATGCTTCGCATCAAACATGAGGAGATACACGTATTCCTTTTCGAGATATCTTGTGTTCTCCATGAAATAATCCGCAATGCTCTGTGGGGACTGGAACGACAAAAACGGCTTAAATGAAGCCCTGGCCATTCTCCTGGATATCTCAGCCAGACATTTCATCTGTATTGCTTTTACCTTTCCAACTCCGCTTATCTCTTCAAGTTCACTCACAGTCAGGTAATTAAGCCCCACTATACCCTTGTGAACCGGATGGGCATCCAGTATCCTGTAGGCTGTGGACAGCGCATTTGCCTTCCTGCTTCCGGTTCTGAGGATGACTGCCAGAAGTTCAGCATCTGTGAGAACCTCAACTCCATACTTAAAGCTCTTCTCATACGGTCTCTCAGTCTCCGACATTTCTTTCATGGAGACCGAAAGTCCTCCTGCAAAATTCTCTTTGCAATAATTTTTATCCATATTTCCTCCTTCCGCCTCTCCAAGCTCCAGAGAAAATTTTATATGGCCGACTAATTAATCTACCATACTATAAGGTTTTTTTCTACCATTTTCTGTAATGACATTATTATGCCGTACTTGGCATGGGGATATGTAAGTCCCCCCTGAAAATATACCGCATAAGGTGGGCGCATAGGTGCATCCGCTGAGAGCTCAATGGATGAACCAGACACAAATGCTCCAGCGGCCATGATGACCGGTGAATCATAGCCCGGCATATCCCAAGGCTCAGGTCTTACATAACTGTCAACCGGCGCTGCAGCCTGGATTCCTTCACAGAATGCCACGACCCTCTCAGGAGTCTGAAGCTCAACAGCCTGAATAATATCGTATCTGTCCTCTGTGCTGTCAGGAACAGCCTTAAAGCCCAGTCCCTCGTATACATTTGCTGCAAATATCGCACCCTTAAGCGCACTTGCAGTAACTGTAGGTGCCATGAAAAGTCCCTGAGTGAGAGCCTTTGTATTGCCAAGTGAGGCTCCAACCTCCTTGCCGAGTCCCGGAGTCGTGAGTCTGTATGAAGCATTCTCCACATACTCCTTCTTACCGCATATATAACCTCCTATCGGTGCAAGTCCGCCTCCCGGATTCTTGATAAGAGAGCCGACTACCAGATCAGCCCCAACATCCGACGGCTCTATATCCTGTACAAATTCTCCGTAACAGTTATCTACCATACATATGATATCAGGATTTACACTCTTGACCGCCTTTATGGCCTCACCGATCTGCTGTACAGACAGCGTCTTTCTGACTGCATATCCCTTAGATCTCTGTATCTCCACAAGTCTTGTGCGGCTATTGATCGCATTCTTTATTCCGTCAATGTCAAAGTTTCCATTCGGTAGCAGATCTACCTGGGCATATGTGACACCATACTCTGCAAGTGACCCCCTGGACTCACGGATGCCTATGATCTCATCCAGTGTGTCATACGGTTTTCCCGCTATGGCAAGGATTTCATCTCCCGGGCGCAGATTACCAAACATGGCCGTGCAGAGTGCATGGGTTCCGCACACTATCTGTGTCCTGACAAGAGCATCTTCCGTGTGGAATACATCTGCATATATCCTCTCAAGGGCATCTCTTCCGTCATCTGTATAGCCATAGCCTGAAGAGCCGGCAAAATGCGCCTCGGACAATCTGTTGTCCTGCATGGCCTTCAGGACCTTGAGCTGGTTGATCTCACTCACAGCATCGATGGCTGCGAATCTATCCTTAAGTTTCTCCTCCACACTGTTGCAGTATTCAAACACCTTTTCATCCACATTCAGTGATCTGTAGTAATCCTTTAACATATCTTTCATCTCTGTATAATCTCCTTTTCGCGAAGCCTGTCCAGCATAAATGACAATATTTCAGACTCGCTGTCGTACTCACTTTTATCAACCCAGGTCACATGTTTTTCCCTCTTGAACCATGTGATCTGTCTCTTGGCAAAATGCCTTGTATCTCTCTTTAGCGTATATACTGCCTCATCCAGAGTGCATCTGCCCTGAATATAATCGATTATCTCCTTGTAGCCAAGCCCCTGCATGGACACCAGCTCCCTGCTGTAACCCTCGCTCACAAGCAGTTTTACCTCGTCCAGAAGCCCTGCCTCAAGCATGATATCTATCCGTCTGTCTATTCTATCATATAATTTCTGTCTGTCATCATTTAACACAAAATATTCAAAATTATATGGTGACTCCTTCTGCGACTCAGTCTCGTTATGTTCAGATATCTTCATACCTGTTTTTTTATAAAATTCAAGAGCCCGTATCACTCTTTTTACATTGTTCTCATGTATCTTTTCAGCGGATTCAGGGTCGACCTCCGCTAGCATGTCATGAAGAAATGTCTTGCCGTGGGTATCTGCAAGGTTCTGCAGCTTTTCCCTGTATGACATATCATTGTCATTTTCCTCAAAATCTATATCATACAAAAGCGCCTGGATATAGAAGCCGGTACCACCTACTATGATTGGAATTTTTCCCCGGGAATATATATCCTCCATAGCACGAAGAGCATATTTCTTGAAAAGCACAACGTTGAACTCTTCTGCCGGATCAAGAATATCTATCAGATGATGCCTTACCCCCTGCATCTCCTCGGGCCCTATCTTCGCCGTTCCTATATTCATCTTTCTGTATACCTGCATGGAATCAGCGGATATGATCTCGCCGTCCACCGTCTTCGCCAGCCCTATGGACAGTGCCGTCTTGCCGACAGCCGTGGGGCCGGTGAGGATTATCAGTGGTTTCATATTCTTATCCATCATGTTAATCTCCTACACTATTCGTTTAAACTTCTTCTCAATCTCCGCCTCCGTCATGGATATGACAGTCGGACGTCCGTGAGGACATGTGTATGGATTTTCAAGCTTTAATAGCTGATCTATAAGTGCGTCAGCCTCCTTGAAGCTTATCTCCGTGTTACCCTTTATCGCAGCCTTACACGCCATGGTGGAAAGCTTATGTATAAATGTGTCTACGGTCACCTTTTTCGCACTGCTGCTCGCATCAGCTATGAAGTCTATGAAAAGCTCTCTGCCATCAAGACCAAACAAGTTGTCAGGTACAGCGTTCAGCTTAAACTCCCTGCCTCCGAAGTTCTCTATCTGATATCCAAGCGCCTCGAACATCTCCATATTCTCATGAAGGAACTCTATCTCTGCGGCACTGAGTGTAACGACCGCAGGAGGCATAAGATACTGTGAGTATATCTTCTTATTCTTGTAATTCTCCATAAGCTCTTCGTACTTGACCTTCTCATGGGCAGCATGCTGATCCATTATGAAGAACTTGCCATCGTACTCTATGAGCCAGTATGTCTTGAAAAGCTGTCCTATTAGTCTGTGCTTTGCACGGGCTTCCCTTGTCAGGAACTTCTCCTGGAACATATCCTGCTGGACGTACTTTTTTCTGGCTTCTTCATCGTAGTCAGTATCTGAAGCTTCATCTGAAACTGCAGATACTGTTGAGTCTGGTGTTGCCGCTGTGACCGAAGGTCTAGCAGGTGCCGGAGCTGTATATGCCGGACTCTCGTTTACCACATTTCTGTTTTGTACTACAGATCTCCCCAGATCATTCTTTCTATCCGCATATATGTAGTTTCCTGCCGGCTTCTCCGTCTTGTTATTATCTATGACGTCTGATCCTTTATTGTTTGAGCTGCTAGTCTCATCTATGATCTCTATAACCGGGCGGACCGGCTGTGATGATGTCTGTGGTTCGATCGGGCAAAGCTGCTGTGGTGATGTCTGCGTCTCCGCCGAGCTAAGCTGCTCAGGCTGACTCTGCGGTACAGTCCGCTCCTCTGCCCTGACTATCGCCTCACGCCTCTTATTCTCGAACGCCTCCGGTGCCTTGCCAACATCCCTCTGCTTGAAGGTCTCAGGCTTTGGATCTTTACCCGGCGCCACATCAGGAATGAGCTCTTTGAATAACAGTGTCTCCCTTATGGCATTGTAGGTGAAGCTGTATATATCCTGACTGTTGGCGAATTTCAACTCCATCTTGGTCGGATGTACATTTACATCGAGGAGATCAGGTCTCACCTGGAAATTGATCTCGGTGAATGGAAACTTGTGTATCATGACAAATGTCCTGAAAGCATCCTCGATCGCCTTGGTGAGCACCGCACTCTTTATATATCTGTGATTTACATAGTAGCCCTCAAATGATCTGTTGCCCCTTGATATACAAGGTCTTGCTATATATCCGGAGATCTTCATATAGTCATTTTCCGCATTTATCTCAAGAAGATTTGAGGTGATGTCTCTTCCATAGATATGGTAGATTATGTCTCTGAGTTTGCCATTGCCTGATGTGAACAGCTTGTCTGTTCCATTTGCAATGAACTTAAATGAGATCTCCGGGTGTGACATGCATATACGGCACATCAAATCGTAGATATAGCTTGTCTCCGTGGCATCAGTCTTCATGAACTTCTTTCTCGCCGGTGTATTGTAGAAAAGATTTCTGACAATTATGGTTGTTCCACCCGGAGCACCTATCTCCTCGCTGGATATCTCCTTACCGCCATGTATCTGGTATCTGAGACCGGTCACATCATCAGCGGTCTTGGTGATCATCTCAACCTGTGCAACCGCCGCTATACTTGCAAGTGCCTCACCACGGAAACCAAGAGAAGAGATACTCAGGAGATCCTCGACTGTCACAAGCTTACTTGTGGCATGTCTGAGGAATGCAAGCTTGACCTCATCCTTCTTTATGCCTGCTCCGTTGTCGGTGACTCTGAGAAATGACAGTCCGCCTCCCTTTACCTCGACGGTTACCGCTGTGGCACCTGAGTCTATAGAATTTTCCACAAGCTCCTTGATGACCGAGCTCGGCTTCTCTATAACCTCACCGGCTGCTATCTTGTTTATCGTATTCTGGTCTAATACTTTTATCATCACTTATCGCTCCTTATTATTTAAGTCGCTCCTGCAATTCATTTAAATAAAGCAACGCCTTCATAGGTGTCATGTTTGACAGATCAACACACTTTATGTCCTCGATCACCTGTGATTCGGCAAGTGAGCCGAACATTGACATCTGGGTGTCTTCTTTCTTCGGCTTGAAATCATTTGTAACCTTTATCTCCTTCAGCTTGGTGGTTATGTCCTTGTCTATAAGCTGATTACATATCTCATTTGCTCTCGCTATAACGACATCCGGCACACCGGCAAGCTTTGCAACCTGTATACCGTAGCTTCTGTCGGCACCGCCCTTGACGATCTTTCTGAGGAACACTATGTCGTCTCCATCTTCCTTGACCGCTATACAGTAGTTGTTGACTGCCGACAGCTTACCCTCAAGCTCCGTGAGCTCATGGTAATGTGTCGCAAACAGAGTTTTTGCTCCGAGCAGTTCACTGTTGCTTATATACTCAACGACAGCCCAGGCGATCGCCAGACCGTCATATGTGCTTGTTCCTCGACCTATCTCATCAAGGATGAGAAGGCTGTTCTTCGTGGCATTTCTGAGTATATTTGCGACCTCGCTCATCTCCACCATAAATGTGGACTGTCCTGATGCAAGGTCGTCGGAAGCTCCCACTCTTGTAAATATCCTGTCGCATATGCCTATATTGGCAGATGCCGCAGGGACAAAGCTTCCAACCTGAGCCATGAGAACTATGAGCGCAGTCTGTCTCATATATGTGGATTTACCAGCCATGTTAGGACCGGTGATGATAGATATCCTGCTCTCATGGTTGTTCAGATATGTGTCGTTTGTGATGAACATATCGTTGTTCAGCATCTTCTCAACGACCGGATGACGTCCGTCCTTTATGTCGATGACTCCATCTGTATTGATCTCAGGTCTAACATACCCATTTGCAACAGCCACATATGAGAGTGAACACAGAGCGTCGAGCATGGCTATGCTGTGTGCTGTTCTCTGTACCCTTGTGAGCTCTGCAGCAAGGGTGTCCCTGAGCTCAACATATGTGTCGTACTCCAGCGCAACAAGCTTGTCGGATGATCCGAGTATAACTCCAGCCAGTCTGTCAAGCTCCTCGGTTGTGTATCTCTCAGAATTGGCAAGTGTCTGCTTTCTGATGAAATAATCCGGCACAAGACTCTTATATGAATTGGTTACATCAAAATAATATCCGAACACCTTATTAAACTTTATCTTGAGATTCTTGATTCCGGTCTTTTCCTTCTCTCTGGCCTCAAGCTCTGCGATCCAGTTCTTGCCATCAGTTGTGGCATTCTTCAGAGTGTCTATGTCCTCAAGATAGCCATCTTTGAATATTCCGCCCTCTCTGATAAGTATAGGCGGCTCATCAACTATGGCACGGTCAAGAAGGTCATAGAGATCCTGCAGATCATCTATTCCATCCCTGATCTCGGTGAGCTCATCCGAATGGAATTCACCGAGAAGCTGTATTATAAATGGCAGAAGCTGTATGGACGTCTTAAATGCCAGAAGATCTCTCGGATTCGCTGTTCTTAACGATATCCTCGTCATAAGTCTCTCGAGATCGTATATGGTATTCATGTACTCACGGAGTTCGTCTCTGGTTATGACAGAGTCGTTGAGCTCTGTTATCGCGTCAAGTCTGGCTTCTATATCATCTTTGTGGATAAGGGGCTGCTCTATCATATTTCTGAGCATTCTCGCTCCCATGGCCGTTTTGGTCTTGTCAAGCACCCAGAGTAGTGAGCCTCTCTTCTGCTTATCCCTGAGTGTCTCTGTCAGCTCCAGATTCCTTCTGGATGAGCTGTCTATGATCATGAAGTCCTCTATGGAATATATATCTATCCTGTTGATATGATCCAGTGAGTTCTTCTGTGTCTCATGTAGATACTGGAGAAGTGCACCCGCTGACAGCAGCATATCCTCCTGCTCATCTATGCCGAGACCATCTATTGATCCGACCTTAAACTGTCTCTTGATGAAATCCTCACAGGTGTCATCGTTAAAATAATGAGACGGGGCCTCCGATATCGTTATCTTCATCTTCTCCTTCATGTAATCAAAGTTCAGGCCGCATGACAGAAAAACCTCATTTCCTATGATCTCCGTCGGTGAATATTTGTTTATCTCGTCGTACAGCTTGGATGTGGATGAGATATGACAGGAACGGAACTCCCCTGTTGTGATATCGCATACGGCCACACCATACTCATCATTACAGCCAAATATACACATGAGATAGTTATTCCTCGTCTCATCAAGAATAGCCTGGGACATATTTGTACCAGGCGTAACTATACGTATAACTTCTCTTTTTACTATACCCTTTGCGAGCTTCGGATCTTCCATCTGCTCACATATGGCTACCTTGTAGCCCTTCTCTATCAGCTTGTTCAGGTATATGTCACAAGCATGATACGGAACACCGCACATCGGTGCGCGCTCCTCCTGACCACAGTCCCTGCCGGTCAGTGTTATCTCAAGTTCCCTGGATGCCGTCAGGGCATCGTCGAAGAACATCTCGTAGAAATCTCCCAGTCTGTAGAAGAGAATACAGTCCTTATACTGATTCTTAACTTCCATATACTGAGCCATCATTGGTGTTAATGCTGCCACTTCAACTACTCCTATTCTGCTAATTCACCCATGTAATAAAATCCCTTACACTCAACAAGCTTTACATTCAGGATCTTTCCAACCATCTCCGCACACCCAGGGAAATGGACAAGTATGTTGTTGGAGAGCCTTCCGGTCAGAAGGCCGTCGCCCTTCTCGTCAAAGCCCTCAACCAGAACCGGCTGTGTCTGTCCCTTTATCGCAATGGTCTTCACATCACTTATCTCCTGCACACGCCTTAAAAGCCTGTTGTATCTATCCTGTATCTCTTCCTTTGTGGAACCATTCTCCATTCCGGCGGCAGGAGTTCCTGTTCTCTTTGAATATATAAATGTAAATGCGGTGTCATACTGTACTTTCTCAACCACGTCCATGGTCTCAAGGAAATCCTCCTCGGTCTCACCAGGGAATCCCACGATTATATCAGTGGTGAGTGATATCTCCGGAACCTTTGCCCTTATGCGGTCAACCAGTGCAAGATATGACTCCTTTGTGTACCGTCTGTTCATCGCATTCAGTATCTTTGTCGAGCCCGACTGTACCGGCAGATGGAGATGTCTGCAGATCTTTTGATTCTCCGCGATGACATCTATCAGTTCATCCGACAGATCCTTTGGATGTGAGGTCATGAATCTTACTCTCTGTATCTTCTCTATGGCACACACACGCCTCAACAGTTCCGCAAATGTGATCGGATGCTCAAGATTCTTGCCATATGAATTGACATTCTGCCCGAGGAGCATGATCTCCACCACTCCGTCGTCAGCAAGCCTCTCACACTCAGCTATGATATCCTCCGGATTTCTGCTTCGCTCCCTTCCTCTTACATATGGAACTATACAGTAGGTACAGAAATTGTTGCATCCAAACATGATATTTACACCTGATTTGAATGGGAATTCCCTCACCGCAGGAAGATCCTCCACGACCTCCTTGGCGTCCTTCCAGATATCTATGACCATGCTTCCGGATTCTATCCTGCTCACAAATATCTCAGCAAGCTTATATACATTGTGTGTTCCAAATACCATATCGACAAACCTATAGCTCTTGCTTATGGTTGTCACCACATGCTGCTCCTGCATCATGCATCCGCACAGAGCTATCTTCATCTCAGGATTTTTCTCCTTGAGGTGCTTCATGAGACCAAGGTGACCATAAACCTTTCTGTTGGCATTCTCCCTGACCGTACATGTGTTATATATTATAAAGTCCGCATGTTCGGACTCGGTCCTAACATATCCCATCTGCTCAAGTATTCCGGCAAGCTTCTCAGAATCCCGGACGTTCATCTGACAGCCAAATGTCTGTATGGAACAGGTAAGGTCACGTCCCAGCTCTTTGCTTCTTGCTGTGACATACTCCCTGCCCTTTTTTATAAAATAATACTGCCTCTCCGGTTCCTCAAACGGAGCTGGAAGCCCCAGATCTATGCCGTCAATAACTTTTTCCAAATCATTCATAATATCTATGTATCCTTATCTATTTCTTTAAAGCTGCGTAAATCCGACTGGAGTTATTCCTCTATGCCTAGCTTACCAAGTATCCTGCCTATGTTATCCATAGTATTTTTCACGCTGGAATCCGCGGCATCCATCCTCATCTGAGTCTGTATATCCGCAAGATCAATATCCCTGTAATGATCCAGCGCCGCGATGTAATCAGGATCATTCTCAAAATGAACCTTAAGTGCCCTCATGGCATCCTTATAACCGAGCAGGCTTCTGAATTTTACTGAATTTGCAGAGAAATTCAAGGTTCCATCTATCAGATCTCCCAGGCTTACACTTGGATATATCTCTATGATATCCGCATCTGTATATGCAGATATGTCTTTCTTTGAGTCGGGATTAAGGCCGCACACAACGATATTCCTATATCCCATATCATACAGAGGTTTCACCGGAACATTGTCGGCGAGACCGCCATCACAATACTCCTTACCGTTATAAGTCACAGACTCATAGAGCATAGGCAGGGTGGATGATGCCATGACAACTGTCCTGATCTCCTCCGCATCCATTCCTGCAAGGCTTATATACTCAGCCTGTCTTTCACCTTCCTGCGCGCACTCAGCTATGGCTGCATACACGGTGACCTGCCCATCAGACAGCTTTCCGTAATCCACATAGCTGTCCATGAGCTTTATCATCTCCCTGCGCGACATGAATCCCGATTTGTCGTTGAACATCAGATCAGGATCAACGTCAAACACCGTCTCAAAATGTATCTTCTTCCATGCCTCCTCGCTTCTGTCAGGATCATTGCACGCGAAAAGCACGGCATTTATCGCACCTATGGAAGTTCCTGATATGGCTGTAACCTTGTCCATAAGTCCATACTCTGCAAGTGCTCTGTACACCCCGAGCTGGTACGCTCCTTTACCGCCGCCACCGCCAAGGCACAGCGCATAGCTGTCAGCCATATCACCGGACTGAGTGCGTCCTGCAACTTTTCCGGCATCATCCGCCCCGGCATTTTGCAGCTTATCCATCTGTATCTTCTTTTCAAGTTCAGCGATCTTTGCTGTTATCTCGTCTCTGTTCATTGACCCTCCATTATGATATAACTTCCGATTCTGTTACTATGATATGTGGTCTGATATCTGTAGGTTCACTGTCTATCTTATCAACTATCTGGAATTCATACGCCAGTGCCACCGTGACAAGCCCTGCATGCCTCGCCAGATATCTGTCGTAATACCCTCCGCCAAAGCCTATGCGGTTGCGGCTGTGATCAAATGCAATCCCGGGCATGAACATAAGCCCATCTTCGATCTCCTCAAAATCATCAGAAACCGGTTCGAGTATCCCAAAGTTTCCGGATGTAAGTTCCCCGTAGTCTGTGATCTCAATAAACTCCATGTCTTGTCCATAAACCTTTGGAACATATACATGCTTTCCGTCCGACCACGCCTTCTCAATTATAAGCTTCGTATCCACTTCATTTCCTTTGGAAATATATGCACATATATTGAGAGCATTCTCGTATTCAGGAAGCTCAGACAGACGTCTGCATATAAGTTCAGATCTGCGTGCACAGTCATCCCTGTCCATGTCATTTCTGACCACTTTTATTCTTTTTCTTATAACTTCCTTGCTGCCGGAATTTACACTATCCTCGCTATTCATAAGCCAGCCTATGCCTTTCTGGTAGGATCAAGATCCTGAAGTCTGGTTATGGAACCGTCCTTCTCCTTGATGTCTATATTGTTGAGCGTGTTCCTGAGATTATTCTTCACCGCAAATATATATTCCTGCCTTAACTGCTGCTGTTCTTTCTTCTCGGCGTCGGTGAGCCCCTCAGCCTTGGACTTGTGATATAACTCATTTATACGTGCGATCTTTGCCGCATCGATTATCGTCTCTTTCATAACTATATAAGATACTCCTTATTTAAAATAAATCTGACAACGTCAAAGTCATGATCCTTATATGCCGTGAACAGAGTTCCTATACTTTCTCCGTTCATTACCTTAACAATATTGTCCATATCCGCTCCGGATACTATGACCATATCCGAATTGGAGTTGGTTGCTATCCTGGCGGCTGCGATCTTGGTCGTCATTCCACCGGTTCCGTACTTGGAGCCTGCGCCCTTACCCATATCCATAATGTGATCATCTATGCAGTTCACCTCTGGTATCAGTTTTGCATCAGGGTTACTATGTGGATCATCAGTGTACAGACCGTCTATATCCGTGAGAAGTATCAGGAGATCTGCATGGATCATGGATGCAACTATGGCAGACAGTGTATCATTGTCGCCAAATGCCACGCTGTCATCCAGCTCATCGATGGCAACCGTATCGTTCTCATTGACGATCGGTACGACACCGAGCTGAAGAAGCTCGTTGAATGTGTTGATGGCATTCTTTCTCCTCTCATCCGACGATATAACATCAAATGTTAGCAGAACCTGAGCTGCTGTGCTGTGATACTCTTGAAAAAGCTTCTGATATATCATCATTAGCTGTCCCTGTCCCACTGCAGCACACGCCTGTCTGAGCGAGGTCGTCTTAGGTCTTCTGGCAAGTCCCAGCGCCTGTACTCCGACTCCGATGGCTCCCGATGATACGAGGACCACATCCTTGTCCTGATTTCTCAAATCACATATGATGCGCACCAGCTTCTCAAGCTTTGTATAGTCAAGTCCACCCGTCTCCTCGTGAATAAGTGAAGATGAACCAATCTTTATTACTATCTTTTTCTTGTCTTTCAAATACTCTCTATCCATTTATATTCTCCTGTGTACCGTCTGTTATTGCCTCATTGCTGAATCTGGATGCTATGGCCTCGGCCACCTTCATACCATCGACAGCGGCTGAGGTTATTCCCCCTGCATAGCCCGCGCCTTCCCCGCACGGGTATATACATGTCCCCTCACAGCGCAGCTCATCGCCTCGTATCATGCGAACAGGTGATGAGGTTCTGGCCTCGATTCCTGAGAGAACTGCATCGTCAGATGAGTATCCCGGCATCCTCTTATCAAAGGACACAACTCCTTCTATTATAGCATCCTTTATATACTCTGGCAAACAGCATTTGAGGCTTGTGAGCCTGTATTTACCCTTAATCTGAGGCTTAACACCGCCCAGCTTTTCCGTAGGAATATCCCTTCTGTAATCTCCGAAGAGCTGCACCGGAACAGCCCCCTGTCCGGCCTCGTATGCGGCCTTCTCCCATCTTCTCTGAAACTTCATTCCCGCAAGAGGATGATCTGACCCGTAATCCTCCGGGGTAACATTTACCACAATGGCGCTGTTGGAATTCTCACCATCCCTGCCGCTGTAGCTCATACCATTCACACACGTCTCACCGTGCTCGGATGATGCATTCACCACGTAACCTCCAGGGCACATACAGAATGAATATACAGCCCTGCCATTTGACGCCTGATGCGTCATCTTGTAGTCTGCCGCCGGCAGCAGCTTTGCATACGCCGGATCATCGCCATACTTCATGACATCTATATCTGCTCGCTTGTGTTCGATACGAAGTCCCATGGCAAATGGCTTTGGCTCCATCGGAACACCTTTTTTGTAAAGCATCTCCACAGTATCCCTTGAGCTGTGTCCAAGTGCCAGAACAAGGGCATTTGTCCTGTATTCCTTCTCACTGCCATCTGAAAGGTTCTTTATATGTACACACACCTCATCCTGTGTGATCTGATCATAACCGGTAAAAAGTGAATCAAAATGTACCTCTCCGCCAAGTCTCTTTATATCCTCACGCATATTCCTTACAATACCAGACAGCACATCAGTGCCCACATGTGGCTTATTTATATACATTATGGACGGATCTGCACCATACTCCACAAATGTCCGCATGACCTCAGTGCGTCTGCCCGAGCCATCCTTTATGACCGTATTCAGCTTGCCGTCCGAAAAGGTTCCTGCGCCGCCCTCTCCAAACTGTACATTACAATTTGGATCAAGTCCTTCCTCACCCTTCCAGAATCTCTCTATATGCTCCATTCTCCTGTCAACATCCATGCCGCGCTCAAAAACAACCGGTCTGTATCCGGCTCTGGCAAGATACAGTGCAGCAAATAAGCCACCCGGTCCTGTTCCTATCACCACAGGCCTATAGGTCATTTTGACATTTCCCGGCTCCGGAAATTTATATTGGGTAGCATTTGTTAACATAACATTATTATTGTGAAGTCTTTTCAATAATTTTTCCGGATTCGGAACATCCACATCTATGGATGCAATATATTTCACCTGGTTTCTCCGCCTGTCATCAAGAGACAGCTTGAAAAAAATATACTCAAACTCCTTATCTGTCTTCAGCGTCTTTTTGATAACACTTCTAACATCTGCCTCTGTAAATCCAAGCTGCAGTTTTACATTGTTAATTCTGATCATCTTTTATTCTCTTTCCTGCAGACTCCCCGGCTCTCATGCCGCTTATAACAGCCCACATTATATTATATCCACCACATTTGCCGGTCACATCGACATACTCTCCAGCGGCGTATAAGCCTCTGTGTCCATCAAGTTCCAGGTTATCTGCCCTGAGCTGCAATGTGTCAACTCCACCGCTTGCCGCCTGGCTGTCCTCATAGCTACCGAATCCATCTATGTTGAATCTCATATGTTTGAGCATATCACATATGGATGTTATATCAGCCGCGTCAAGTCCGGCTGCTTCAGAAGCTTTGATACCAAGACTTTTTATAATATACCCGGCGATCTTCTCGTTGACAATACCATTGAGCATCGCCTCGACTCTCCGTCTGCCATTTACCTCGGCAAATCGTCTCATCCTGTCCGCCAGCATATCATCACTGATGTCCGGAACAAGTTCAAGTTCTATGTATGGCTTCTTGCCAGTCTCCATCAGGTCTATACACTGTATACTCATATTAAAAACCGCTATACCCGAAAGATATCCCGATGCAAACTGAACCTCGCCTCTCTCGTGGTCATACTCCTCGCCATCACACATTAGGCGGACAACAGCCTTTGCACGTACCCCTGACATATCAGATATATATTCATGGCATTTTAATTTACACAGAGCCGGATGCGTTTTCACAAACCGTACATTCAGATCATCCAGAAGTCTGTATACTCTATCAGATCCGCCAAGCTTTGGCGCAGCCGCACCTCCGGGTGCAAGTATCACCTGGGTCGTCCTATACCCGCCTTTGTCTGTGTCTACAATATATGTACCATCTTTTCCCTGTTTTATACTCAGGACTTCCTCCGATGTGCTGTTTTCTATACCAAGAATTTTGAGCCTGTCCGTCAGTGCCCACACTATGGTAGATGCCTGCAACGATGCAGGATATATATATCCATTATCATCATAGCTGGAAACACCAAGGCTTTCAAAAAAATCCATGACATCATTATGACTGTCCGTTGTTACGAACTGAAATGGGAAAAATTCATTTGCACTGGAATAGCATGACAGATCAAGCTTCGTATTTGCAATGTTACATTTGCCATTTCCCGTCGCATACAGCTTCTTTCCGAGTTTTTTGTTTTTATCTATAAGCTTTACCGAAGCCGATGGTGCTGTCTCTTTTGCTTTTATTGCGGCTGTCATCCCAGCCGGGCCACCGCCGATAACTATAATATCATAAATCATTCCGATACACCTTTCCCATAATCATTTATCATACGTTTTACAGGCTGTCAATAAACCTGTTCATGTCATCTATATCATTGAAATACACGTGCTTGTGGATCAGTTCTCTTATACGCTTGTCCAATGAATCCACTGTACAAGTCGTCTCCCTGCAAAGACTGCCAAATCTGTTGTACACCGCCACATGTCCATTATAAGTGCTCACATAGAAATTGCCATGTGGTGTTCCACCCTCAGCAGCAATCACGAGCCCTCCGTAAAGCTCCGGTTCACTCTCATTTGATATGGGTAATATATGCCCGCTATCCATACCATCAAATTCTCTATACACACTTTTACTGTCTCCGGATCTGCACGCCGTGCTCACCACGATCTCTCTAGTTATAAAAGATAACACAAATACCGCTATAATGATAACAAAAAAATACATAATTCTTTTAAACATTACCACACCTTCTCTTCATAACAAAAAACAGAAGACAGGATATTCCATCCCATCTTCTGTCTTTGTTAATATATGTGGTTTATGTCTGTATTATTCCCATACAACTCCGGCCTTATTATCACTCTCAAATACTGTGACATAGGTCTTGCCCGGATTGAGCTGAAGTTCTTTTCCATCTGCTGTTGAATACTTTGTCACGGAGTCATCGGTTGACTTCGTCCATGTGATAGGAACGATCTTTCCATCTGAAACATAGTATCCGTCTCCTGTGCCAACGAGATCGATCATCTGTCTGTCGTGATCATCAATGCTGGTGTAGTGAGCAAACTGTATGATGATATTCTTGAATGTGAGCTGCTTTCCTGTGAGGTCATCGATCTGCTTGTCACCATACTGGAATCTGTTATATACCTTATTCTTTGAATCATATTCAAACCAAGGCTGTGTGTAAACTGACATGTTGAGTGTGAGCTTGTTTACAGACTCGCCCTCAGGAACCGTATCTTCCTCATTGAACTCAAACTTGCTCTTGTATCCCTTGTTGTGGGTAGTTGAGCATCCAAGATAATCAAGACCAGCCTTGATCATATCGCTGTTTGTGTACACATTGTGTGGAGCCTCGCGGTCTGATGATCTGTAGAAAGATACAGATCCTTCTCCACCAAGTCCGCTTATATGATCTATTCCTGTCCTGTCAAGCTCCTCCTGTCCCTGTGGAGACTGACCATAATGCATGTATATAGCATCAAACTCCATGGCAGTTGTAACATAGTAAGGTCTGCAGCTTCTGATCGAACCGACCTTCTCAAGATTGTCATAGTCGTTGAATATTGCAAGCATTCTTGTTATTCCGCCCTCAACGACAAACTCATATAAAACATCAGCCTGGCCTATGCCTGACTGAGGAATCGCATTCTCAATATTGTTGATCATTATAGCGATCGGTCTTCCGTACTCTTCCTTTCTGTCGGTGTTCCACTCGCCTGTAAGATCATTATATACTCCCTCATGGTAAGTCTCATCAACCGCTGTGGCAGACTTCATCATATCGGCCTGTGATACATCCACCTCTGCCTTAGCCTCCGTTGTAGTGACATTCTCCTCCGTTTTCTTCGAGCCGCATCCAAAAAGTGATAATCCCATCACAAGAGCGGTTGCCAGAACTAATCCCGTCTTAATTCTCCTCATAGTCTCTTGTATATCCTTTCATTGTAAGTATTTTTTCCTGCATCTCTTCCATGACCCTGCGCTCATCGTCCTCCATATGGTCATATCCTGACAAATGGAGCATACTGTGGGCTACAAGAAAAGCCAGCTCTCTCGTCTTTGAGTGATTGTACTCAGTTGCCTGCTCATACACCTTGTCAATAGATATAACGATATCTCCCAATAGCAGTTCATCTGTAGTAAGATCAAAGTAGTCACACCGGCTATCCTCGAGACCATCAAAGTTTCCAGGAATTGTATAATCAATCAGTGGAAATGACAGAACATCTGTCGCCCTGTCTATATTCCTCTGCTGGTTATTGATTTCATGTATGGAGTCATTGTCCGTGAGCAGCACGTTCACCTCGCAGGGATATGGACACCCAACGAATTCCAGCGAAGCCTGGACGATACTTGTTATGACATCCTCATAATTCTTAATATCAATATCTCCATACTCATTCTCAATATTAACTGACATATTATTTTCCTCTGTTTTTCTGAGCAGTTGTGGTTTTTCTAGGCTTTGCCTGTCTGCTCCTCTTATCCTCATATTTCTCATACGCATTTACGATCTTCTGCACCAAAGGATGTCTCACAACATCAAGACTCGTCAGATGGCAAATGCTTATGTCATCAATATCCTTTAACACCTTGAGTGCAACATCAAGACCTGACTGCGCGTCGTGTGGAAGATCCTTCTGTGAAAGGTCTCCTGTTATTATGGCCTTTGAGCCAAATCCTATTCTGGTAAGGAACATCTTCATCTGGGCAGGAGTGGTATTCTGGGCCTCATCCAGCACAATATACGCATTATCAAGAGTTCTTCCTCTCATGTAGGCAAGAGGAGCAACCTCGATCAGTCCCTTTTCCATATTCTTCATAAATGCATCAGCACCCATTATCTCATACAATGCATCATAGAGCGGCCTAAGATAAGGATCAACCTTGCTCTGAAGGTCACCCGGAAGAAATCCCAGTTTCTCACCGGCCTCTATGGCCGGCCTTGTAAGTATGATCCTTCCAACCTCATTATTCTTAAATGCCGTTATGGCTTTTGCCATGGCAAGATAAGTCTTTCCTGTTCCGGCAGGGCCCACTCCGAATACTATCATGGACTTTTCTATTGAATTGACATATGTTCTCTGTCCGACAGTCTTCGGTTTGATCGGCTTGCCGCTCATCGTGTGACAGATTATGTCCCTGTCAAGCTCAGCAAGACTCTCCTTAGCCTCCTGCGGGTGTTCATTGACTATCGATATAGTGTAGTCTACCTTCTGTTCATCGATGGACGAGCCACGGTCTGCCATCTGGAAGAGCTGTTCTATAACCTGAATAGACTTCTTCACGCCTTCCTCGGAGCCGCTGACCTTAAGCTTGTCATCGCGAAGTATCATTGACACACTGTATTCTTTCTCAATCTTTTTTATATTGGCATCAAACTGTCCAAACACAGTCTGTATATAGTTTGATGCAACAGTTACGGATTCTGAATATTCGCTCAATACTTGTATCCCCTGTCATTATTATTTGTCAGTCAGGCTCCACCTCTTCGCTCCCCGATGTATTGTTTACGTCAATATATCTCGGCACAGCAACCGGGAGTCTGATACTGATATCGCCTTCAGCCGAAGCCTCACCGCTTTCATTAGTAATAATAACATTTTTTCGGACAATTTGCACCCCTTTTTCTTGCATTTTGCCAATATAAACATGCAGATGCTGGTTAAGTCTGTCTTTCTGCTCCTTATCCGTAAGCTTACGTGTATTTACTTTATAGAACACTTTTCGCTCTATATTCACGGATAACGGAAAATACATATCGCCGATATGCAGCCGTTTTTCCTCGGCGGAAAGGTCGTATGAGCCGTCGGAGGCAGCAGTTTTATACGGAGTAAATACCCGGCGTCCAATTTTTATATCTACTTTGTTTACCTTCCTGTCTGTAGTCTCCTTTTCCTGGAGCTCACTCTCAACCACATCTCTGTACTCTACATCACAAAGACCATATATCTCTCCGGAAGCAGGTACAAATACCGTATCCACAACCTCACTGTCATCATTGCATATGTTAACTGTTCCTGATATAAGAGTATCCCCTCTTTTCACTTCATCTCCTACTAATGCAACAGGCGTCCCCGCCGATGCAACAATGGAATAGATCGTACAATCCATTGTTGCCACGAGGTCACACGGTCTGTCAACTTCCGGAACTGTAAATACATCCACGGACTCCTTGAGCGCAACTGTAAGCTTTGTCCCACTGATGCTGCAGGATGCCCAACATATCTCCCCAAGATTATCCGTCAGCATGTCTGTCAGTTCGCTCAGATCAATACTCTTTTTTCTATGTCCATAGCACGGATACTCCATCTCGATAAGATCTGCAATTTCCTCACTTGTATAATCCTCACATCCGTCAATTTCTATGTACCATACATACCCTGATTCCCAGTATACAAACAGCAAAAATAATAAAACTCCGAGTAATATCGAGATCCTCTTCCTATTGCCCAGCAAACCGGTTCTCAGAGTCTTCTTCTCAGCTATTCGGATATCTATCATACATTTGTCCGCTATCTCTTCAAGTCTTTTTCTGTCATCGGAGTATATGAAGAAGTTTTCTGCCTTGCCATTCCATTTACTGTCATTCTGTTTACTGCCATTCTTTTTTCTGTTCTTCTTTACATCCCTCTCGCACCATGTACGTATTCCTTTATGGCTGCATATATTCATCAGGCGCAGAGCTGCGCGGCTGTCACAGCTCACATAGCACACACCTCTTATTTCCCTTCTAATATTCATGCAGTCACACTGTCAGCCAATCTACACTGTTTATCGAACCGCATATTTTCACTTCATAGGATGCGTAGTAAGCAATCTGTAATCTTTTCCCATATATATTCAATATCCCTTTCCGGGTCTTAACAGACACTCTCTCGTCGTCAGAGTAGATCACATGTCTGAAATTCTCTATCACCAGCTCATCATTGTTGAACATGGTGAGTCTGGAGGTCGTTCCCGCCGAGTCCGGACACCAGCACGGAGGTTCAAATGCTATAACTTTTTTCGCTCTGTCTTTCATGAATACCACCATAACGCTTTTGGAACATTATATGAATACACATAAAAAAAGAGTACCGAATAAACTCGGTACTCTTAGAAATCAATTTAAAATCAAATATATATACTATGATTTATTTGTACTTGCGCTTTCTAGCTGCCTCTGACTTCTTCTTACGCTTTACACTAGGCTTTTCGTAATGCTCTCTCTTACGAATCTCCTGCTGAATACCAGCCTTCGCACAATTTCTCTTAAATCTGCGAAGAGCGCTATCTAAGTTTTCGTTCTCTTTAACTATTACACTTGACATTCTCTCACCTGACCTCCCTCCAGTTGTAAAATTATGCTACCAAATAACAACTGATTGGGTATTTTTAAGCACAAAATGTATTATATACATAAAATTCCTAATCGTCAACAGGAAAATGACAAATTAATAAAATATCTGTCACGAAACCTTAAGCTATCTGATTCTGAGCCTCTGTAACCGCCTGGGCAAGAGCTGCTTCGATTCCGTCAGGATTCTTTCCACCGGCCTGAGCCATGTTAGGACGACCACCGCCGCCACCACCTACAAGGCCAGCCACGGCCTTGATGATATTACCGGCATGGGCTCCCTTAGCAACTGCGCCGTCTGTAGCCATGGCAATGAGATTTACCTTGCCATCCTTTGCAGATGCAAGAACAACAACGCTGTCACCAAGCTTGCTCTTGAAGTCATCTCCGAGGTTTCTCAGTGAATTCATATCTGTATCCGGGATAGCCGCTGTGAGGATCTTGATTCCGTCCTTGTCTATAGCACTTGAAAGAACGTCTCCAGCTGCCTCCTTTGCCATCTTATCCTTGAGCTTCTTATTCTCATTCGTAAGTTCCTTAACCTCTGCAAGAAGCTGTTCTATTCTTGATGCCACACCATAGATATCAGTCTTAGCTGCCTTTGCAGCATCCATGAGCTCCTGCTCTACATTTCTGTAGTAATCAAGTGCTCCGACAGATGTAAGTGCCTCGATACGTCTTGTACCTGCGGCCACACCTGCCTCTGATATGATCTTGAATGTTTTTATAGCTCCTGTGCTGGCAACATGTGTACCACCGCAGAGCTCCTTTGAGAAGTCTCCCATTGATACCACACGGACCTTCTCACCATACTTCTCACCAAACAGAGCCATGGCTCCGGTCTCCTTAGCCTCATCTACAGACATTACATCCGTGCATACAGGTATATCGAGCTGGATCTGCTCATTTACAATATCCTCAACCTTCTTGATCTCTTCCTTAGTCATCGCCTGATCATGTGAGAAGTCAAATCTCAGTCTTCCCGGCTCAACGAGTGAACCTGCCTGCTCTACATGATCTCCGAGAACCATCTTGAGTGCTCTCTGAAGAAGATGTGTTGCGGAATGGTTGTTACATATGAGTGCTCTGTTCTCAGCATCAACTGTGAGTTCTGCCTCATCACCAACATTGAGTTCGCCTGACTCAACATAACCGATATGTGCGATCTTGCCGCCTACAACCTTGACAGTATCCTCAACAACGAATGTACCGTTCTCTGTCTTGATGATTCCCTTATCACCGATCTGACCACCCATGGTAGCGTAGAAAGGTGTCTCAGGAACTATAACTGAAGCCTGTGCTCCCTCAGATACAGTATCTGCAAGAACTGACTTCTTATCATCACCCTCACCAACCTCTGTTGTGATGGCTGATATAGTTGACTTGTATGTCAGCTTGTCATATCCGACAAACTCAGATGTCATGTCAACAGGAAGCTGCTCATATACGGTTGCGTCTGCACCCATGTATGTTGTGGTCTTTCTGGCCTTTCTTGCAGTCTCCTTCTGGATATTCATGCACTCGGTGAATCTGTCCTCATCAACCTCGATCCCCTCCTCCTCGAGGATCTCCTTTGTGAGATCAAGAGGGAATCCATAGGTGTCATAGAGCTTGAATGCCTTGTCACCTGAGAGAACCTTCTCACCTGCAGCCTTAGTCTCGTCTATATAATCCTTGAGGATCGCAAGACCTGTATCTATGGTCTTATTGAAGCTCTCCTCTTCCTTGTCTATCTTATTGAAGATATATTCCTTCTTCTCACTGAGCTCAGGATATGCATCCTCTGACACCTCGATAACTGTCTTTGCAAGCTCTGACAGGAACTTGCCCTTGATGCCGAGAAGTCTTCCGTGTCTTGCAGCACGTCTGAGAAGACGTCTAAGAACATAACCACGGCCCTCGTTCGATGGAACGATACCATCTGATGTCATGAATGTAACTGAACGGATATGATCAGTTATAAGTCTGATCGATACATCCTTCTCATGATCTGTCTCATATTCCACGCCTGCCATCTCACATACCTTGTCGCGGAGAGCCTTGATCGTATCAACATCAAATATAGAATCAACATCCTGAACAACAACTGCGAGTCTCTCAAGACCCATACCTGTATCTATGTTCTTCTGCTCAAGCTCTGTGTAGTTGTTGTGTCCGTCATTGTTGAACTGTGTAAATACGTTGTTCCAAACCTCCATGTATCTGTCACAGTCACAGCCTACAGTACAGCCAGGCTTACCGCAGCCATACTTCTCGCCTCTGTCATAGTAAACCTCTGAACAAGGACCACAAGGACCAGCTCCGTGCTCCCAGAAGTTGTCCTCCTTGCCGAATCTGAATATACGGTCAGCATCGACACCGATCTCCTTATTCCATATATCAAATGCCTCATCGTCATCCTGATAAACCGATGGATAGAGTCTGTTCTTGTCAAGTCCTACAACCTCTGTGAGGAACTCCCATGTCCATGATATAGCCTCATGCTTGAAATAATCGCCAAATGAGAAATTACCCAGCATCTCAAAGAATGTACCATGACGGGCTGTCTTACCTACATTCTCGATATCTCCTGTTCTGATACACTTCTGGCATGTTGTCACACGTCTTCTAGGTGGTACCTCCTGACCTGTAAAGTAAGGCTTAAGTGGTGCCATACCTGAATTGATCAGCAGTAAGCTGTTGTCATTGTGTGGAATAAGTGAAAAGCTCTTCATTCTAAGATGACCCTTGCTCTCCATGAATTCCAGGAACATTTTTCTCAGTTCGTTCACGCCATAATTTTGCATTGTCTAATATCCTCCACTCTATCTTCTGTCAGCCAGTTCTTCTGTAATATCTTTCCAGCTGATTCCTCTCTCTACCATCAGACACATGAGATGATAAAGGAAGTCAGATATTTCATATTTTATATCCTCTGAATCAGGATTCTTGGCAGCTATGACTATCTCCGTAGCTCCCTCACCGACCTTCTTCAGGATCTTGTCAATACCCTTGCCGAACAGATAATTGGTATAAGAATCATCTCCTGGCTGATCCTTTCTGTCGCGTATGGTATTGTATACCTCCTCGAATACCTTCATAGGATTGGTATCATTGTACTCCTTTCTCACCAGATCTGTAAAGAAACAAGTACGGCTGCCTGTATGACACGCAGCTCCTATCTGTGACACCTTGGCAAGTATGGTGTCCTTGTCACAGTCTATCGTAAGAGATTTGACAAACTGATAATGACCGGATGTATCACCCTTGGTCCACAGCTCATTGCGGCTGCGGCTCCAGTATGTCATGCGCCCTGTTCTGATGGTCTTCTCATACGACTCCTTGTTCATATAAGCGACCATGAGCACTTCACCGGTCTTATAGTGCTGTGTAACACATGGAATAAGTCCATCCGAATTGAGTTTGAACGCCTCAAAAGGCATGGACGATTCAAACAGATCCACATCTATATTTGCCTCACGGCAATGCTGTTTAATCTCCATTATATCCATCTTCTGGAGATTGTACAGAGAAATTGATTCAGCATTTGTCTCATTGAGCATCTCTGCCACAGCTTCCCCGTTAGTGGAATAGGTAGAAACTATAACAGGAAGTGCAACATTTTCTCTTATGGATTTTACTATATCCAGATATTCCGGCACCATGTTGTTGTGAAGCAGCAGAAGTTCTCCCGCTCCAAGCGCCTTCAGTTTTCTGGCATATCCGACAGGATCATCACACTCACTAAGATCTATAGTACAGATTATTCGCTCTGAACCAAATCTGTCAGAAGCCTCAGTGACAAGCTCCGGCGTGTTCAGCGCCGCAGATTTCATACATACCTTGGATGCACCTGCATACAGAAGCTTCTTGACATCTTCAAGCTCCCTCACACCGCCACAGGCAATAAGTGGAATATCAACACTGTCACATATCTGTCTTATAATGGCAACATTGGGTTCTCTGCCATCTTTTGTTGCCTTGCTGTCAAAATAAGCTATCTCATCAGCTCCGGCATCATTGTAATATTTTGCCATCTCGACCGCATTGTTCAGATCCAGACATGGAATTATCTTTTTGCAGATCATATCATTATCCATAGTGAACCAGCACCTCCTTAAAGTGTGCCCTTGGTAGAAAGCACCTTTCCGTTTAATCTTCTGTCATAAGTTGTCGCCTCATCAAGAGCCTTCGCAAATGCCTTGAATGCGGCCTCTATGATGTGGTGATCGTTCTCCCCTGAGAACTGCTTAATATTGAGATTCATCTCAGCAGCGTATGATACTGCATAGAAGAATTCCTTGACCATCTGTGTGTCGAAGTATCCAACCCTCTCTGTGCGGAGGTTCAGATCATAGACAAGATATGGTCTTCCCGACAGATCTATGGCACACATTACGAGAGTCTCGTCCATCGGCAGGAAGAAATTGCCAAATCTCTTGATGGCCTTCTTGTCTCCAAGAGCCTCCTTGATGGCCTTGCCCAGCACAATTCCCACATCCTCAATGGTGTGGTGACAATCCACATACAGATCTCCCTTGACTGTAACGTTGAGATCAAAGAAACCATGCTTCGCAAAACTTGTGAGCATGTGGTCAAAGAAACCGATTCCTGTGTCGATCTTTGACTGTCCTTTTCCATCTATATTAAACTCGAGGGTTATGTCTGTCTCGTTTGTCGTTCTTGTACATTTGGCGATTCTAGCTGCTTTCTCTGCCATATCCCTGTCTCCTTCCCATATTCTATATCATTATGTCTTATTTTTCAAATCTTACTGCTATTGAATTGGCATGTGCTGTGAGCTGCTCAGCCTTGGCAAATGCTTCAATGTCAGTGTGAACTGCCTCAAGTGCCTCTCTTGAATAGTAGATTATGCTGGATTTCTTGATGAAATCGTCTACTGAAAGCGGTGAGAAGAACTTTGCTGTACCGTTTGTTGGAAGTACATGGTTAGGGCCTGCAAAGTAATCTCCAAGAGGCTCTGATGAGTATTCTCCGATAAATATAGCTCCAGCATTCTTCACTCTTGTCATCACGTCAAATGGATTGGCTGTTACGATCTCGAGATGCTCTGATGCAATGTCGTTGACAGCATCTATGGCATCGCTCATGTTGTCTGCAAGAAGAATATATCCGTAATTGTCTATAGACTTTCTCATTATCTCTTTTCTTGAAAGCTCATCGATGAACTTGTCAACCTGAACTGATACCTTCTCGGCAAGCTCCTCTGATGTGGTCACAAGTATGGCTGATGCCATCTCGTCATGCTCTGCCTGTGACAGTAGATCTGCAGCCACGTATCTAGAATTGGCAGTCTCATCGGCAAGTACCATTACCTCTGATGGGCCGGCTATGGAATCTATGCTGACATGTCCGTATACGGCACGCTTTGCAAGAGCGACAAATATGTTTCCAGGGCCAACTATCTTGTCAACCTTAGGTACTGACTCTGTTCCGTATGCAAGGGCAGCTATAGCCTGCGCGCCGCCTGCCTTGTATATCTCATCCACTCCTGCTTCCTTTGCTGCAACGAGTGTTGTGGCGTACACCTCACCCTCAGCATTACATGGAGTTGTCATGACTATCTTCTCAACGCCTGCAACCTTTGCCGGCATAACATTCATCAGAACTGATGAAGGGTAAACAGCCTTTCCACCCGGAACATAGACACCTACAGATGCAAGTGCTGTAACCTTCTGTCCGAGAAGAGTTCCATTTGGCTTGGAGTCAAACCAGCTATACTGCTTCTGCTTCTCATGGTACTCCCAAATGTTCTTCTTGGCTTTTCTGATAACGTCAAGGAGCTCAGGGCTGACCTGTGTATATGCGTAGTCTATCTCTTCCTGTGTAACCTTGACATTTTCTGCTGTTATATCTGCCTTGTCGAACTTCTTTGTGTATGAGAAGAGTGCGGCATCACCGTTATCTCTCACATCGTCAACTATTCCCTGTACAATCTCTGCATAGTTACCGAAATTACTTGGACTTCTCTTCAGAAGATTCTTCAGAAGATCCTTCTTTGTCTCTGCGTTAAGCTTTACGATTCTCATCTCTGTTATGCCTCCGTGTGATTATCAATTTGTTATATCATAGGTCGTCGTGCGTGAGCGCGATGACATGCGCATGCCTCAGCGTGCTTCATTATATCATGATTCGCACCTACGGTGCTTTCCGTTGCTTTCGCAACTATCATGATCCAATTCGCCGCTCGCCAATCATGCAAGCATGTTGGCTCACTTGCGCTCATTATATCATCTATATATGCTACTTGTTCTCTTCCTTTATAAGTCTGTTGAGATCTTCCAACAGCTTGTGTATCCTCTCATTCTCCATCTTGAGACTTACCTGGTTCACAACCATGCGGGCTGAGAGTGGACAAATTTCCTCAAGCACCTCAAGTCCGTTCTCCCTGAGTGTGCTTCCTGTCTCAACTATATCTACGATCACCTCTGAAAGTCCAACTATAGGAGCGAGCTCCACTGAACCATTGAGCTTGATTATCTCAACTGTCTGGTGCTTACGGTTGTTGAAGTAATCCTTTGCGATCACCGGATACTTACTTGCAACTCTTATGATCTCATTCTTCTTGAGAAGCTCTCTGGCAGATGCCGGTCCGCATACACACATGCGGCACTTTCCGAAACCGAGATCCATGACCTCATACAGGTTTCTTCCCTCCTCAAGTATTGTGTCCTTACCTACAACGCCTATATCGGCCGCACCATATTCTACATAAGTAGGAACATCTGTGGCCTTTGACAGGAAGAACTTCATCTTAAGCTCCTCGTTCACAAATATAAGCTTTCTTGTGTCGGGATCCTTCATCTCCTCACATGTTATACCTATCTGTTCAAGCAGCGCAAGTGTCTTTTTTGCAAGTCGCCCCTTAGCAAGGGCAAATGTTAAATATCTCATCTCTCCATAACCTTTCATCTAATTCAATCTATTCTCAATCAAGCCGTAAAAGTTTCTTCTATAAATTGCCATCCCACTTGGAGTGTGATCGGCTTATCAGATCGTATGCCACCGCATCGCCTGACTGTTCAAAATATATAAGGCCTGAGAAATGCTCTCTACCCGCATACTCGATATAGTCATCAACCGATTTCTTCTGTGACTTTCTTATGAGCTCTATCTTGCGTCCCTCACTTCTGAGCTTCATACCAGCCTTGATAGCCTTGCCCTGATTCTCTATATCATAAAGGATGATCGTGTTTGAATAATCCACATCTATGTCTATATTCTGTCTGTTCATGGCCATTATGAGCTCCTCAACAGTGAAGGCAAAACCGATAGACGGTGCATCCTTTCCAAACTGCTTGAGAAGATTATTGTAACGGCCGCCCTTGACAACAGCATCACCGGTTCCATAAGTATATCCGCGGAATATGATTCCTGTATAATAGTTGTATCCGTCAAGCATACCGAGATCAAAGCTTATGTGATCCTGATATCCGTAGCACTCAAGAGCTGCATACACTCTTCTGAGCCTCTTCACAGCCTCAAGTGATGTCTCATTTGACACATATCCCTCAGCCTTGTCAAGCATGGATATTCCGCCGAACAGAGAATCAAATGCAACAAATGCTTTCTTAAGAGAGTCACTTATATCAAGTGCATCCACATACTCCTCAAGTCCGAAAAAGTTCTTGATATGGATGTACTCTTTTATCTGATCCTCCTCGTCCTCACTGATACCAGATTCAGCAACCAGACCCTTGAAGTAGTCTATCTGGCCTATCTCTATCTGGAAATCACTGATCCCGATCTCGTTGAAGCAGTCTATCACAGTTGCGATTATCTCAGCGTCAGCAGCGGATGAATCATCATTTACAAGCTCGGCACCGATCTGTGTGACCTCCTTGAGTTTTCCCTGAAGCTTGAGTGTGTTTGTATAGGTATTGCCTGTATAGCAGAGTCTGACAGGAAGTTCCTCATCTGCATAATACTTTGCAACACATCTCGCTATTGAAGGTGTTATATCCGGCCTGAGCACCAAAGTATTGTTGTCCCTGTCAAAGAACTTGTACATCTCATTGGAAGGTGCTGAACCCTTATCTCTGTTAAATATATCAAAAAACTCAAATGTAGGTGTCTCTATATCGTGATAGCTGTATAACTCCAGAATATGATGGAGTTCATGCATAACCTTTCTCTTCTTCTTACATTCTACATCGTAGGTGTCTCTCACTCCATCCGGGGTCTGTAACAGTTTGTCCTGCATAATCATATCTCCTTGTCAATTAAACTTTGCCATGCTTCACGTTCTTTATTTTTACTTTATCGCATTAAAGTGATAATTTGCTACTTTGGTAGCATGTCAACGTGCACATTATATTAAAGCGGATTGTATTTGTCAACCTCTATCATCAAGATCCCTGCTTAGAGGTTCAAGATAATGTACCAATGCACCACCCTTGGCTCTTATAAAGAAATTGGGATCAAGTTCATTGTACTTGAAGTTGTTGGCATGCCCATTCTGGACTCTCTCAAGATACCCCTTAAGCTCCTCGAATCTCATATAATACAGTTCATTTCGTCCCGAGAACATTATGATAAGGAAGCTTACACCGTTCTGTCTCTCGAAATCCTCCATGAACCTTATCTGATGCTCATGAATGTTACGCATTGTAAATGTATCAGTGGCACATTCCTTTGCATCGAAACATACCGGAACTCCCTGGACAACACCTATATAGTCGACGGTTGAATCCTTCTCGAAATACGCCAGGGTGATCTGGCTGCTGTCCTTGTCAATCTTTATCGGCGTGATAGGTGTCGGGATCTTCTGGACCAGCGCGAGGTTCTTCTGTCTGTAATATTCATTTGTGTTGTTTATCATATCCTCCAGTGTGGAGCCACGAAGCCCTCGCGAATTCCATGTAGCCATCTATTCAAACAAATCCTTTTCTATTCTTTTATACATATCAGGCTTGAATGCTGAGAAGCTCTTGCCCGTCAGATAATCCAGTCCACCGACAACATCGGTAAACTCCACCTCGCCGCAGTGCAGAATCTGGTTTCTAAGCTTGTATGTCTGTCTGAAATGTATGTTTGTCTCCCTGTCACCATACTTCTGGTCACCGATCACCGGATACCCCATGTGCTGGAGCTGTGCCCTTATCTGGTGAGTCTTACCCGTTATGAGCTTTACCTTAAGCTCTGTATATTTTCCATTTGTTCTGACCGGCTGGAATATGGTATGGATCTTATCATAGCCCAAGTCCCCGGCAGCCCTGCGTATCTCCTCCACGCTGTCACGTATTGTCACAGTGTTCTTCTTATCATCCTTCACGAGATATGCCGTAATATCCTGCGTCTCTGTCATATTTCCCTTGACTATGGTGTAGTAATATTTGTCTATGCGTCTCTCCCTTATGATCCTCGAAAGCTCCTGACTTCCCATAAGTGACACTCCACACAGAACAAGGCCGGAGGTATTCCTGTCCAGCCTGTTGCATACAGAAGGCTTGAAGGTTCTGAGCTGAGTCTCAGTTATATACTCATTGTCAAGCAGATAATCGATGACACTCTCATTGATCGAGTAATCGTCCTTCGATGCCTTCTGTGACAATACACCCGCCGGTTTATTGACTATAAGTATGTTGTGGTCGTGATATATGATCTCCGGTTTAAACCTGTTTCCACCTGTGAAAGCACCGGCTCTCACGCTGTCATCCCTGAATGATTCTATGGTCTCATCCGACAGATAGAGCTGTATCACATCCCCAACATACACGATCTCATTTCCAACCGCCTTGCCGTTATTAAGTTTTATGTTTTTCTTTCTTATCATCCTGTAGACGAAGCTTGAAGGAGCCTTGTTAAGGTACTTCATGACCAGCTTGTTAAGCCTCTGGCCGGCTTCGTTCTTTGAAATAACTATCTCTCTCATTTTTGTCTATATTCCCAGCTCATATAATCTGTTTCTGATCTTCTCATCGGCACCGACAAATTCATCTGAAGGTGCTTTGATCTTCTCGGCCTTTGCCACAAAACCATCAATGTCTGTGGCTATAATCACAACATATTTTTTCTGGTCTGCCAGAGCCTCTGTAATGATCTTCTTGAGCGCTGCCTCATCAGGTATCTTTTTGCCATATCCACCATTGTAGTAAAACAGCATTCTGCCATCTCTTATGACCGCAGCAGGGAAATACACTATTCCCTCGTACCTGCTTATCGACACATCATATACAAGTGACGGATCTCCAAAGTATGATAACTTCTCAAGTTTAGCGTACTCATCCTTCGTGAGTTCCTTGAACCCTGCACACATTATGTATGCCACAAGCTGTTTTGCAAGCGGCAGGGCGACGAGTATAGGTATGACTATAAATACAGTCTTTCTTGTGTCAAACATAGCCACAGTAAAGAATACTCCGGCTATAACAAACAATCCAAGTACAATGATACTTATAAGAACATTTCTCTTATGCCTGTTCATGTATCCGTGTTGTCCTTTTTCCATATCATCCTCCATTTATCTCTGGTCTGGCTGTAGAGCTATGTCCGCCTGCAGCCCATATATCTACTTCATAAATCTGATCAGCAAACTGTGAGGCAGGTACTTGCTCACAAGTCTGAACGCCTTCATAAGCGGCGAATACACCGATATATCGCTCATATAATACGCGTCAAACAGTGCCTTTTTTACAACCTTCACAGGATCTGCTCTTAGAATCATCTTATACGGCTTGGACTTTGTGTACTTCTGCGCAACATCGAAGAACTCTGTCTTGACAGGTCCCGGGCAGACAGCCGTAACAGTTATCCCCTTTTCCTCAAGCTCTCTGTTAAGTGCTCTTGAAAAGCTCAGCACCATTGATTTGGATGCCGCATATATAGCAAATGATGGCTGAGGCAGAAAAGCTGCAGATGAAGCAAGATTGATTATATTTGAAGGGCCTGACATATATGGCAGAGATATATGTGTTATGGCAGCCAGCGCCCTGCAGTTGAGATTCAACATTCCAGTCACGTCGTCCACTGTCATATTCTCAAAATGGCCTGCTATTCCGTATCCAGCTGCATTTACAAGTACTCTTATTGATGGAGCCTGTCTCTCAAGAAGATTTCTGTAGAACTTGATATCAGTCTCATCGGTTAGGTCAAGCGCAAGTATCCTTACAAGCTTTCCACTTACCGCGTTTATCTCGGTCTTAACCTCAGCAAGCCTGTCTTTTCTCCTTGCTATAAGCCATATCTCGTCGATTGTCCTGTATCGCTGTGCTATCTGAAGTGCAAATTCTCTTCCAATCCCTGAAGATGCTCCTGTGATTATCGCTACCTTTCTCATGACATCATCCTCCATCCCGATAAATATTTGTTTTTTAATACTCCTCTGTTGTTCTTGGCCCACCCGAGCGGATATCCATCCACGCAGACAAGCACATACCCATTCTCTATATCCTGATCATCTTCCAGCTCGACGGTCTCTCCCTTTAAATACTTTATGACCCTTATGTCATCCGCCAAAAAACTCACAACATTGTCAAACTGATCTGACTTGAGATACATCGCAAGTGACTGACTCGGTTCAAATCTGTTCTTCTTGACCTCACCGAGGAACAGTCCATGCCTCAAAAGCCTGAGTCCCTTAACATCAGGCATTCCCTCTGATATATAATAAAGTCTTCCCTTATTTTCCTCTATCCTGTCTGTCTTTATACCCGCAGACTCAGATACATGCTTTATAAATGCGATGAAATCCTCATCCGGCCTGTACGACTTGAACGAGTATGTTGAGTTTCCTCTATATGAGTCATCCTGATCCTTTTCAAACAGAGCTATGAAATGACCTTCGCCCTTCACGTGATGAGGCCACAGTCTTGAACATTTCACAAGCTCAGGATTGCCGGTCTCTCCCCAGGCCGGATTGCCGTCATCAAATTTCTCATATTTAGGAAAATCCACAAGATGCATACTGTCATCTATCGACAGCAGATACTCCACCGACCTCTCATCCTCCTCGGGGGAAAATGTACATGTGGAATAAAGCAGCTTTCCGCCCGGTTTCAACATCTTGCACGCTTCATTTAATATTCCTCTCTGCAGTCCGGCAAAAAGTTCAGTTCCGTTGTTCTCCCATGCAGTCATCATCGATGAGGATTTTCTGAACATGCCCTCTCCGGAACACGGTGCATCTATAAGTATCTTATCGAATGTACCCTCAAATGCCTTTGACAGATTATTTGGAGGTTCACTTACCACACACATGTTTCCTATTCCGAAAAGTTCCAGGTTCTTCAGAAGCGCCTTGGCTCTCGAGTTGCTTATATCATTGGATATAAGTATTCCCGTGCCATTAAGCTTCGCCGCAAGCTCGGTGGATTTGCCTCCCGGTGCCGCGCATATATCTAGTACCACATCTCCATCCTCTATATCCAGAACGCTGGCAGGTGTCATGGCACTTGGCTCCTGTATATAATAGAGCCCCGCATAATAGTATGGATGCTTGGACGGCGTATACTTCCTGTGATCATAGTAAAAACCATTCTTAGTCCACGGCACAGGCTCCAGCTCGAAAGGACTTATCTTCAGAAAGTCCTCCACGGATATCTTGGATGTGTTCACCCTGATTCCATGATACATATCACTGTCAAAACACTTTATATAATCCTCGTATTCATCGCCAAGCTGTGTTCTGATCCTCTCGTCAAACGCTTTTGGTAAAGCCATAATAAACTCCTTTTATCTTATGCTCTGGGCCTTGTAACCCTCAGCTATTATGTCAAGCTGCTTTGCAAAATTCTCAAGCAGCTCCATATCATCCTTCTTATATATAGAATAAAACTCATCCTGAATCTTCTGGATCTCTCTTGGATTTCCCACCTTGTACAGATTCTGGATATTTACAATGATCTCCGAAACTATATTCGCCTTGATATTGAATGAATTCTGTGCATCCATGATCTCTCCGCGGACATAAGACATCTCCCTGTCAAGTGCAACTGTGGCATCCGCAGCGTTCCTAAGCTTCGCCCTTATGTCATCAGGAATTCCCTTCCTGTACTTGTACTGCAATGAATGTTCTATGGTTGCCCAGAAGTTCATCGCCATGGTCCTTATCTGGATCTCCGCCTGTATGGTGGTGCATCCATTTACCGTATATACATCGTAATCAAGTATGATGTGATAGCTCTGATAGCCGCTGGCCTTGGCATTTGCTATATAATCCTTCTCCTCACGTATCCTCATGTCCTGTCTGCCACGTATAATCTCAACCACCTTGCTGATATCCTCGGTGAACTGGCACATGATCCTGATTCCGGCTATGTCATCCATCTCCTCAACGATCCGGTCCATAGGAATATTCTTCTTCTGAAGCTTATCGATAATACTGGAGACCGTTTTCACCCTTCCGGTCACACTCTCTATAGGTGAGTACTTTCCCATACTCTTGTACTGCATTATTATGTGGTTGAACTTCACGAGAAGCTCATCAACCGCCTGCTCGTAAGGAGACAGTATCTCCTTCCAAAGCTGAATCTCCATATAAAATAACTCCTCCCAATACAAATACTACTGTGACACTCTTGTGCTCAGGAATGTATACTCCTTCTGTCCTTTCTCATAATCCGGATACTCAGACACAAGCTGTCCCGCTATCTCATAAGCCTTATCATAATCCTCGTTCTTCTCATAATATGTTATCTCAAGCATCAGGAGCTCTTTTCTGTATATCTTGTCTCCACTGTCAAGTCCATTTGTAATATATGCGATTGCAGACTCCATATCACCGTTATTCAGATAATATGAACCGTACATGGCATATACATACGAGTTGAATCCAAATGTCTGGACATATTTTTCATAGCTCTCAAACATCTTATCGGACTCATCAGTAACTGCGTAGCATGTTCCTATGTACATATAAAGCTCCGGATATGTCTCCGCCTGCTTCAGAAGCACATCGAGAGCACCGCCATAATTTCCCTGTGAGAAATCACTGAGTGCAGTTGCCAGTTCCTTCAGATCTTTTACATTTGATCCGGTATATGAATCCTGTATCAATTCGTTGTATGTATTTGCGGCCTCTGTGTACTGCGCGCTCTTGAGATACGCATCAGCCAGATACAGCTTTATATTCTGATCCTTTTTCTTTGAGAACAACTGATTCTCTGCCAAGGCATTGTCAAATGAATCTATTGCCTCCTGATACGAACCTGACTTGTAATATTTTACGCCCTGATCGTAAAGTTCATCCTTCTGTGACACTATTGCCGATATAGCGTATGAGATCAGCAATACAGCCACACACGCAAGTATCACCAATGCAAAAATTAGTTTATAGTTGATCTTTCTTCTCTCTTTAAATATGCTGCGTTTACGTCTAGACATATGTTATCTCCTTTGAATCACAGTATTTTTATTACACGGCATAGCTACCGCAGTTTATACATCATTTTATATTAGCACAATCCAACAAATATATAAAGTAAAAAAGCGGCTTTGCTGATTTTCATCAGCAAAACCGCTCTCAATTCTTCTATAAATACAATATCTGACGCCGACAGGTCTGGCAGATTAGTGATGGAATAATCTGATTCCTGTAAATACCATGACCATATCGTACTTGTCAGCACACTCGATAACAAGATCGTCACGAACTGATCCGCCAGGCTGTGCAATGTACTTGACACCGCTCTTGTGAGCTCTCTCTATATTGTCTGAGAATGGGAAGAATGCATCTGATCCAAGGACAACATCTGTGTTCTGCGCAAGCCATGCCTTCTTCTGCTCTGCTGTGAACACCTCAGGCTTAACCTTGAATCTCTTCTGCCACTCGCCTTCCTTAAGAACGTCCTCATACTCATCACCCATGTATACGTCGATGGCATTGTCTCTGTCGGCTCTTCCAAGTCCGTCAACAAACTGAAGTCCCATAACCTGTGGTGACTGACGAAGGAACCAGTTGTCTGCCTTCTGTCCTGCAAGTCTTGTACAGTGGATTCTTGACTGCTGTCCGGCTCCGATACCTATAGCCTGTCCGCCCTTTACATAGCATACTGAGTTTGACTGTGTATACTTGAGTGTGATGAGCGCGATCTTCATATCGATCTCAGCCTGCTCTGGAAGATCCTTGTTCTTTGTAACAAAGTTTGACAGAAGATCCTTGTCGATCTTGAGCTCATTTCTTCCCTGCTCAAATGTAACACCGTATACCTGCTTTCTCTCGATCTCAGCAGGAACATAGTTCTCATCTATCTGGATGATGTTGTAATTTCCCTTCTTCTTTGCAAGAAGAAGTTCCATAGCCTCATCTGTGTATCCAGGAGCGATAACACCATCTGATACCTCTCTCTTGATAAGGCGTGCTGTGTCTGCGTCACATACATCTGAAAGTGCGATGAAATCGCCGAATGATGACATTCTGTCAGCACCTCTTGCTCTTGCATATGCGCATGCAAGTGGTGAGAGCTCTCCGAGATCATCTACCCAGTAGATCTTTGCAAGTGTATCTGTAAGTGGAAGTCCAACTGCAGCACCTGCTGGTGAAACATGCTTGAATGATGTTGCTGCTGGAAGTCCTGTTGCCGCCTTGAGTTCCTTTACGAGCTGCCATCCGTTAAATGCATCAAGGAAGTTGATGTATCCAGGCTTGCCGTTTAAAACCTTAACAGGAAGATCACCGCCATCCTCCATATATATTCTTGATGGCTTCTGATTTGGATTACAACCGTACTTTAACTGAATCTCGTTCATGATCAAATATCTCCTTTATTCTTTAATTACTTATTCTTGTTCACGATCTTTGTCTCATACTCACCTGTTGCGATGTCAATATATCTGACGAACAGTGACACCTTGTTGTCCTCATTGAGGCTGTTCCATACCTTGTCTGTGAACTCATCGATATCACCGGATATCTTAACCCACTTTGGCTCACCCTCAAAGCTTGGGAGCGGATTGCCATCATGCATATATGTGTGAATGAAATGTCCCTCACCGGCTACAGGGTTCTCGTATGAAAATGTGTATCTGTTATTTGCAGCAGGGTTGCCGTTGTTGCTCTTAAGTATGGACATTGAATAGTCGAACACACCATTCTTTATGTGCATGACACCTGAGATTCTAGGTGTGTAGTTAGGGCCGTCAGGCTCAAACTGTCTGCTTCTGAGTGACTGCTCAAATGTGAGCTCATCGTCAAGTCCGTCATATATAGTGTCTGTCTGATCGCCATTTGTAACTATAGTCTTGTTGCCAAGAACTCTTACAGGTGCATAGATGATAAGGCTTGGATCCTCAAGCTTTGATGGATCAAACGCCTCTGTTCTGATTCCTTCGCCCTCTGTCACAAATACTCTGTTACGGCTGTTTGAGCTTCTTCCCATGATGAAATAAGCTGTCACTGCCTTCTTACCATCCTCGGACACACCGATAACGATTCCGCGTCCTGGATATGCATTTTCGCTAAGTTCCTTCTCAAGTGATAACATTTCCATTTTCTGTTATACCTCCATGTGTTTTCTCGTACCTGTGAGCTGATGTTATGCTGCAAAGCATCCTAAAAAAGAAAGCCGGCCACCTGCGCACACAAATACATGTCTTGATATATTTGCTTGCCCAGGCGGTCGGCTTGTCTTAACAGTACACTCCCTGTAGGTAATTCCTACCAGCCATCGGCTGTCTCCGCCAGTCGTGTACCAACATGTTTTTATAATATAGTAAATCCTTCCTTATTGCAAGCACATTGTAAATAAATGTGCGCCGTAATTTTTTACGACGCACATTCTATTTAAAACTACAACTATTATTTTATTTAGAGCTTGTGACTACATCCGCCATGACAGTTCGAACAGTCGCCACCACATATGTGTTTGCCCTTTTTTCTATCCTTTACCATACCTCTGACAATGAAGAACACCATCAGAACGATTATGGCCGCCACAATGATTGTACCAAGATACTCTGACATAAGTCACCACTCCTTTTATATTATATGGAGCAGACGCATTTAAATGCGCTTACGCGCGGCGTCTGCGTGCTTCATAAGGATTCCTCCCACTTACGTGGGTCCCTCCTTATGAAAAGTTAAGCGTTGAGGAACTCCTTGCTTGTCTTTACCTTCTTGTTTGGATCCGGACGGAACAGCATGAAGAAGAACAGAACAACAAGTGCAATTGCTACTACTGACCATACACCGAATGTACAAGCTCCTGTGAAGAGACCTGCGATTCTGTATACAACAAGTGCTACAAGGTAAGCAAATCCACACTGATATCCGATTGCGAACCAGAACCACTTAGCACTGTTCATCTCTCTCTTGATAGCACCCATAGCTGCGAAACATGGTGCGCAGAGAAGGTTGAATACAAGGAATGAGAATCCGCTTGCTGTTGTGAATGCGCCTGCAAGTGCCTGGTAAACTGTACCATCTCCACCACCGTAAAGGATACCCATTGTACCAACGATGTTCTCCTTGGCAACAAGACCTGTGATAGATGCTACAGTTGCCTGCCAGTTGCCCCAGCCCTGTGGAACGAAGATCCATGCTATCGCATTACCGATCTTTGCAAGAATACTGTAATCGATCTGGCTCTCATCAAGCATCTGGAATGAACCATCAACAAATCCGAAGTATGTTGTGAACCATACAGCAATTGTTGAAAGTGTGATTATCGTACCAGCCTTCTTGATGAATGACCAGCCACGCTCCCACATACTTCTGAGTACAGAACCTACTGTTGGGATATGATAAGGTGGAAGCTCCATAACGAATGGTGATGGATCTCCGGCGAACATCTTTGTCTTTTTAAGTATTATACCAGAACATATAATTGCTGCAATACCAATAAAGTAAGCACTTGTTGCAACTATTGATGAACCACCGAATATAGCACCGGCGATCATAGCGATAAATGGAACCTTAGCACCACATGGTATAAATGTTGTTGTCATGACTGTCATACGACGGTCTTTCTCATTCTCAATTGTACGTGAAGCCATGATACCTGGCACACCACAACCTGTACCTACAAGGATAGGTATGAATGACTTTCCTGAGAGACCGAACTTTCTGAAGATACGGTCCATGATGAAGGCGATACGTGCCATATATCCACAGTACTCAAGGATTGCAAGTAAGATGAACAGTACGAGCATCTGAGGTACGAAACCAAGTACAGCACCAACACCGGCTACAATACCATCGATGATAAGTCCATGTAACCAATCTGCACATCCAATCTTGTCAAGTCCTGCAGAGATGAGATCTGGGATTGAAGGAACAAATACGCCATAATCAGCAGGATCAATCTCTGCCATCTGTGTCTCGTTGAAGTAATCAACTGCATCAAGATATGACATTGCGTTTGTTGTCTCTTCGTCAGCATTTGCTGGAACCTCTGAGTAGTATACATCGATATCGTATGTATCGAGTGTCTCCTCATCTTCCATCTCATACTTAACGCTTGCCTCTGTGTTTGTGTTTGCCTCGATAGCTGCCTTTGTGGCATCTACATCAACAGCATCCTCGTCATCTGTTACGAGTACGCCGTATGCATCAAGTGCTGTTGTTGCTGCATCATAGTCACCTGATGCATCTTCATAAGCTGAGCTTCCGATGCCGAAGAGATGGAAACCATCGCCGAACAGGTTATCATTTGTCCAGTCTGTGCACCATGCACCTACTGTTGACATTGCTATATAATATACGAGCCACATGATGAGAACGAATATAGGAAGTGCAAGGATACGGTTTGTTACAACACGGTCGATCTTATCTGATATTGTAAGCTTCTGTCCATTTGCAGCCTTCTTTACACACTTGTCAATGATTGATGAAATGTATGAATATCTCTCACTTGTGATAATACTCTCTGTGTCATCATCGAAGTCATCCTCAAGCTTCTTGATCTCTGCTGAGCAATCTGGAGCATTCTTCATCTGCTCTATGATCTTGCTATCCTTCTCGATGAGCTTGATCGCGAAGAATCTCTTTCTGTTCTCCTCCATGTCAAGCTTAGTGCTTACGCTCTCGATTGCAGCCTCAACAGCCTCATCAAAGTTGTGAACTCTTGCATTTGCTGTCTTGGACTTTGCTGCTGCGATAGCCTTCTCTTTAACATCGTCAATACCGGTACCCTTAAGAGCTGAGATCTCAACGACCTCACATCCAAGAGCTTCCTTCAGGTTCTTGATGTTGATGGAGTCGCCGTTCTTCTTTACAAGATCCATCATGTTAACAGCCATGACAACAGGGATTCCGAGCTCAATAAGCTGTGTTGAAAGATAAAGGTTTCTCTCTATGTTAGTACCATCGATAATGTTGATGATGGCATCAGGATATTCCTGAATAAGATAATTTCTGGCAACAACTTCCTCAAGAGTATATGGAGAAAGTGAATAGATACCAGGAAGGTCGGTTATGATAACATCCTTGTTACCCTTAAGCTTACCCTCTTTCTTCTCAACTGTAACACCTGGCCAGTTACCTACGTACTGGTTAGCGCCAGTTAAAGCATTGAATAATGTTGTTTTACCGCAGTTAGGATTTCCTGCAAGTGCAATCTTTACTGACATTGTTTACCCTCTTTCCTATTGTATTGTGCAGACGCATTTAAAGGTGCTTACGCACGGCGTCTGCGTACTTCATATTAGTCTTTTCTATCATATGTTAGCATATACTAACGTATGAACAAAAAAATAAGCTGTTACTCTACCTCTATGATCTCAGCATCAGCTTTACGTATTGATAACTCATAGCCTCTTACAGTAACCTCTACAGGATCACCGAGAGGGGCAACCTTACGAACATAAACCTGTACACCCTTTGTGATGCCCATGTCCATGATACGTCTCTTTACAGGACCCTCGCCTGCAATCTTCTTGACAGTGACAGTACTGCCAACCTTGACATCTTTTAATGTGCTCATGATCTTACTCCTTTTACATACTTTTGTCGTCAGTCAGATACATGTAATCGTACCTATACAAGTATCTTGCTGGCCATATCTTTATCAATGGCAACACGGGAATCTTTGATATTAACTATAAGATTTCCTGCATTCTCCGCCACGACAGTTACAATACTACCCTCAACAAAGCCCAGCTTTTCAAGAAACAATCGTGTTTTCTCTCTCCCGCCAACCTTTTTGATCACATTGGCTTCTCCCGGTTTTGCAAATGTTAATGGCATAATTGCACCTCCTTAACTAGCAACTTAAACCACTGATTTTCATATCGTGGTTAGTATATACTAACATTGATTAGATGTCAATAATATTAATCATTTTGGACTAATTGAACAAAACACGGCTCTTTTATTGATAAAAAGTGCCTATTTGTCGAAATTCGTATTTCAATTATCAAATTGAATAAAAAATTCATTTATGATATATTATTTATAATTGCTACATTGATACAGATACATTTATAATGTTAAATATAAGGGGGATATATAATAATGTTGACCACGAATGAATCAGTAGAGAATTATCTTGAAACCATTCTCGTTCTCAGCCAGAAGCTTCCGGTCGTCCGAAGCGTTGATGTTGCCAACGAGACTGGCTATAAGAAATCAAGTGTAAGCGTTGCTATGAAGAATCTCAGGGAGATGTGTTATATAGAAGTAAGCGATTCAGGATACATAACTCTCACAGCAGCCGGTAAAAAAATTGCAGAGATGATATATGAGAGGCACCAGCTTCTGTCTTCATGGTTCACAAGTCTCGGCGTTGCAAAAGAGACCGCAGCCGAGGATGCCTGCAAGATCGAACACGTTATAAGCCAGGAGACTTTTGAGGCCATCAAGAGGCATGTGAATTCTACAAATGCATAACATAGAATATAAGTTCTGACACAGACAGGATAAACAACAAAACAGGAACAGCGTATAGCTCCATAGCAAGCTATACGCTGTTCCTGTTTTATATGGAATATATAATATTGCTCTTAACGTACATATCCAACCAGCTCGCCCTGTCTGACTCTGGTCTCAATATCTTTTCTAGAATTTTCAACTATTCTGTCTAAAGGAGCGACTTTGTCCTTCTGGATGAGAAGAATGATTGTTGAGCCACCAAACTCAAAATAGCCCTTTTCCTCTCCTCTTCTGACATCCGTGGAATCCACATACCTGTTAACTATACGACCAACCAGAAGTGCTCCAACCTCCATATCAATGATGGTTCCCGCATCCTGCGTCCTTATAAGACAATACTCTCTGGTATTTTCTTTGTAAATGTCGTAATATTCACTGGCTATAGGGTTAACTGTGTGATATAAGCCTTCTATACGTCTGACATCAGACTGCTTTCCAGACACGTTATATATGTATCTGTGATAATCATCGACACACAGTCTGAACAGCCACAATTTTCCACCTCTGTAGTGTCTCGCAAGCTTTTTGTCCCTGAGGAGGGATGCCACCGTGTACTCTGAATCCTTTATATTGAAAGTCTGTCGTTCTGTGTCTTCTATATCATATACCGTAAGCCTGCTGTCACATGGACTCACAAAACCTTCATCGGTCATATCTATGGTCCTTGCTCCCGGCACCAGCTTTCTCTTGAAAAAATCGTTATATGAGTCAAACTCATTCTTCTGACACACAGATATATCAATATCATTTTTCTTAATGAATGGATTGATCATGATTCTGGATAATCCAGTGTCCATGAATCTTCCCACAAGCTTTGACACCTCTGGTCTGATCAGCCATCCCAGCACCATACGACCCGCTCTGTTGCCATATAACAGGCGCAGGACTCTGTCCTGTGTCGATACACACTCATTATGTTTTGATCTTTTGTATATTGCATATTTGTTCTTTATCATATCTTATACATCATCCTTCATCGCTTCTGTATATCCGGTATAGCCAAATTACTTCTATATCTTTTATTTTCCATAGCTCCTATACACTTATAATAGAAGGGATATAAAATAAGGAATAGTTATGATATGACGTCTGACCATGTATCTTATCATAAGCCAAACTACGGCAACTGCCACAATGACAATTATCACCATAAGTTCCTTTGTGGTTGGCTTAGGGAATCTGAAATCTGTTATGAAAAGTATCATTGCAAGTATCATGATTCCATGAAGCAGAATTGGGAAAGAGGACCCAAGCAAAGGTGACGTAACGTATATTATAGGAAGCCCCACCGATATTGCGGTGATCGGCATTCCATGGAAATACTTTCTTCCATCTGGCTGCTCTATGACCTCAGCATCATCATCGTCATTGTTCTTCTTCTCCTCGAGCACGTTATAGTATGCAAGTCTTATCATTCCAGCCAGACAGTACAGTGCAAGAATAACCATTCCAAACGGCGTGTTCATTCCTGAATACCAGCACAATACAACAGGAAAAACTCCAAAACTCACCAGGTCACAGAGAGAATCTATCTGGATACCAAATCTCTTCTCATCCATAGTCCTATCCTTCTTGCTCCTTGCGACTTTTCCGTCAAATGCATCAAACAGACCGGAAAGTGCAAGACACAATATTCCTATGCTAAGGTGTCCGGTAAATGTAAAGAACATGCCTGTGATAGATGACACCAGGCTCATATATGTCAAAATAACTGTATAATTATAAAATCCTACCATATGTGAAATACCCCGTTTTTTTCTTTTATACTTGCAAAAAGCACGTATGAATCAAATTATACACAATTACTTGACATAAAACCACATCTTTTTGCAAATCTTTCATACAATTAATCCTTTGAAGCTGTTTTCCATACACACGGTCCCCCAGCCTGTATATCTGTTCGGGTAACTGCCCAGTGAACCGAGAGGCTTTGCTCCCCTTATAAGCTGAGCCTTAACCCTCTCTCCGTACATAAATGGATCGTTCCCCAGGACTATCCCCCATTCCATGATAAGTGCCGCACAGCCAGACACAAATGCCGCCGCCAGCGATGTGCCATCGGCATTTCCGTATCCATACTCACCATAGCTGACAGTCACTCCGACACCCGGAGCTGCAATATCCGGTTTTATGGCATTATCCGACGTAAAACCCCTGCCTGAAAATCCCGTTATGGATGCATTTACCTGATCATAGGCAGCCACCGTTATTATATTTGATGCCGTACCCGGGATCGTGAGGGTTCCATACACCGAAGGATTCTCAAATGCAACCTGCCCCGTCACATAACTGTCACCGGGTAGATACGCATTGAATATCCCATTTGCAATGCTCTTCGGTGCAATCCTCACATGCCATATCCCCTGCTCTATATCCCCGGTCTCAGACTGGAAAAATACATATATGAGCTGCTTGACATTGTAAGGTGAAGGTCCCTGGAATATCCCAAGCAACTCCGTGCTCCCATAATACGCCCCGGATACTATCTGTCCCTCCGTGAGATACGCCACAAGGTCGTAGGACGGCGAATAGACGAGCACATCGAAGCTGTCGATATAGTTTTTCCATATCTGCAGGCCAAAGTTTTTCACACCGGCCGCCACCGCAATGTCAATACTCGCATAGCTTACATTTCCAAGCATACCGCTGGTATGCAGTTGTCTTCCACCGTCATTTCCTGAACCCGTGACAACACACACCTTAGCCATCTGGGCCACAGAATTAACAAACAGCTCAAGTGTCGACGTGCCATCATGGGCTCCAAAGTTATTTCCATATGAAAGATTTATCACTACCGGAGTTCCAGTCTCCATGCTGTATCTCACAAGCAGATCTATCCCCATCATTATACCTATCGTGTCCGGCAGCGCGCGTTCAAGCGACTGTTCAACGACAATGATCCGGGCTTTTCCCGCCACTCCTATATTGCTCCCGGCGGCCACAGATGCAACCTCCGTGCCGTGCTGCTCTCCCATGACACCGGGCAGCCGCCTGTCCTCATACATTTGCCCGATCTCACTTTGATCATATATCCGTCCAAGACCATAGCGGTTTGGGTAAGTCCTTTCATAATCTGTATTCTGGTTCCAATACATGACTATCCTGGAGCCGGCGTCATCTGCAAATTCCCGGTTGAGGATATTCACGCCGCTATCTATAATTCCGATACATACGCCTTCGCCTGTGAGCCCATACTTCGACATGAAATTTTCCGTTATGCAGGATATGTATCTGTCATAGGCGACACCCGCACCATAACTGTAATATTGAGCTTTATCGATATAAAGTACCCTCGGCTCCTCCTGAAGCCTTTTTATATTGTAGGAATACACGTTCACTATGGCATATCCCCCGAGCAGATAAACGCAGCTATTCAGAATATCTCCCTCAAGATCATCTATGTCACCGGAATGTCTGATTATCAGCATCCACGAATCATCGGATGCGTTATATCCAAGATAAAGACTGCTGTACGGCATGTAACCATCCGCATCCATGGCAAGTTTAAGTTCAGGGCTTATTTTGTCATCCATACATATACATTTCTCATTTTTTATCATTATATTGCACAAAATATCGCTCTATGTCGCAAATTGTTTGCTTATTTCGCACTTTTTAGGATGTTTTAGCACTTTTCCACATTATCCACAGATTTATACACATTTTTCAAATATATAGTCGTATATTGAAAAACTTAACCACATTTCCATCAACATATTAAAAATTCAATCGAAATATCGATGCTTCATTTATTGTAATACGACCATTTTCTTACCGGCCCACATATATAATTCCAATTGCACTACATGAAAAGAAGTGAATTATTTGAACTTTCTGACAAATGTATTACTAGGCAGACATTCAAGGATCACCAATGCTATCGGTTACCTGGACACAGGTAACACGCTAAGATGCAATCTCACAGGACGCAACGTCGCCGTGACTACATACGCCGTAGCCATCGAACTGGCTCCACCGGAACTGACTCCACTGCTCGATGACTACATCAAAAAACCGTCTTCCATATATGAATATGATTACCGTGATGACATTCCGGCCGGAATACACATAATTCCCTACAATACGATATGCTCCGGAAATCAGCTTATGCTCGCCATGGACATTGACTACATGTTCATCGACAGCTCATACATGGAACACAGACCACTGATCGGTATCAGCCCAAATACATTTAATATACTTCACACAGACAAATGTATTCTTTTAAGCAAATATTATATGAAAAGAGGCAAAAGACATGTTAAACACAATAAGGGGTAACGACTTCAAATTTACTGTTGCCAGCAATATTTCACTGCGCTCCCTGAAAAGCGGCAAAGATATATATTATATTGGAGGAACCGAGGTACTTCCCGCCCCGCTGGAGCCCCACGAGGAGGCCGTGGTCATAAACGAACTCACAAACAACCAGTCGGATTCCGCAAAGAAAATGCTGATAGAGCGAAATCTGCGACTTGTCGTATACATTGCTAAAAAATTTGACAACACGGGTGTCGGAATTGAGGATCTGATATCCATAGGCACGATCGGTCTCATCAAAGCCATAAACACCTTCAAAAATGACAAAAACATAAAGCTTGCTACCTACGCATCAAGATGTATTGAGAATGAAATACTCATGTTTCTCCGTCGCAACAGCAAGCTCAGAACAGAGGTGTCCATCGATGAACCGCTGAATGTTGACTGGGACGGCAACGAACTGCTTCTGTCCGACATTCTGGGAACGGATGAGGACGTAGTCTACCGTGATCTGGAGACAGAGGTAGACTACAATCTCCTCGACAATGCAATATCAAAGCTCTGTGAAAAGGAACGCACCATCATAGAACTGCGGTATGGAATAAACACCATAGGTGGGGTAGAAAAGACTCAGAAGGAGGTGGCTGATCTCCTGGGAATATCCCAGTCCTACATATCCAGGCTGGAAAAAAGAATAATCAAGAAGCTTCGCAGAGAGATAATGAAGCAATACTGATACACACAGACAAATATGACCGGGAAGCTACATACATCCGTTGTTCTGCAGTCTCCCGGTCATAATCTTTCAGTGACGATATTATGTCATTATGACATACTGTCAGTGATGATATCCCGCCATACGTCTCTTGTAATCATCCACTTTATCCCTCAGTTTGGTGTAGTCCTTTTCCTTGAGCTGCCCCTCCTCATTAAGCTTCGTAACCAGCTCATCAAGTTCCTTCAAGGCTTTATGCGCCAGATCCTTGTAGTTGTTCGCCAGATTCATATCCAACTCATTCACAGCCGAATTCACCTGCTGTTTTACTTTTCTACTCATCATAATATATCACCTCCCATTCATTTCAAGATCTTATTCCCACGTATACCAAAAGAGCCTGAAACCCTTGATTCTACTCAGGTTTCAGGCTCAATATAATGCCGGCTGCGGGACTTGAACCCGCACGATGTTGCCACCAACAGATTTTGAGTCTGCCTCGTCTGCCAATTCCGACAAGCCGGCGCTTGCGACATTTGTTATATTAACACATGCCCCATTTAGTGTCAACTACTTATCATCCCCTGTTATCCTTCGCGCAACCACGACAAATCTGCCATCCTCAGTGTGTGAAGCGCATGTTGAAAGTGTGATGAGTTCATCACCGTACTCAGCCGTAACACCGCTGTCATATGATGTGTTTGACTTGACAAAATCAATATATTCATCAAATTCCGCCTTATCCGCAGCGTTAAAGAACTCATAATAATGATAGTGCTCCGTGTCATCGTCAGGATATATCTCCGATCGGAATGCACCGATGACCTCGTATGTTCCGGTCTCATACAACGTGTCAAACTTGATATTCTTATGCTTCTTATAAAAGCTCTCGTCCTCATACTGAAGCAGCTCTCTGAACATTATTCCCGACTTCATGTTATGTCCGTATATGAGAACATTGTCCGTTCTGTCATCAAACGGCCTGCAGTTCGTATCTATGAACGGTGTACCCGGATCACTCCAGTTCTTATCGAAATCCAGATGCAGATAATAATCGTTGTCATCGGGAGTGTACATGACCGGATAATCTATGGTCGTGCCATCGATCGTGAGCCATCCTGCAATATCACTGTTCTTCTCGTATAACTTCTCGAATTTCTTGAGTATCTTCTTCTCGCCATTGTCCTTACTTTTATCCGAGACCTCCACCGTAACCTTTTCGGTATCATCCCCATCGGTATCGAGCATTCCTTTAAGATCATTGAAGTTATTCTGCGCATTCTTCGCAATATAATAATACCTTCCAAGATACGCACCGCTCCAAACTGCTATAAGTAAAAAAACGACCAGCAGTATGTCCAAAACTATATCCTTTGCTGTTCTCTTTTTCTTTTGTTTTGATCTGTCTGCATTCTTTCTGTTCATGTCTTACCCTCAAAAGAAAACTAAAAAGGCTTCTGTACCTGCATACAGAAGTCCTTTTGTTGATTAATAATACTTCTTGTTTCCCCACAGATTCTTTTTCTTAAGATCAACATACTCTGAATATGCCTGTTCAAGTATCTGCTTCTCGTTAGGAAATTTCAGAAGGTGGTAGGCTTCATGGTATTTGTAGTAACCGGAATCCACGAAATACTCTTCTCTCTGTGGCTTGCTGTAATAGCTGTCAGACATCATGAGATACCAATGAACATCCTTATTTACCACATCAAATGCCGTGTTAAAAGTGTAATTGCTCTTTCCCACGTATTTGATTATAGATGCGCTTACACCTGTCTCCTCTTTCACTTCTCGCAAGGCGGTCTCATCGTGCTCCTCGCCCTTTTCAACAGTTCCCTTGGGGAGAACCCATCCTTCGTATTTGTTCTTGTAATTCTTATACAACAACAATACTTTTCCTCTGAAGATTACCACCCCTCCACAGCTTGTTGCTTCTATCACTGCAATTCCTCCTGTTTCTTCCGGGTGTGTAATTAAAACTTGAAGTCAGTATATCATATGTCAAATTATTTTTAAAGTAAATATGATCACGTATTAATGGCATACGCATCATTTTGTGCAATTATTTCACATAATTATAGTATGCGTCAAAGAGCTGTCTGGCAATATACTTTGCTGAAGCTCCAGTTGAGCTTGCATTCTCAACTATGACACATACGACTATATCCGGATCATCAACATTTGAGAATCCAACAAACCACGAATGTGAATCCATGTTGTCGTTGAACTCCGCAGTACCTGTCTTTCCGGCTATGGTATATGAGCAATCTGCAAATGCATCCGATGCCGTACCATATGATGTTACGCCAAGCATCAGATCCTTCAGAAGTCTTGCGTCAGATGCAGATATGATCTTACCGTAGGTGTTCGGCTTGAATGTCTTTACAAGATTGCCATCGCATGTCTCTATCCTGTCGATAAGATATGGGGACATCATGACTCCTCCGTTTGCTATGGTGCTCATGATCATGGCACTGTGCAGAGGTGTTATAAGTGTGTCGCCCTGTCCTATGGCTGTCTGCGGTATCTCCGAATCATCTGAGGTTGCATTTAACTCGAATACTGATTTTCTGTAATATCCGTCATAAGGAAGATCCTTGTTAAACAGGAACTTCTCACACAGATCCTTGTACGACTGCTTGTTGAGCTTCATTCCTATATTGGCAAATGAAGTGTTACAAGATTTCGCCAGTGAGTCCGCCAGATCCACAGTTCCATGAACCGCATAATCTGAGCAGTGTATCTGTACTCCGTCAAATATATCCTCGCCCTCGCACTCATACGAATATTTCTGATAATTGCTGTTCTCATGAATATACTCCAGAGCCGTGAGTACCTTGAAGGTTGAACCAGGTGGATACAGACCCTGTGTTGCACGATTCAACAGATAAGAGCTGTCAGAATCCTGTGAATCCTCTATCACACTGTCTATATAGTTCGGATCAAAATCAGGCTTTGAGACCATGGCAAGGATCTTTCCAGTATCCGGTTCCATAACCACAACAGCGCCGTCATTATATCCCAGTGCATCGTAAGCCGTGCTCTGCAGCGTGGTATTCAGTGTACTTATGACATTGTTTCCCAGACTCTTCTCATTCCTGAGCTTGTTGTATGTCTGCGTGATTATGTTCTGGTTTGATGTCAGGAGATAGTACGCGGAGCTCATCTCAAGTCCCGCCTGTCCGTTGCTGTCATATCCGACAACATGTGCGAACACATTGGAATATGGATAATTTCTGTACTCATTTCCATCATCATCCGTCAATGTCTCCGCAAGGACATTTCCATCGCTGGATATGATGCTTCCCTTCTTTATCTTCTCCGCATAGAGAGACTGTCTCCCATTGTATGAATTGGCGATGAATGTTCTTGAATCCCTCACCATAAACACGATAATATATGCAAACATACAGATAAAGATTATGACAACAAAATATGTTATAACCAGAACAGGCACATTCTTTTTGTCATTTGTCTTCTTGTCCAGAATGTCACTATTCTCCCCAGAATTCATCTGAGTTCGTCTCTTTCCTGTCGTATCCTGTCTTTGCTTTGCGCTGGACTGGCTTTTTCTGTTTGCGTTGTTTTTCACCGCTGTTTGACTGGCCCCTGACCGCAACTGGGGTCTCTGTCCACTCTTCCCTGCTGATACTTTCCTGTCTGACATTTTTATCAACTCCTCTGTTCTCTAATACACATATACCCTGAATTATTCCAAATATAATGAGTGTGCTGACAACCGAACTCACTCCATAGCTCACAAGTGGCAGCGTCACACCCGTAGATGGTATGAACTTCACAACACCGCCAACGTTCAGGAATATCTGGAATATGAAGCATATTGTAAAACCAAAGGCTACATTCTTATAAAAAGCATCTCTTATCTTCATCGATATATTGATGAAATATATGAAGCAGCTCAGATACATAAGAAGCAGGCAGAGTCCAAATATAACTCCAAGCTCCTCACATATCGCAGCAAATATAAAATCACTGGACACGACCGGTATCGATGTCGGAAGTCCCTGGCACAGACCCGTTCCCTCGAATCCGCCCGAGCCTATCGCAAACAGACTCTGTGCAACCTGATATCCACTTCCATCTATATATTCGATCGGGTTAAGCCATGCATCGATTCTCATGGTGACATGGCTGAAATGATTCTTCAAAAGCATATATCCAACCACAGCAAGAACCGAACCTCCGAGGCCTCCGCCTATAAGTATGCTGTGCTTACCAGTGGCAAGGTACAGCATCATGACAAATACCATGAAGAAGATCACCGCACCACCGAGATCCGTCTCAGCCACCAGAACCAGCATGAAAAGTCCTGCTACACAGATCGTTTTCATCATATCCTTAAAGTTCTTTGCCTTTTCAAATGAGCTGGCAAGGAAGAATACGAATATGATCTTGACGATCTCCATAGGCTGCATCGATATTCCGCCTATGCTTATCCAGTTGTTTGAACCATATTTATCAACTCCCACATGCGGGATGAACACCGTGCACAGGAAGCCTATACCAAACACCGCATAGAATATATTCCATTTCTTTATCTGCGGGAACTTTACCACGAACAACGGCACAAATGCCGTCACCACCAACATGATCGTGGCAAATATAAACTGCTTCTTCGCCAGGTCAAAATCAAGTCTTGTCAGCATGACATAACCTATGAGAAGAAGGAATGACATATTGTTCGTTATAAGTCTCGATGAGCCCTTATAAATGGCATGATATGAAACCATATATGTTATGGATACTATCATCTGTAGCAGATAAAATATAAGTATGCTCTTCTTCTCATAATGCAGATATAATGTCAGATAGCAAAGAAAATGTATCATGAACACATAAAATATCTGCACATTAAGCGCCCGCCGTTTCTTATCGGCAGGCACAGGCTTTAAAACCGTAAAGCATTTTACGGTGTATAAAACCATAAAAAATATGATCAAATACTTCGCTATCTCCGTTACTATTGTTATCATGTTTCCACCTTTATCAAAAAATCTTAATCGATTCCTTTGTAATAATGTCCCCTGGTATACTGATCTACAGACATGGATACTGCTTTTTCCCCTGACATGGCAAGCTCCAGACTGTCCATTATATCCTTTACTTTATTAGTATCCTCAATTGTAAATTCAATATAACAGTCTTTACCTGAAATACCGGTTTCAGCCAGTCTGTCTATCATATTTGTAGGAACACCATTATATATAATGTTATAGCAGTGCGCACAGTCATTTCTGACATAGAATCTGTTTCCCCTGTCATCCGTCAGGACATTCCGGGACATCTTCCTTGAGGCACAGCCGTTCATGTAATTGCCTGCTATACAGTTTGCAGTGATCATAACCTTCTGATGACCATAGAGCTTTATGAGTGTATCATATGAAAGACCATGTATCTCATCAAGTGTGAGCTCGTTTGAGCACATAAAGCACACATCACCCATATTCTCTCTATAGAAATCAAACGCATTATCATTATACGCATAGAGACTGGCATCTGCGATCACGAGTCCCTTATAGTCCAACTTCTTTAGAATTCCCAGCTCATCATAATTTCTGATCATCACACCGTCAAATGAACCAAGTTCACCGGAAAGGCCTGAATATCTGTCAAGCTCTCTCTGCCGCAATACCTCAGGCAGAGCAAGGATCACTCTGAATCCGGCCTGCTTCAATTCATCTGCATATTTTCTGACATTATAATCTACTATTACATTGCTGACCCATTTATAATTCTTAACAATATTTACATGGTCAGCGTCCGACACTCCAACTGTAACACCGTGAACAGTGTTGTTTTTCACATTTTCAAGAGGTCTTTCAGCGCTAGGCAGGCCAGTTCTTACTGCACCGCCATCCCGCCTGTAACTCTGTGAGATCTGCAGTCCAAGCTGTTCAAGCGCCTCCCGCCTCAGGTTGTTCACTGCGCTTATCTGTACAAACAGGTTGTCAGATACATCAGCAGCTATATCCACGAGCACATAATCTGTACCGCCTGTCTTTTTGATCTTGTCAACTATCTGTGACTCTGTGACAGGCTTGTTAAGTGCCTGTGTACACACAGGCCCCTCGACTGAGACAGAACACTTTCCTTCTACAGTTGAAAGCTTAAGCTCTAATGGCTGATCCGCATACGCACTGACATGTGCAGCGAGCTCTATCTTCCTGTCGGCATTTATTATATTATTCTGTATATCTTCCAGAAGCTTACCGTTTCTTGTACGGTATACATCATTGAACTTTGCAATGCTCCTGAATGACTTCGCCTTAAGTCTGACATTCTTTCCCGCTTTTGCCGCCACATTGCATGTGAGCTCCACATCACCATTTCTGCCTCTTATCTCAAGGACATCGCCTGCGGATACATTCTCGTCAAGTTTTATATCCACATATGGCTTTTCTACCGCATTCACACGCCCAACCTTAATTCCTGTGTGGTTCGGTCTGCTGTTTGCAAGCATCTTTTTGCCATTGGATGTGTAATAATAACCTGAGCAGAATCCGCCCCTGTTATATATGTCGAGAAGCTTCTTCTCCTGCTCCTCTGCCAGTTTCTCCACTGATTCGCCCGCCAGATAAGCATCTCTGACCTCACGGTACGCAGTCACGGTTGCAGCCACATACTCTGGCTTTTTCATTCTTCCCTCTATCTTGAAAGAATCAATTCCCGCATCTATGAGCCTGCTCAGACTCTTCAACATGCACATATCCTTCAGGCTGAGCATATACTCATTTACATCATTTGAGGCATACTGCTTTCTGCACGGCTGGGCACACCTTCCCCTGTTACCGCTTCTTCCTCCGGCAAAGCTGCTCATCAGGCACCTTCCGGAATAGCTGTAACACATCGCTCCGTGGACAAATGTCTCCACCTCTATATCAACATTTTTCTTGATCTCTGTGATTTCTGACAATGACAATTCTCTCGATGGCACAAATCTGGTCATGCCTATGCTTTTCAGAAACGCAGCGCCCTGTGAACTGGACACGCTGAGCTGTGTACTTCCGTGCAATGGAAGGTCTGGAAACGACTTGCCCAGAACGGAGACAACTCCCATATCCTGTACAATTATCCCATCCACGCCCTGCCTGTAATAAGGCTCCACATATGATGGGAGCCTTTGTATCTCTTCATTCTTAAGCAGTGTGTTGATCGCCATATAGACCTTCACTCCGAATCTGTGACAATAGTCTATGGTATCAAGCAATTCTTTTTCATCAAAATTACCGGCAAATGCCCGGGCACTGAACATACTGCCTCCAAGATATACCGCGTCTGCATATGCATTGACTGCAGCTTTCACCGCCTCCGTGTTGCCCGCCGGTGCCAAAATTTCAGTCTTATTTAACATTTTTCTCCGCTTCAAGTTTTATGATCTGTCTCTGAAGTTCACTTATCTTCTCTTTGTATTCCTCTATCATCTTCTGTGCAGACTCATACTTTATCTGCACCTCGATAACCTCATGTCTCAGATCATATATCTGCTTATCCTTGTCGTCATCCTCGGTGAGCATCTGATTGACCTGATCCTTTGCCTTAAAGTAGTCATCGGCTATATTCAGTGCAAGCAGAACATTCTGATACTCTGCGTTAAATCTCCTGTACGCCTCAGATGACTGACATTCTGCTATCTTGCCATTGATATATGTCGCCACATTCTGGAGATAGTCCTCGCTCTCCTGGCCGCTCAATGTATATACTTTATTGTTGATTACCACCTTGATATCATTCTTCTGTGCCATATCCCATTCTCCTTTACTTATCCTTTATAAATGCATCCAGTCCAAAATGTCTGTAACATAGATCAGTGACAACTCTTCCCCGGGGAGTTCTGTTTATGAATCCATTCATTATGAAATACGGCTCATACACATCCTCTATCGTGCCCGGATCCTCACCAACGGCAGCCGCCAGTGTATCCAGACCGACAGGCCCTCCTGCAAATTTCTCTATCATTGTCATTAATATATTTCTATCGTTCACGTCCAGTCCCATGGAATCGACCTGAAGCTTGTCCAGAGCGGCCTTAGCAACATCGTGATCTATATGGCCGTCATGACACACCTCAGCATAATCCCTGCAGCGCTTGAGAAGTCTGTTCGCAAGTCTCGGTGTACCTCTTGATCTTCTTGCGATCTCAAGTGCACCCTCCTCGTCTATGTCAACTCCAAGAACCTCCGCTGACCTCATCACTATCTCTCTCAGATCGTCATGGGTATAAAATTCCAGCTTGTCCACCATTCCAAATCTGTCCCTTAGGGGAGCCGACAACATTCCGACCCTCGTCGTTGCACCTATCAGTGTAAATCTTGGCAGATCAAGTCTGATCGACCTTGCACCTGCGCCCTTGCCTATCACAACATCTATTGCGTAATCCTCCATAGCCGGATAGAGCACCTCCTCAACCTGTGTGCTGAGTCTGTGTATCTCATCGATAAACAAAATGTCGTTGTCCGACAGATTGTTGAGTATCGCGGCAAGCTCACCGGGCTTTTCTATGGCAGGTCCCGAGGTAATCTTGATATTTACCCCCATCTCATTTGCCACAATGGTCGACAGCGTCGTCTTACCAAGTCCCGGCGGTCCATACAGAAGCAGATGATCCAGTGGCTCATTTCTCTTCTTCGCCGCCTCTATGAATATGTGCAGATTATCCTTGACCTTTTTCTGTCCAATATACTCCGACAGATACTGAGGTCTGAGATTATATTCACTTTTCTGTTCTTCTATGTCCAAGCTTTCTGTTGAAATAATTCTGCCCATTTTTTTCTACCTATCTGATCAATAATCTATATCATAAATCTGAGTGCCGCCTTAAGGAGCTGCTCCTCATCCATATCCGCTGAACCATCTACGCGCGAAACAGCACGTCCCGCCTCAACACCTGAATATCCAAGTTCTGTGAGAGCCGATATGACATTTGTTCTCACATCGCCTGCAGCGGTCTGCACAGCAACCGAATCATTGTATGCTGCATCTATCATATCCTCCATGCTCAGCTTATCCTTGAGCTCCAGAATGATCCTCGAAGCGCCCTTTGCCCCGATTCCATTAGCCTTTGATATGGCCTTTACATCCTCAGATATGACCGCAAGCCTGAGCTCGTTCACGGTGAGTGTTGACAGAAGAGACATGGCAACCTTTGGCCCCACACCGCTCACTCCCAGCAGTATCTTGAACACATTGAGTTCATCTGCGTTCTCAAAGCCAAACAGACTTATCTCATCCTCGTGTATATACATGTATGTGCTTACTTTTATCTCTGAATGTACCGGTGGAAGCTTCTCCATAAACTTTCCGGATACCATGAGCTGATACCCTATTCCACCACACTCGATCACTATATAATTGTCACCCTTTATTTCAAGTGCTCCTCGAATATATGAAATCATCCGTTAACTTTTCCTGTCCTGTAATATATGACGGTATCTCAAAATCGCATAGAAACCGACATTAAATCTTCGTAATTATATCATATTATTTATCAATTGTGAATATATGTTTGCTTTTTTGAAAAACGACAGCTACTATATATATTGCAGAACAGTGCTTGTTCTATAATGTACCTTACGCAGGGAACCCAAAGGAGCCATTATGAAAATTTTTGAATATACTGAAGACATAAATGTAGATACAGCTCACATATCGGACGAGCTGTCGGATATACTCTATTTTGATATAGAAACAACCGGCCTCAGCGCCAAACGTTCGGATCTCTATCTGATCGGATGTTCATATTTCTCAGACAGTGCATTTCGCACCCAGTTGATATTCAATGACAACGGAACTTCAGAGCCTGAAATGCTGTCCCATTTTGAACAGATCCTAAAGAATCACAAAATACTGGTGTCATACAACGGCGATACCTTTGACATCCCCTACTTGCTGAAAAAGATGGAGCAATTCGACGTGGACTCTACGCTTGACAATATACAGAGCGTGGATATATATAGAACAACCAGAAAATACAAAAAGCTTCTGCGTCTGGACTCGGCTAAACAGTTTGACATAGAGCATCTGATTGACTTCCAGAGAAATACTTTTATATCAGGAGGCGATCTTATATCCGCCTACAAGCATTATCTGAATTCTCACGACGAATCTCTGCTTGACGATATGCTCACCCATAACCATGACGATATAAGAGGGCTTATATCTATATCTGAATTTGTGAATATCCCTCATATTCCTGATGACTTTCAGATAGATGATATATCCGATACCATCGATTCAATAACATACAACTGTTCCATTCCAAAGCTTCCATGCCGCATAACGGAATCCCTGAATGGAATTCTTGTAAATGCATGTAACACACATATGCATGTGGTCGTTCCAAAGACCCGGGACACCGAAATGAAATACTTCTTCAAGGACTACAAAAATTATTACTATCTACCTATGGAGCACATGGCCATACACAAATCAATGGCGGCTTATGTGGACGATGCCCACAAGGAAAAAGCGACAAAGGACAATGCTTTCACCACCAAGACCGGCAGCTTCATACCCTGTCCACCAGGATTTCACGGAGAGATATTCTATGATACAGATCTTAAAGGAAACCGTTTTCTTTCGGACAGCACCGAATTACACGAAAAATGTGAGCAATCCCACGCCTATATCCTTGCAGTCCTGAACAAACTATTCTGATATAAATATTCTGGCATAAAAAAACCGTAGTCATTATCGACTACGGTTTTCTTAACTGTCTATATATCAGATTACTCCTCTGTGTCCTCTGCTACATCATCTGTATACTCTGGAGCTGGAAGTAATTCCTTTACGCTGAGACTGATCTTCTTGTCTTCTGCATTGCACTCAACAACAACTGCCTCAACCTCATCGCCTACCTTGTATACATCCTCTGGCTTGTTAACATGCTCATATGAGATCTGTGATACATGGAGAAGTGCGTCAACACCTGGCTCAAGCTCGATAAATGCACCGAAATCAGCCATTCTTGCTACCTTACCTGTAACTACTGTTCCAGGAGCATACTTCTCTGCTGCGTTAAGCCATGGGTTTGTATCATCAAACTTAAGGCTGAGAGCGATCTTCTCGCCGTCAATGTTCTTGATGAATGCCTTAACAGTATCACCAACCTTGAGAACTGACTTAGGATCGTCAACTCTTCCCCATGACATCTCTGAGATGTGAAGAAGTCCGTCTGCTCCACCGAGATCTATGAATGCACCGAAGCTTGTAACGTTCTTTACAACACCCTCAACTATCATTCCAACTTCTATTCTATCAAACAGAGCCTTTGCAGCCTCTGCCTTTCTTGCTGCAACGATCTGCTTTCTGTTACCAATTATTCTTCTCTTCTTTGGCTGGTACTCTGTGAGTACAAACTCGATATCCTGATCAAGGTACTTGTCAAGATTCTTCTCGTATGTATCTGAAACAAGACTAGCAGGGATAAATACTCTTGTCTCATCGTACATAACGTTAAGTCCACCGCTTACAACCTGAACAACCTTACCTGTAAGGATCTCTCCTGACTCAAGAGCAGCCTCAAGCTTCTCATTAGCCTTCTCTGCAGCAACTCTCTTGTATGAGAGAAGAACTGATCCCTCGCCATCGTTTGTCTTAACAACCTTGGCTGTTATCGGATCATCAACATGTACAAGCTCTGTCAGATCTGCATTAGGTGTGTTGGTATACTCGCTTCTAGGAATAATACCATCTGACTTGTAGCTGATGTCTACCAGAATCTCATCAGGCTTAACATCGATAACTCTACCTTCTACTATCTCTCCTGTCTTGATTGAGACTCTGCTCTCATCATTCTTTAATAATTCTTCAAAATTCATCTCGTCCATCCTACCATGAACCTCCTTAATAATTTTGTTTGGGGTAGATGCCCCAGCTGTAATACCTACCCTACTAACGGATTCAAAAGTAGTCAAATCCAAATCAACGAGTGTCTGTATATAGTAAGTATTCTCACATTCTTTTTTACTAATCTCATATAACTTCTGAGTATTAGAGCTGTTCCGACCACCTATAACAATCATGGCATCTACCTTTGATGCAATCTCCTGCGCCTCCCTTTGACGCACAGACGTAGCATTACAGATAGTCTTATAAGCAGTAACATTATACAATTTATTTCGAATAATATCAACAATATAATTAAATTTTCTGTAATTAAAAGTTGTCTGACTAACTATCGATATATTATCCGCTGTTTTGACCTCTCCGTCAATACATTTTCTTACAAAAGCCTCAGCCTCCTCCTCGGAACCTATGACTACCGGAGGCTCTACACACCAGCCCACGATTCCTTTCACCTCGGGATGGCTTGAGTCGCCTATGATGACGACTGTATTTCCTTTCTGTCCTTCCTCGCGCACTATGTTGTGTATCTTCTTGACAAATGGACAGGTCGCATCTATCACCGTATTCCCACCAGCCTCCAGAATGTCATATATCCTTTTCTCAGCGCCATGGGATCTGATTATGACCTTGCTGTCTTTTATCTCAAGCAATTCGTCATCACTGTCGATCACCTGCACTCCGTGCTTTGTAAGGTCACCAACCACCTCTTCATTGTGTATTATCTGACCATAAGTATACACATTTTCCTCGTCAGCATGTTCGTATGCTGTATCCACCGCACGCTGAACGCCAAAGCAGAATCCGGCACTCTTTGCAAGTAATATCTCCATATCTAAACCACCTGTATTACATTCTCTCTCTTGCAAGTCCGACTATAGTGTCTGTAACCTGCTCTATCGTCATATCTGAGCTGTCGATAAGAACCGCGTCATCAGCCCTCTTTAAAGGAGCTGTTTTTCTCTCCATATCCTGCTTATCCCTCTGGATTATATCCTGCTCTATCTTCTCTATATCAATATTCTCAGCGCCCTTTGCGACAAGCTCGTCATATCTTCTTTTGGCCCTCACTGCCGAAGAGGCGGTAAGGTATACCTTGAGCTCTGCTGAAGGAAGTATATTTGTTCCTATATCCCTTCCATCCATGACAACATCATTTGAAGCAGCGAGATCCCGCTGGAGTGACAAAAGCTTTTCCCTGACGCATGGAAGTGCAGATGCCTTTGAAGCCATATTACCGGCAGCCTCAGTTCTCAGCTTTCCTGTTACATTCTCGCCGTTAAGGTAGACCTGCTGTGCTCCATCCTCATATTTTATCTCCACGGAAATGTCCGCTATGCTTTTCTCCACCAGGTCTTCATCGCTGGCAGATATATCGCTTTCTGTGAGATATACAGCCACCGCCCTGTACATGGCACCTGTATCCACATATATAAAACCAAGCTCGCCTGCCGCCTTTTTTGCTATCGTGCTTTTGCCTGCACCTGCAGGTCCATCTATTGCTATATTCATATCTTCGTCTCCCTGTAATTAAATTGACTGTCGTCCACGCCTATTGTAAACTCTCGGAAGCAGAAAGTCCAGCCAGATATCCAGTCGACCACGCCACCTGCAGGTTAAATCCACCTGTCAGCGCATCGATATCCAGCAGTTCTCCGGCAAAATACACGCCCCCCACAAGCTTAGACTCCATGGTGGAAGGATTTACCTCTTTTACGCTCACTCCGCCTCTTGTGATTATAGCCTCATCATATCCCCGAAGCCCCACAAATGTAAGTCTGAATTCCTTCAGCACATCTATAAGTCTCTGTCTTTCTTCCCTGGTCACTGAGTTGACCTTCTTATACGGATCGATACTGGATCTCTCCACAACCACATCTATCATCTTGATCGGAAGCAGATCTCCAAGAGAATTCTTGAAGTCTTTGTTTGCATATTTCTTGAAATCCTTGAGGAGTCTGGCATCAAGCATATCTCTGTCCATAGCCGGCTTCAGATCTATGTACATGTCTATATCTTTTCCAATATACCTGTGTATATATGCGGAGGCCTTGATCACCAGCGGCCCACTTATGCCAAAGTGGGTAAACAGCATCTCCCCCTGTTCGTCAAATATTTTCTTCTTTCCACTGCTTATGTGAAGTGCCACGTTTTTAAGCGACAGTCCCATCATCATGGAGCAGCATTTCTCTTCTATCTCAAACGGAACCAGTGATGGACTTAACGGCTTTATCGTATGACCCATATGTTCTGCCAGTCTGTATCCGTCTCCGGTAGATCCCGTGAGTGGATACGATCTTCCGCCGGTACAAATTATAACAGCATCACAGTATATCCTGTCATTGCCTGTCCCGCCGTTATCTCCTGATACGTCAACACTCTTTATCCTGCCATCCTCTATATTGATTCCTGTAACCTTCGTATTCAAATACAGACTTATATTTTTATTTCTGTTTATAAGAGTTTTGAATGCTCCTATAACGTCTGAAGAATGATCGCTTGTCGGGAACACTCTTCCTCCGCGTTCTATCTTGAGCGGACATCCGGCCTTCTCCAGATAGTCCATTATCATATTGTTGTCAAATGTATAAAAGGAGCTGTACATAAACTTGCTGTTTGTGACCACTGAATTAAAAAATCCGTCAGCGTCACATGCATTTGTCACATTACAACGTCCCTTACCTGTTATAAATAACTTTTTTCCGATCCTGTCATTCTTTTCAATGAGAATGACCTTATTCTTCTGTGCCGCTGTCAGTGCAGCCATTACCCCTGCAGCTCCTGCTCCCATAACCACTATTTTTCCTGTCATATTATCTCCATATATTAAACAAAAGGACAGAGACTCCGCTCGCGGAGCTCCGTCCCTTTTTATGATCATTTATATATCTGACCTTATGAATTCAGTTATTAAACTGGATAAGCTGTGCTGTCCTTGTCAGCAAGTGTGACATCGACCTTCTTATCCTGAGCCTCTCTGTACTTGAAGAAGTCAGTTGCAACCTGTGGGAACAGTGCATATGTGAGTACATCCTCATCCTGCTTCTTGTACTGGATCATCTCCTTCTCAATCTTGTCGAGCTCGTTCTCAAGAAGATCTGCTGGACGGCATGTGATCTGCTTCTCATCGCCGATAACCTTCTTCTTAACCTCTGGATCAACAGGCTTTACTGACTGACCATACTCGCCACGTACAAGTGCCTTTGACTCCTTTGTACACATCTTGTATCTCTCGCCTGTTACGACGTTGAGAACTGCCTGCGTGCCAACGATCTGGCTTGAAGGAGTAACAAGTGGTGGCTCACCATAGTCCTTACGAACTCTTGGAACCTCCTCAAGAACTGCCTCGAACTTATCCTCAGCACCCATCTCCTTGAGCTGTGATACGAGGTTTGAAAGCATTCCACCAGGTACCTGGTAGAGAAGTGTCTTAACGTTAACGCCAAGAACCTTTGGATTTAAGAGACCACTTGCGATCCACTCTTCTCTGAGTGGTCTGAAGTAGTCTGCTATCTCAGCCAGAAGCTTCTGATCCAGACCTGGATCAAACTCTGTTCCCTCAAATGTCTTGGCCATAACCTCTGTTGCAGGCTGTGATGTACCAAGCGCAAGAGGTGAGATTGCTGTATCGATGACATCACATCCAGCCTCTACAGCCTTGAGATATGTCATTGAAGCTACACCTGATGTGTAATGTGTATGAAGCTGAATTGGAAGGCTTGAACCATCCTTGAGTGCCTGTACAAGCTCTGTAGCCTTATTTGGAACAAGAAGTCCAGCCATATCCTTGATACAGATTGAATCTGCTCCCATATCCTCGATTCTCTTTGCCATATCCTTCCAGTAATCCAGAGTATATGCATCACCGAGTGTATATGAAAGAGCTACCTGGGCATGTCCACCCTCTTTGTTACAAGCCTTAACTGATGTCTGAAGGTTTCTAAGATCGTTCAGACAGTCAAATATTCTGATGATATCAATACCATTTGCGATTGACTTCTGTACGAAATACTCTACAACATCATCTGCATAATGACGGTATCCGAGGATATTCTGTCCTCTGAAGAGCATCTGCAGCTTTGTATTCTTGAATCCATCTCTGAGCTTTCTGAGTCTCTCCCATGGATCCTCCTTAAGGAATCTGAGTGATGCATCAAATGTTGCACCGCCCCAGCACTCTACTGAATGATAACCAACCTTATCCATCTTGTCGATGATAGGAAGCATCTGCTCGGTTGTCATACGAGTAGCTATAAGTGACTGATGCGCATCACGCAGTACAGTTTCCGTAATCTTTATCGGTTTCTTATCTGCCATTTTATCGTCCTCCTATAATTATATAAATTCTGATTAAATTCCAAATATTGCAAGGAATGTACCTGCAGCTACGGCTGTACCGATAACACCTGCAACGTTTGGTCCCATAGCGTTCATCAGAAGGAAGTTTGTAGGATCATACTGTGATCCAACCTTCTGTGAAACTCTGGCTGCCATTGGAACGGCTGATACACCAGCTGAACCGATAAGCGGATTAACCTTACCCTTTGTCGCCCAACACATGAGCTTACCGAAGAGAACTCCGGCTGCTGTACCAAATGCGAATGCGACAAGACCAAGGAATACTATCTTAAGTGTACTCATCTTAAGGAATGCCTCTGCACTTGTAGATGCACCTACTGAAGTACCAAGTAAGATAACAACGATATACATAAGAGCGTTTGAAGCTGTCTCTGTGAGCTGCTTTACAACGCCGCACTCCCTGAAGAGGTTACCAAGCATCAGCATACCTACAAGTGGAGCTGTTGTTGGAAGTATAAGAACTACCACAAGTGTAACAATGATAGGGAAGAGAATCTTCTCGATCTTGGTTACAGGTCTGAGCTGTGGCATTCTAACAAGTCTCTCCTTCTTTGTTGTGAGAGCCTTCATGATAGGTGGCTGGATAACTGGAACCAGTGACATATATGAATATGCCGCAACTGCTATAGGTCCGAGAAGTGTTCCACCCATACCGAGCTTACCGGCAAGGTAGATAGATGTAGGACCATCAGCACCACCGATGATTGATATAGCTGCAGCCTCTTTACCATTGAATCCCATAAGGAATGCAAGGAAGTAAGCTGCATAAATACCGAACTGAGCTGCAGCGCCAAGCAGGAAGCTCTTTGGATTTGCAATAAGCGGACCAAAGTCTGTCATGGCACCTACACCCATGAATATAAGCGAAGGTAAGATACTCCACTCATCAAGCAGGTAAAAATAATGTAACAAGCCGCCCTCTGCCATAATATCTGGGAACATGTTTACAAGAAACATACCAAATGAGATAGGGACAAGAAGAAGTGGCTCAAAGCCCTTTCCGATTGCAAGGTACATGAATACAAACGCTATAAGGATCATAACGTAGTTCTTCCAGTCAAGACTTGCAAAACCGGTCTGATTAGCTAAATTTGTCAAAACGTCAACTATTGTGCTGCCCATTTAGTTGTTTCCTCCTATAAGATTTATTCTAATTCAAGCAATTAGTTGAGTGTTGCAAGTGTATCGCCTGACTCAACACTAGCGCCTACTGTAACGTCTATGCTTGCGATTGTACCATCTTCTGGAGCAACAACTTCGTTTTCCATCTTCATAGCCTCAAGGATAAGGATTACCTGACCCTTCTTTACTGAATCGCCAACATTAGCCTTTACTGCAAGGATCTTACCAGGCATAGGTGATGAAACCTTAACGCTTCCTGCGCCGCCTGCTGCTGGTGCTGGAGCTGCAGGAGCTGCTGCTGGTGCAGGTGCTGCCACTGGAGCTGCTGCTACAGGTGCTGCTACTGGAGCTGCGCCACCTGATAATTCTTCAACTGATACATCGTATGATGTGCCATTAACTGTGATTCTATAATTCTTCATAACAATTATCCTCCTATAATTATCTCTTATTCTTTTTTCTTGGTCTTACAACCAACTTATCGTTACTTGGATAGTTTACACGAACTCTTGTCTTTCCGCCCTGTGCCGCCATAACCGCTGCTGATATAACCGCAACAAGCTCTGAGTCGTTCATAACGCTCTCACCGGTCGCTGTGTTGACAATGTCTACTATTCCAGCCGGAGCAGGTGCGTTTCCTGCAGGAGTCTCATCCTCCTTGTCAACATTTAATGTTGCAACGCTTCCAAGAGCCTTCTTTGCCTTCTCAGCCTTTCTCTTCTCTCTTGTCTCCTTGTCCAAAAGAGCCGGAACATACTTGAGAAGTGAAATTATGAATGATATGAAGATAAGTGCTATAAACACGATACCCATACCTATGAGGGTATTTGCTCCCGCATCCTTCATCTTGTCCTTAAGTGTCTGATTAGCAGCAACTTCAAATTCGGAAATCTTGTATGGATAAACACCATTTGATGCAAGCATCTGATCAGCCTCTTCTTCTGAATACTGATTCTGAGCCATCACTGAATACTTCTGGAAATTGTAAGTTACCGAATTGTCTACAAATGTTGCCTTTACTATAGCTTCTTTTTCTGCACATTCTGCATATAATGTAACAACAACCTTGTCATCAACTTCTTGTATTGTTTTATCATCTTCATCTTCGAGATTGACCGGCTTAAACTGCTGGAATTTACCATAGTCAGACTCAATCGTTGAAAAAACCTTTAATGCATCAGCAGTCGTTTCATCTACCTGACCGCCATTTGCCTCTTCATCCACATAGAAATTATATACATCTTCAACCTGCGCAACCTGCATGTAATTCGTAGCCTGTGTTTCTGCTATCTGAACCAATGTGTTTCCGTCATAGTCAAATTCTACTTTCTTGTCTGAAGACGAACATCCGGCAAGTGCAAATGTAACAGCTAACATAGAAACTATCAATAATAACTTTTTCTTTATTATCTTTTCCATTAAGTTGTCACTCCTTTATATTGTTCCATGCTTCTTGAATGGTCTGTCCTCACTCTTAGAAAAAAGCATATCGAGTGCTGCTATAACTCTCTTTCTTGTTGCATCAGGCTCGATGATATCATCCACGTAGCCTCTTCTCGCTGCAGATACGGCACCTGAAAGAGCATCTGTGTACTCAGCCTTCTTCTCCTTGATATAAGCAAGCTTGTCACCGGCTGCTGCGATCTCATCTTCATACATGATCTTTACAGCCATCTCTGGATCCATTGTTCCGATAACTGACTTAGGCCAAGCAAATACAACATCAGCTCCGATAGCCTTTGAACACATAACTGTGTAGGCTGTACCATATGCCTTGTCAAGCATAACAGTTACCTTTGGCACTGTTGCGTTGGCATAAGCGTAAGTAAGCTTTGCAACAGCCTTTGAGATAGTCTTCTCTTCCTTTACAGTTGCTGCAAATCCCTTGATGTTTACAAGTGTGACAACTGGGATATTGAATGAATCACAAAGCTTTACGAAATCCTCTGCCTTATATGCACCGGCTGTTGTCATGACATCCTTCTGGTTTCCGACAACACCGACTGTCTCACCGTTAAGTCTGATAAATGCAGTAACAACGTCATCTGCAAAATTCTTCTTGAGTTCGAATACAAACTCATCATCAGTGATATCTGCTATAACAGCCTTCACATCCCCTGCCTTTGTAGCAAGATCTGGAATGATTCTGTTCACATCATCCTCACATACTGCGCAGTCGCCATCATCCTCATTGTTTGATGGAAGAAGACCTACCATAGTTCTCACTGCACCGAGAAGCTCTGCCTCTGTGTCGTATACTGCGTCAACATTTGCTGTGTTCTCTGCAACATAATCTGCTGCTGCAGTGTCAAGCTTCTCTGCACGGTTCTCATCCAGAGCATTTGGACTGTTAACAAAGAGCTTAGCTCCTTCCTTAGTCATGAATGTTACGTCTGTGAGATTAGGTATAAGTGCTGCACCACCACCGCATGTACCAAATATAGCTGTGATCTGTGGTATTACACCTGATGCAAGAGTCTGCTTCATGAATACCTCTCCAAATGCATTAAGAGCATCTGTAGCCTCCTGAAGTCTGAGTCCGGCACAATCGATCAGCCCGATAACAGGTGCACCCATCTTCATTGCCATGTCGTAAAGGTTTGCGATCTTCTTGGCATGCATCTCGCCTATAGAACCGCCGAGCACCTTTGCATCCTGGCTGTAAACATAAACTAAATTGCCATCGATCACTCCATAACCGGTTATTACGCCGTCTTTTGGAGTATCCTTGTCCTGAATGTTGAAATCTGTATTTCTAGCAGTTACATATGCGCCGATTTCAACAAAACTTGAGTCATCAAGTAACATTGAAATTCTGTCACTTGCTGACAAGCTTGGTGTGTTGCTCATTTTTAGCCCTCCGTTTAATTTATTTTAGGACTATATATAGTCCAATTTTCGCCGAGTATAATTGTAAAGCCTTTGTCGTCATATTTCAAGTAAAATCGAAAAAACCACCAAAGGTTTATCGGCGTTGTAAGCAATTATTTTTCAAAATAAAACAGGGAATCTGTGTAAAATATACCCCCAAACAAAAGTATACCCCAAATTCCCCGTTGAATTATAAAATCTGTTTTATTTTTTACTGTTTTAGTCCTTGAGAACTTCTCTGTTGTGATACAGATAATCTCCAAGAGATATAAGTGTCAGTGCAAGTGCAAGGTAGATGAGCACCTGATCAAAGATGTAGAACACCTTGAGATCAGCTATCAGAAATCCTACCATGATCATCTGAACCGTTGTCTTGATCTTTCCCCACCATCCGGCAGCAATAACAATTCCCTTTTCTGCCGCAATAAGTCTGAATCCGCTTATTATGAAATCACGCGCTATGATCACTATAACGATCCATGCTGGGATCCTGTTCAGATCCGACAGTGCTATGAGTGCCGAACATACCAGCAGCTTATCTGCCAGAGGATCCATGAATTTTCCAAAATTGGTGACCAGATTGTATTTTCTTGCAATCTTTCCGTCAAGCATATCTGTAAGTGATGCGGCTATGAATATTCCAAGTGCCACCCACTTCGACCATCCCGGTGACATATATAAAAACACGAGAAAGAATGGAATCATTATAGCTCTTAGTATTGTCAATTTGTTTGGTAAATTCATTCTACTATCACTCCTGTCAAGTCATATTCATTTGCCTCGGTTATCTTCACATCCACAAATGAACCGGATATCAATTCATATGGTGCGCTGACGAACACTATTCCGTCAACCCCCGGAGCATCTCTGTAGGTTCTTCCCACATATACATCATCGTCGACCAGATATCCCTCAATGAGAACCTTCTGGGTGCTTCCGATCATCTGCTGGTTCTTCTCATAGGAAATCTCCTGCTGAAGCTCCATGATCTCATCGCGCCACTTTACAGCCAGCTCTCCATCCACCTGATCCTCGTACTCCGCAGCCGGAGTGCCCTCCTCAGGCGAATAAGTGAATACTCCAAGCCTGTCAAACTCGCACTCGTCAACAAAGTCGACCAGACCATCGTGCAGTTCCTGTGTCTCACCTGGGAAACCAGATATGAGCGTGGTTCTGATGGCTATATCCGGCATGGCTGTCCTCAGTCTGCCGACAAGCTCCACAATGTCCTCTCTGCTGGTCCGTCTGCCCATTCTCTTAAGTATCGCATTCTCAGAATGCTGGATAGGTATATCGACATAATGGCAGATCTTCGGATTCGTGGCCATAACCTCTATTAGTTCATCTGTTATCTCCTCCGGATAACAGTACAGAAGTCTTATCCACTCTATGCCTTCTATCTCACTGAGTTTTGTGAGAAGCTCTGGAAGCTTCTTCTCACCATACAGATCAACTCCGTACAGCGTAGTCTCCTGTGCCACAAGGACAAGCTCCTTTATACCATCAGACGCAAGCTTTTCAGCGGATGCGATCAGGCTGTCCATCGGCATGCTTCTGTATCTGCCTCGTATGTGAGGTATTATACAATAAGTGCACAGTTTATTACAACCTTCTGCGATCTTAAAATACGCCATCGATGCATTTGTCGTTACTATTCTCTCGGCAATCGGCCTTGGAGTATAATTTATATCATCTACGATCGACTCCTCGTCGGTTCCTATTGCCTCAACTATCTTATCGTAATTGGTCGCACCAATAATGACATCGATCTCCGGAAGCTCCTTCATTATCTCGTCCTTGTATCTCTGGGACAGACATCCCGCAACGATAAGCTTTTTTAGTTTTCCGGTTTTCTTCAGTTCTCCCATCTCGATGATGGTGTTGATGCTTTCCTCTTTCGCATCGCTGATGAACGCACAGGTATTTACAACTACTACATCTGCCTCTGTCTCATCATTTGTAAGCTGGTGGCCGGCTTTGTTCAGCAAACCGAGCATGACCTCGCTGTCCACCAGATTTTTATCACAGCCTAGTGATATGAGTAATACTTTCATCTGTTCTCCAATAATTTTGCACTTGTTCTTAGTTTATATTTATTGATTCCACGCAGTTTGACATGAGCATGGCTATGGTCATAGGGCCGACTCCGCCAGGTACAGGAGTTATCGCTCCGGCAACCTCCTTGGCTGATTCAAAATCCACATCACCGCAGAGCTTATTATTCTCATTCCTGTGGATTCCCACATCTATAACTGTTGCGCCTTCCTTGATGTAAGATGCATCGATCATTTCTGGCTTTCCTATTGCCACCACGAGTATATCAGCACGTCTGCACACTTCCTTGAGATTCTTTGTTCTGGAATGGCACACGGTTACGGTTCCATTCTCGCGGAGCAGCAGCATGCTCATAGGCTTGCCTACTATATTGCTTCTGCCGAGTACCACGCACTCCTTACCCTCTATCTCTATTCCTGATCTCTTGATGAGCTGGATAACTCCGGCTGGTGTACATGACACAAAGCCCGGCTGTCCTATGCTGAGCGCACCAACACTCATCGGATGGAAGCCGTCCACATCCTTCTTTGGAGATATGGTCTTTATGACCTTATCCTCATCTATATGCTTTGGAAGCGGGAGCTGTACAAGTATTCCGTTCACCTTATCGTCAGAATTGAGCTTCTCTATAAGTGCAAGAAGCTCCTCCTCAGTTGTCTCCTCTGGGAGCTCGTATGACAGTGAACCTATTCCTATATACTCACATGCCTTCTTCTTGTTGCCAACATATACTGATGAAGCAGGATCATTGCCGACCTGAATAACAGCAAGGCATATCTCTACACCCTCTGCCTTAAGCCCTGCAACCTTCTCCTTGAGCTCATCCTTTATCTGTTTTGATATAACCTTACCATCTATAAGCTTATACATTTATCTGTCCTCCTAGAATAATCCGACGATCTTGCCGTCATCATCCACATAAATTCTCTCTGCAGCCGGAGCCTTTGGAAGTCCAGGCATGGTCATGATCGTTCCGGTAATCGCTACCACAAATCCCGCTCCTGCACTGACATAAACCTCACGGATATTTATATCGAATCCTGTAGGTCTTCCAAGCTTCTTTGGATCATCTGACAGAGAATACTGGTTCTTTGCCATACATACAGGGAAGTTACCAAATCCCATCTCCTCGATCTTGGCGATGGCCTTGCTGGCCTCTGCGCTGTATGTAACACCATCCGCGCCATATATCTCTGTAGCGATACAATTTATCTTATCCTTTATTGAAAGGCTGTCATCGTAGAGCACCTTGAAGTTGCTCTTCTTGTTCTCCAGCGTGTTGAGCACTGCATTTGCAAGGTCTATACCACCTTTGCCTCCCTGCTCCCATACATTTGCAAGAGCAAAATCACAGTCTCTGTCCTCGCAGAACTTCTTGACAAAGTCAAGCTCTGCCTGGCTGTCTGTGACAAATCTGTTCAGTGTAACAACAACAGGAACGCCATACTTCTGAAGATTCTCAATATGCTTTTCAAGGTTTACTATACCAGCCTTAAGCGCGTCGAGATTCTCCTCGCCGAGATCTGCCTTTGCAACTCCGCCATTGTACTTGAGTGCTCTTACTGTAGCAACCAGAACCACCGCATCCGGCTTAAGGTTGTTCATTCGGCACTTGATATCGAAGAACTTCTCAGCTCCGAGATCTGCGCCAAATCCTGCCTCTGTTATTACATAATCTGCAAGCTTTAATGCTGTCTTTGTAGCCATTACACTGTTACATCCATGTGCTATATTTGCAAATGGTCCGCCGTGTACGATTGCCGGTGTATGCTCAAGTGTCTGGATAAGGTTTGGCTTGATGGCATCCTTTAAGAGCGCTGCCATAGCGCCTACAGCCTTGAGATCAGCCGCTGTCACAGGCTCATTGTCCATGTTGTATGCAACGATTATTCTGCCAAGTCTCTCCTGAAGATCCTTCATGTCACTTGCAAGACAGAGAATAGCCATGATCTCCGATGCAACTGTGATGACAAATCCGTCCTCTCTAGGCACTCCGTCGACACGCTTTCCAAGTCCGACAACTGTGTGTCTGAGAACTCTGTCGTTCATATCCATACATCTCTTGAACACTATTCTGTTCACATCTATTCTCAGTGCATTTCCCTGCTGGATATGGTTATCCATCATGGCTGCAAGGAGATTGTTTGCGGATGTTATAGCATGAAAATCTCCTGTAAAGTGGAGGTTGAGATCCTCCATAGGTACTACCTGTGCATATCCGCCGCCGGCTGCACCACCCTTGATTCCAAAACATGGTCCAAGTGATGGCTCACGAAGTGCGATAACCGCCTTCTTTCCAAGCTGTCCCATAGCCTCACCAAGTCCTACAGTGATTGTCGTCTTTCCCTCTCCTGCAGGTGTTGGATTGATGGCTGTAACGAGGATAAGCTTTCCGTTCTCGTTGCCCTCAACCTTCTTTATAAGCTCATCTGAGAGCTTTGCCTTATACTTTCCATAGAGATCGAGGTCATCCTCTGATATTCCGAGCTTTGCAGCAACCTCCCTTATGTGCTTCATCTCAGCCTTCTGTGCAATTTCAATGTCTGTCATCATAGCTCTTATCCTCCGCTTTTTATAAATTAGTGTCTATATATTCATCAAACTGTTCCTGAGTCATCAGGATCTTTCTGGCCTTTGTGCCCTCCTCCGGGCCAACTACTCCCGCGGCCATCAACTGATCCATGATCCTTGCGGCTCTGTTAAAGCCTATCTTGAACGTTCTCTGAAGCATACCTATAGAAGCTTTTTCTTTCTCTATAATGAATCTTCCCGCTTCCACGAAATATTCATCCTTATCACTGGCTGAAGCCCCACCTATCGCTGTGGCTCCTGATCCACCATTTCCGGATATCGATTTGGATATCTCCTCATCATATGTTCCCACGCCATTGTTCTTCTTGAGGAAATCAACAACCGCTGTAACCTCATCATCCGACACAAATGCGCCCTGTACTCTGACCGGCTTAGGATAGCCTGTCGGATAGAACAGCATATCTCCCTTTCCAAGAAGTTTCTCTGCTCCTACCATATCAAGTATGGTTCTGGAATCAACTCCCGACGAAACTGCAAATGCTATTCTCGATGGAACATTTGCCTTTATGAGACCTGTTATGACATCAACCGACGGTCTCTGTGTTGCTATGACAAGATGTATACCCGCCGCTCTGGCAAGCTGTGAAAGTCTGACTATTGCATCCTCGACCTCGCCGTGGGCAACCATCATAAGATCCGCAAGCTCATCCACTATAACCACTATCTGTGGCATCTTGGTCAGTTTCTCTCCATCGGCTCCTGCTATAACGGCATTTTCAATCTTGTCATTATATCCCTGTATATTACGTACACTGTGCTCAGCAAAAAGCTGGTATCTTCTGGTCATCTCCATAACTGCCCAGTTGAGTGCCCCTGCCGCCTTCTTTGGATCTGTTACGACCGGTATCAAAAGGTGTGGTATGCCATTGTAACATGCAAGCTCAACCATCTTAGGATCTATCATTATGAGCTTTACCTCCTCCGGTGTGGCCTTGTACAGTATACTCATTATAAGTGTATTGATACACACTGATTTACCTGAACCTGTGGCTCCGGCGATCAGAAGATGTGGCATCTTGGCAATATCGGTTGCGATAACCTGTCCACTTATATCCTTACCAACCGCAAATGCCACTTTGGACTTGAGGTTCTTGAAATTATCTGATTCTATAAGCTCCCGGAACGCCACAATTGAGTTCTCCTTGTTAGGGACCTCTATTCCTATGGCTGCCTTGCCAGGTATCGGTGCCTCTATACGTATATCCGCAGCCGCAAGGTTGAGCTTTATGTCGTCCGCAAGGTTCAGTATCTTGCTGACCTTGACACCCTGCTCCGGCTGCATCTCAAATCTCGTTACAGCAGGACCGCAGCTATAGTTTGTTATGGTTACATTAACGCCAAATGTCTCGAGGGTATTCTTAAGCTTGATGGCGGTCTCCCTGACATGGGCATCCCTGTTGGAATTGTTCGCCTTTTTAGGCTGGGACAGCAGATCTGCCGTTGGGAATTTATACTTTCTTCCCTCCTGATACTGCTTTGAGCTCTCAGTCTGTACCGCCGGCTTCTTTTTGCTTTGAGCCGCGGTATCCGTCTTCTCCTCCTCCGCAAATGCAGAGTCGTAGAGCGGATTGTAATCTGACACACTCTCTGGATGCATATTGCCATTTACCGCTCCCGCAAGGACATCCTCCGCATCATCAGTAAATGAAAGTATCTCTGCATCCTCCATATCAGTGTCCACAGCAGCCAGCTTTGTTTCTTCAGGAGTTACGACCACCGGCTTTCTTCTCTTCACAGGTGCAAGCTTCCGCACCGGTTTATGCACAGGATCCCCTCTGTCTATCTGAACTGGATTGACGATCTCCTCTCTGTCGGTCATGACGATCTTCTCTATATCATTGTTAAATTCATCATAGGACATATCCACAGCGCCATCTCCAGGAGTGAGCTCGTGGACATCCTCCATGGCAAAGAAATCCCTGGCAGGCTCCCTCTCTACATCCTTCTGTGTCTTAGTCTTCCTTGGCTTGACCTGTGTTGCAGCAGTCCTGTCGGAAGCTCTGTCGCCCTTGGAATTATTACTGCTGTACACATTGAGATTTGCCATCGATGGTCTCACTCTGCGAACCGGAGTATCATTTACATCATGTGAGTAATAACCATCGTCATATCTGTCACTTTGATACTCCTCATCTTCATACTGTTCGTCATCATCGCTTTCTCTGCGCTCACGGATAGATGCTATGAAAAGTTTGATCTCGTCTATAACTGATATCTCCGTTATGAGAATGAACATGATAACCGCAGCTATAAATATTACTATGCACGCACCCGGAACTCCAAGCAGTGTCCTTATCGCAAAGAATATTCCTCCGCATATAACTCCTCCGCCTGATCTGTCCTTATACCCATCCATGTACAGAACCTTGACCGACTCAAAGGTCGATGAATATATAGTCTGAAATACCATGGACAACAGGATGAGCACAACGCCAAAATATACAACCTTTTTGACGATCTTTCTCCTGAAATCATTTGATATAAGATAGGCAGCCGACACAAACAGATATACCGGGAATATGTACTCGCTGAAACCGATTATTCCAAAGAAAAATCCCGATACGGTATCTCCCACTATTCCGCAGATCCTGAAGTTTGCAAGCAGCAGAAATACCGAAAATGCAAAGAGAACTATGAGTATGATCTCACTTCTCATCTGCTTCTGCCTTGCCAGTTCCTCTTCCCGGGCTTTGCGTTCTATGGCAGTCTTTGATCTGGCAGATGTTTTTTTCGATGCAGTATTCTTCTTCGCAGATGTCCTGTTATTTGATCCGCCTTTTGAAGAGTTCTTTGCCACAGTCTTTTTAGACGCAGCGTTTTTGGACGTGCCATTCCTTGATGTATTGTTCTTGTATGACTTTTTATTACCAGCAGCCATTTTCTACCTCTATTCTAAATCTTAAGCAACAAAATACCATATTACAGACACGATTCCCGCGATCATACAATATATGGAAAATCCCTTAAAATTCTTTTTCTTGACCGTATAAAGCATAAATTTTATACATATGTATCCGACAATGCCGGCAACGATCATACCAACTATGTAATTAACGACATCCGCCCCTGAGATTGATGCCTTAAACAGATCAGGTATCTCCAGTATGACAGCGCCAAGAACAGCCGGTATGGACATTATAAACGAATACTTTACTGTAAATTTTCTTGTGTAGCCGCACGCCATACCTGCAGTTATCGTACTTCCGGATCTGGATATTCCGGGAAGCGTGGCAACAGCCTGTGCCAGTCCAACAAATATGGCATTTCTGTATGTAGCCTTTGCCACACTTTTCTTACCAGCCGGCAGTCTGTCCGCAAAATACAGGATAACAGATGTTATACACAGACAGATACCCGGTATCAAAAGTGTATCTCCCGCATGTCCTATAGCTTTGTCAAATGGGACTGCGATCACCGTCGTCGTAAGAGTTGACACGAGTATGAGCATAACAAACTTTCTGTATGCCGTACACACAATCTTCCTATACGGATATATCTGTCCCTCCTTCGAGGTCTTGTTCTTTATGAAATTTACCAGATTGACACAGCAGTCTCCAACTATCTTGAGTCCCTCTATAACAAGCTTCTTTATATCTGCCCAGTAGACTATAAATATGGCAACCAGCGTGCCAAAATGGAGCAGTATGTCAAATAATATACCCGTATCGGTCTTCACTCCAAAAATATTCTTGAAAATAGCCAGATGTCCCGAACTGCTGACTGGAAGAAATTCTGTAGCTCCCTGTATTATTCCCATCAAAATTGCCTGTAATAAGCTCATGACCGACCTCCCTTGATCGATGTTTATACAATATCCTATGGAATTTTACTATCATTTTCTTAATTAATCAAGTCATACAGCGTTTTTAAAGCCGCCGACATACCACCGATCCTGTCTATAACCCTTTTTTCGACAGCCTGTTTTCCTATCAGGACCGAGCCCACATCCTTGGTCAGCTCTGTCGTGTTAAACATAAGTTTCTCCAGTTCTTTCCTGTCTATAGATGAGTGATCCACTGTGAACTGTATGATCCTCTCCTGCATCTTCTCTATATATTCAAAGTTCTGCTTAACTCCAAGCACCGCCGTATTTGTCCTTATTGGATGAACTATCATCGTTGCGGTCGGCACTATAAAAGACACATTTCCCGACACCGCCAGAGGAACTCCTATGGAATGTCCGCCGCCAAGCACGATATTGACGACCGGCTTTGACAGGCTGGACAACATCTCAGATATGGCAAGTCCAGACTCAACATCACCTCCGACCGTATTTATCAGAGTCAGGACTCCCTTTACATCTCCGCAGTTTTCTGCCTGGGCTATCACCGGAAGCAGCTTCTCGTAGCTTGTACTCTTCATACCGGCAGGAAGCTTGTCATGCCCCTCAATCTCTCCATATATTCCACATAACAGGATATAACCTCCACCTGGAACATCCATAACATGTATGTTGTCAGTGAGTTTTAACCTCTCAGCGATCGATACCGATTCCACTTCGCCTGCACCACCTTCCAACCCCGATCCACTCATTCCGCATCAGGGCAAAAATTAAGAAGGGCTGAGCCCTTCTTAACTTAATATGGTATAAATAATGTATTTATATTCATTACATTACAAGCACGATATCGTTTGTATCAGCAAGCTTGTCAGCAGGGATATAATTGGTCTCAAGTTTCTCACCATTTAATGTGAGGCTCTGGAAACCGCTCTCATGTCCATCAGGATTCTGAACCTTGATTGAGAGCTTCTTACCCCTGAACATCTTCTCGATCTCGAACTCCTTCCAGTCTGATGGGACTGAAGGCGCGATCTTGATTCCGCCAAAGTCTGGTCTCATACCCATGATACCCTCAACGCAGCCAACCATACATGTGGATGCTGTACCTGTGAGCCAATGTACATGAGCGCGACCCTCAAATGGACTTCCAACAGACTCTGTGAACTGTCCATGGCAGTATGGCTCAAGCTTTCTGATCTCTGCCTTATCATTCATGGATGCAGGAGAGCTCTCGTTGAAATACTCAAACGCTCTGTTTCCATGTCCCATGAGCGCCTCGGCAAGTATTATCCAGCCCTGTGGCTGTGAGAATATACCCGCATTCTCCTTTGTTCCTGCATTGAACAGAAGCATGAGCGCTCCGTCAAATGCATGCTCTCTGTATGGTGGGAACATAAGTCTCACACCGTACTCTGTGTTAAGCTCCCTGTGAACAGACTCAAGGGCGATCTCAGACTGCTTTCTTGTGGCAAGTCCGCTTATAACTGCCCATGACTGAGGATTCAGCCACATGCTTGCCTCAGGATCATTCTTTGAACCGATGACCTGTCCGCCTTCCTTGTATCCACGGATGAATCTGTCATCCTCCCAGCACTTCTCCTGAATGGTCTCACCCATCTTGTACTGAATGCTGTTGATGTAATCTATGTACTCTGCATCATCCTTCATCTCAGCAAAATACTTGATAACTGTCATCGCATAGTAGAGCTGCATTGCAACAAATGTTGACTCGCCTCTCTTTCCAAGTCTCAGACAGTCATTCCAGTCTGCCCAGAGTCCTGCCGGCATACCATTATCTCCAAGTCTATTCATGGAGAAATCTATCGCTCTCTTAAGATGCTCATAAACTGTACCCTCATCCTTGTTGGCAAATGGAATAACCTCGTCTATGAAGTCAAGGTTGCCTGACTCAGCAATATACTTATATACAGTTGGGAACAGCCAAAGTGCGTCGTCTGCACGGTATGCAGGATGTCCTGTCTCCTGTACATATGATGGATCATCCGGTGTATCCTCATGACCTGCGTTATGTGTGAACTTTACAAGTGGGAGTCCACCGCCGTTGTCAACCTGTGCTGACAGCATGAATCTGATCTTCTCAAGAGCCATCTCAGGTGCAAGGTGGATAACGCCCTGGATATCCTGAACTGTATCTCTGTATCCATATCCGTTTCTCAGACCACAGTATGAGAACGATGCAGCTCTTGACCATATGAATGTCATGAAACACTGGTATGCATTCCATGTATTTACCATGTTGTTGAATGAATCACTAGGTGTGTGCACCTGGAAGTTGTTGAGCTTTGAATGCCAATACTCGATCAGCTCGTCAAGCTCCTTCTGACATGCTGCGGCAGGATCTGCGTATCCGGCTATGACAGCATTTGCAGCGTCATTGTCCTTCATTCCGACTATGAATGCAAAATCCTTTGACTCGCCCGGAGCAAGTGTGAACTTTGTCTGGAGTCCACCGCAGGCATTGCTGTTGTAGTTGAGCTTGTTGCCAAGATCTCCATTTATAACTCCGATCGGATTGCCGTAGCCGTGATATCTTCCAAGGAACTCCTCCTTGTCACCACAGTATGATGCAACATCACTTCCGGCAAGTGCAAAGAATCTTCTGTTTGCCTTACTTCCATTGATCTCAGCCTTCTCAACATTCTCATTGATGACCTGAAGGATCTTGTTGTTATCCATGAAATATGTTCTGGTTATGAACAGTGTATACTGGAGATTTACCTGATCCTGCTCATAATTGCAGTCATTGGTAAACTCACAGTATCCGATAGCTGAAAGGTTACGAGGCTTATCAGAGTTGTTGGTAACTCTCACCTTCCACACTTCATGTGTCTTGTTAAGTGGAACATAATACAGCACCTCTGACTTGATATCAGAATAATCTGCATACATCTTTGTATATGCCGTTCCATGGTGACATTCACTCTTATACACATCAAGACTCTTGCCTACCGGCTGCCATGATGCTGACCAGTAATCCTTTGTGTCATCATCGCGAAGATATACATATCTTCCAGGCTGATCAAAGCTGTTAAATATGTATCTCAGTATTCTTCCGTTTGCTCCTGACTTCTCAAAGCTGTAGCCTCCTGCGTTGTTGGAGATTATAGCTCCGTATTCCGGTGAACCAAGGTAGTTTGCCCAAGGTGCCGGGGTGTCTGGTCTGTCAATTACATACTCTTTGTTCTGTTCGTCAAAATAACCGTATCTCATATGTTCCCCCTTAAATCTGCATTTATTTTTTAGTTTGTTCATGTATGCCTTTATTTACTACAATGCCCCGGAACCGGCCATATGACAGACCGGCTTCGAGACATCAAATTTACCCTTATAAAAAATATCTTATTATAGTTTAGCTCAGAACTGTTATTTACTGTACATCCTTGAGACTCAGGCTTATTCTTCCTGCTCTCTCGTCGATCTTGATGACCTTAACGTCAACCTCATCACCTACATTTACAACATCCTCAACCTTTGCAACTCTCTTGTCTGAAAGCTTTGAGATGTGGATGAGTCCATCCTTGTTAGGTGCAAGCGATACGATAGCTCCACAGTCGATAACTTTTACAACCTTACCATGGTAGTTCTTGCCAACCTCAAGAGGCTCTACGATCATGTTGATCATCTCGATAGCCTTGTCCATACCTGCCTGCTCTACGCCACAGATAGAGATTCTTCCCTCATCATCGATATCAATCTTAACACCTGTCTCCTCTATGATAGTGTTGATAGTCTTACCTCTCTGTCCGATAACCTCACCGATCTTCTCTGGATCTATCTTGATCTGCTTAATCTTTGGCGCGAACTCATTGACCGTTGGTCTTGGAGCTGCGATGGCCGGCTTCATACATGTCTCCATGATGAAGAGTCTTGCCTCACGTGTTCTTGCGATAGCCTCCTCAACGATAGGTCTTGTAAGTCCGTGAATCTTGATATCCATCTGGATAGCTGTGATACCCTCTGTTGTACCTGTTACCTTGAAGTCCATATCTCCGAAGAAGTCCTCAAGTCCCTGGATATCTGTGAGTACGATGTAATCGTCGTCTGTATCACCTGTTACAAGTCCGCATGAGATTCCGGCAACCATAGCCTTGATAGGAACACCGGCAGCCATGAGTGACATACATGATGAACATGTTGATGCCATTGATGTTGAACCATTTGACTCAAATGTCTCTGATACGGTTCTGATCGCATATGGGAACTCTTCCTCACTTGGAAGTACAGGAAGAAGTGCTCTCTCAGCAAGTGCACCGTGTCCAATCTCTCTACGTCCAGGTCCTCTTGAAACCTTTGTCTCTCCTACTGAGTATGAAGGGAAGTTGTAGTGGTGCATATATCTCTTGGATGTAACGTTCTCGTCAAGTCCGTCAACTCTCTGGATCTCAGAAAGTGGAGCAAGTGTACATACGTTACAGATCTGTGTCTGTCCTCTTGTAAACATAGCTGAGCCGTGGACTCTAGGAATGATGTCAACCTCAGCAGCAAGTGGTCTGATCTGGTTGATAGCTCGTCCATCAGGTCTCTTGTGATCCTTGAGGATCATCTTTCTTACTGTCTTCTTCTGATACTGGTATATAGCGTCTGGAAGGACTGCAAGCCACTCCTCGTTGTCTGCAAATGCCTCCTCAAGCTTCTCTGTGATCTGTCTGATGTTCTCCTCACGAACCTGCTTCTCGTCTGAGAATACAGCCTCCTCCATAGCCTCTGGAGGAACGATCTCCTTAATCGCTGCAAAGAGCTCCTCTGGAACTGCACAGCTTACATATGAATGCTTTGGTTTTCCAACCTCAGCTACTATCTCATTGATAAATGCGATGATGTCCTGGTTGATATCATGAGCCATGTAGATAGCTTCGATCATCTTAGCCTCAGGTACAATATTTGCACCGGCCTCGATCATGATAACCTTCTGTGATGTAGATGCAACTGTGAGCTTCAGATCACCCTCATCCCACTGCTTCTGTGTTGGGTTGATGATGAACTCTCCGTCGATGAGACCTACCTGTGTCATGGCACATGGTCCGTCAAATGGAACGTCTGATATACATGTTGCGATAGATGATCCGAGCATTGCAACCAGCTCCGGTCTGCACTCTGGATCTACTGACATAACAAGGTTGTTGAGTGTTACGTCATTTCTATAATCCTTAGGGAAAAGAGGTCTCATAGGTCTGTCGATTACTCGTGATGTGAGGACAGCGTTCTCTGATGCCTTACCCTCTCTCTTATTGAATCCTCCAGGTATCTTTCCTACTGAATATAACTTCTCCTCATACTCTACTGAAAGTGGGAAGAAATCGATTCCGTCTCTTGGCTTCTCTGAAGCTGTACATGTTGAAAGCACTGTTGTGTCACCGTACTTGATAAATGCAGCACCATTTGCCTGTGCAGCTACTCTGTTGATATCAACAGTGAGCATTCTGCCAGCGATCTCTTTCTGGTATCTCTTGAATTCCTTACTCATCTCAAAATCTCCTTGATTTAATATTTATTTGTATTGTGGAAGACGTCGAAACAACTATAAAAAACACCATGTCTTATAACCTTTTTGCCATCTTTCAGCGATGATCCATGATATTCTTTATAGAAGTCTCGATATGTCATTCCACAATCTTTTAAATTTTATCATACGAATATAAAAAATACAATATCCAAACACCTCTGTTTACACTATTTGATACCATAAAAATGTGTCCGGGCAAATAAAAAGGAATCATGCGTGTACACATGATTCCCATAATTGTTATTGTATTAAGGCTCGAATAGAAATTACTTTCTAAGTCCAAGGCTCTCGATGAGCTTTCTGTATGCCTCGATATCCTTGCTCTTGAGGTATGCAAGAAGGTTTCTTCTCTGACCAACCATCTTAAGAAGACCACGGTTTGAGTGATGATCCTTTGGATTAGCCTTGAAATGTCCGTTGAGATCGTTGATTCTTGCTGTAAGAAGTGCGATCTGAACCTCTGTTGAACCTGTGTCGTTTGCATCCTTGCCGTACTTAGCTACGATTTCCTGCTTCTGCTCTTTTGTTATCATAATAACAATCCTCCTATAAAATAATATACATGACTGACACCGGGCAAAAGGCCTAGAGGTGTCCTCAAACTAAGTGTCAGTTGACCTTGTGTAGGATAACATATGTGTCTGGTTTTGTAAAGAGGAAATTAATCCGCAATTTCATACTGCAAAAATGCATAGTGCAGCCTTGTTCCTTCCGCTATACTTTCCGGAAGCAGCGCCCTTGCAACGAGCTTTGTCTCACCGCCAAGATCATTCTCATCAGCAAGATTTGCGTAATCTCCGTCTATCGATTTTACTATATAATATTTCTCCATTTTCTTGACCACCTTATGTCCGGCTGTGCTTTCAGCCGTGTTCTTTCATTCATTTCATAGATATTTTAATATATAACATATTTCATTACAACCCCGGCCGGTAATATTCCCAGTTTGACATTCACCTTATACGCTTTCACACTTTACAGCATCCCAACTTATTTCTTGTTATCACAAACTTATCTATGCTATAATAGTGCGCGCGGACATTTGCGCTGCAGGATTCTGCAGTTCATTTGCCGAATAGAGAGCGGCAGGTTTCGCCGCATTTGAAAGGAGATATATTATGGCAGGTTCCACCATAGGAAATAAATTTACCATCACCACATGGGGAGAATCCCACGGAAAGGCTCTGGGAGTTGTCGTTGACGGCTGCCCTGCCGGTCTTCCACTGTGTGAGGAAGATATACAGGTATTTCTGGATCGCAGAAAACCCGGATTTTCACAGTTCTCAACGCCTAGAAAGGAATCCGATACCATAGAGATACTGTCAGGAATTTTCGAGGGAAAGACAACCGGAACTCCTATATCCATGATGGTGAGAAATACATCCCAGCGCTCCGGGGATTACGGAGATATCGCCACATATTACAGACCAGGCCACGCAGATTATACATTTGATGAAAAATATGGCTTCAGGGATTACAGAGGCGGCGGCCGTTCATCGGGACGAGAGACCATCGGCAGAGTTGCAGCCGGTGCGATCGCCTCAAAGATACTGAAGGAACTCGGTATCACCATAACTACCTACGTATCTTCCATCGGTGATGTACATATAGACAGGAACAATTTTGACGCTGACTATATACTTAAGAACGACCTCAACATGCCGGACCCGGATGCCTACGAGAAGGCATCAATCCTTCTTCAAGACTGCATGGCGGAGAACGATTCCATAGGCTCTGGTGTTGAATGTATCGTGCATGGAATGCCGGCAGGTATCGGTGAACCGGTATTTGACAAACTGGATGCATGCCTCGCAAAGGCAGTTATGTCCATCGGAGCTGTGAAAGCTGTCGAGATTGGCGACGGCACCGAGGTATCCACTGCAAGAGGCTCATATAACAATGATGCATTTGTCATGAACGGTTATAACGTAGACAAGGAGACCAATCACGCCGGAGGTATTCTCGGCGGAATGAGCGATGGTTCAGACATAATCATCAAGGCGCATTTCAAGCCGACCCCATCCATCGCATCCACACAGAAAACCGTTAACAAGTCCAGGGATAACATAGAGGTCTCGATCAGAGGCCGCCACGATCCTATCATTGGGCCGAGAGCTGTTGTGGTCGTCGAGGCCATGACCGCCCTGACGATCCTTGATCTTATATTTGAGAATATGTCATCCAGAATGGACAAGATAATTGACTTTTATAAGTAATTGTCAAACAAACTGAAAATTGCGACAAACAATAATGCGATAAAATGTAAGTAATAAAAAACAGATGTGATATGATCCAGGGTGATTCCTCAAATCATGCCACATCTGTTTTTTATTTATCTATCTTATTTTTCAATCCATCATTTATTCAGTCCATCATTCTGACCTTGTTGCCTATAAGTCTGGCGCCAAATTCTACTCTTCCACCTTTTTAGGCTTGTTGATGATGTAAAGTCCAATTCCCACTATCAGACCACCGCCGATGATATTACCAAGCGTTACAGGGAGGAGATTTTTACTGAAGAAATGTCCCACTGTGAGCTGGTCACTTATCTGCTGTGCGGTATATCCATAGAGCTCGCATGCCTTGTCCACGTACTTGCTGTTTGATGCAGCCATCAGACCTGCAGGTATATAGTACATATTTGCAACGCAGTGCTCAAAACCCGACACGACGAATACCATTATCGGGAAGAAGCATGCAAACAGCTTTCCAATTATATCCTTAGCCGAAGATGACATGAGAACCGCGATACACACGAGAACATTACACATTATTCCCGACATGAACGCATTGCAAAAATCAAGGCCTGTCTTACCCATAGCCACCTTGATGGTATAAGCGCCAAGGCCGCCTGCTGAATTATCAAACTGACCGCTTCCATATATAAGAGCTGCAGTCACAACTGATCCAAGCATATTGCTGAGATATACAATAACCCAATTCTTGAGCATCTGCACAAGCTTTATCCTACCATCAATAACCGCTGTTATCATCATACAGTTTCCGGTAAACAGCTCTGCACCGATAATCGATAACATCATGAGTCCTACAGGGAATATACATCCTGCAAGAGTCTTCGCAAGTCCGAAATTGTCCACCGTATGCACCGCAAGGTTTGATCCCTCAGCTCCTATCGCAATGAACATTCCTGCAAAGAATCCCATCATAATCATCTTGTACAGCTTGAGATTTGCCTTTCCAACAGCACCCTTGAGATTATTCTCAATGATCTGTGCCGGAACGTAGTAATTGTTTTCCATGATTTAATTGTCTCCTTAGTTTATAAGTTATTTGTTAGGCCCTCGGATATGCCTTTGCATATTCTTCCTTGAGCTTACTCTGCTTATTTGTAAGATATATCTGGGTTGTCGCAATATCCACATGTCCAAGCATCTCTTGAACAGACTTTATATCCGCTCCATTCCCCAACATATGCGAGGCAAATGAATGCCTTATCATATGAGGTGTTATATCCTTATCTATGCCGGCCTTAGCCGCATAATACTTTATTATCTTCCAGAATCCCTGTCTCGTCATAGGTGCACCCTTGCAGTTGAAGAACAGATAATCACTGCCTCCACTCATATCATCGCGCACCTCAGTAATATATCTGCTGAGGGCTCTCTGAGCAACCTCCGCAACCGGAACAGTCCTCACCCTGTCGCCGTCGTGGCACTCAATGAACCCAAGCTTTATGTTGACATCCGTGAGTTTCAATGTCACAAGCTCTGTAACACGTATTCCTGTAGCATACAACAGCTCCAGCATCGCCTTATCCCTGATCTCCTTTGGAGTCTTGTTGGTAGGCTGGTCGAGAAGCTTGTTCACCTCACTTATGGTAAGCGTCTCAGGAACCTTCTTCACGATCTTCGGAGGCTTGATATTCTCCGTTGGATCCTCATTCACAATCCTCTCCCTCATGAGATAGGCATAGAATGACTTTATGGATGCAATGTTACGTGACACCGTAGCCATGGACATCCCCTGTTTCTCCATTTCCAACACATACGAAGTGATATAAGTTTCATTAATATCATCAATCCTCGTTATGCCCTTCTCGTCAAAATACCTGTAGAATTTTATCAGATCTCTCCGATATGATGCAACAGTATTCTCGCTGGATTTTTTTACATTTCTTAAATAATCAACATATCTGTCTATGTATTGTTCCACTAATTTATCCCCTTAGTTATGTAGACTGAATTATATTATAAATATAAATGTAAATAAAATCAAACACTATTTTAACAAGTAAAATCAAGGCTTCACGGCATTTTTAGCAAAAGTACAAAATGCGGTGCGCGATCAAATTATGTATACTAGATATTGACATAATTCTTTTCAAAAATATTTCACATTTTTTAATTCCGACAATGTTTCAGTTGAATTTTCTATGTTTCAAATTATGTGATTGCTTGTTTGGGAGCATTTCTTACCCCAATATGCGTAGATTGCAATTATTGTTTTGGAATCCACTATCCTGCCATCTCTTATCATATTGAGTGCATCATCAAGACCTATCTCCTCGGTCTCTATAAATTCATTCTCGTCCAATGCACATGTTCCTCCGGTAAGTCCCATGCCTATATACACGTAAGTCTGTTCATCACTTGTACCGATAGCCAGAACAGTCCTTGTCACATATTCCACGACCTTCGCAGTAAACCCAGTCTCTTCCCTGAGTTCTCTTCTGGCTGCATCTTCAGGAGCCTCTCCCTCATCGATAAAACCAGCCGGAACCTCGTAGGTTATATCATCAATAGAATTCCTGTACTGTTTTATCAATATGATCGATCCATCGTCTTTCACCGGAAGGATGCACGCTCCCGGATGATGCTTTATCAGATCATATACAACATTTCTGCCGTCAGGCAGTTCAAGATAGTCGTTATATACATCAAACACATGCGCCCTGTAAGCCACTTCAGTTTTTATTTTCTTAAATTTCTCCATTTATCGATCACCTATCTTCCCGTTTTCATAGTTCATCATGCATACAAATTACGAAACATATACACCTCAATTATCTTCAAGCACCGGCTTGATGTTATCTTCATTATATGACAAATCATAAAAAGGGTTTGTAGATCATCTCTACAAACCCTAATTTTTATTTTGCGTAATCTGTCACGCGTGACTCTCTTATAATATTTACCTTAATCTGTCCAGGATACTCAAGCTCGTCTTCGATCTGCTTTGCAATATCTCTAGCCAGCAATACCATATCAGAATCGCTTACATGCTCAGGAACTACCATTACACGAATTTCTCTACCTGCCTGAATAGCAAATGTCTTATCTACACCCTTATGAGAATTAGCAATATCCTCTAACTTCTTAAGTCTTGTAGTATAAGTCTCCAAGGTCTCTCTTCTTGCTCCCGGTCTTGCAGCAGAAATTGTATCTGCAGCCTGTACCAGAAGTGCTATCAATGACTCAGGCTCAACATCACCGTGATGTGATTCTACCGCATTGACAACAAGCGCTGACTCTTTGTACTTTCTACAAAGATCTGCACCGATCTGAACATGTGAACCCTCCATCTCATGATCAAGTGATTTACCTATATCATGGAGTAATCCAGCACGCTTTGCAACCTTGATATCGACACCTATCTCTCCGGCCAACAAACCACACAACTGAGCTACCTCAACAGAGTGCTTCAATGCGTTCTGTCCGTAGCTTGTTCTAAATTTCAACTTTCCAAGAAGTCTTACCAGCTCTGGATGGATTCCGTGAATTCCTACCTCAAGAGTAGCAGCTTCACCTTCCTCGCGCATCATGTTTTCAACTTCCTTCTGCGCTTTCTCAACCATCTCTTCGATTCTGGCTGGATGGATTCTACCATCCACGATGAGTTTCTCAAGTGCAATTCTTGCTACCTCACGTCTTACCGGATCAAAGCTTGATAAGATAACTGCCTCAGGAGTATCGTCTATGATAAGATCTACACCTGTGAGAGTTTCAAGGGTACGAATATTTCTACCCTCTCTACCAATTATCCTACCCTTCATCTCGTCGTTAGGTAACTGAACTAATGAGATCGTTGTCTCTGAGATATGATCAACCGCACATCTCTGTATTGCATTGACAACATACTCCTTCGCCTTCTTGTTCGCTTCTTCTTTAGCTCTGGTTTCTAATTCCTTGACCATAACTGCTGTTTCATGCTTTACTTCATCTTCAACAGTCTTTAATAAGTATTCTTTTGCTTGTTCAGAGGTCAAACCTGAAATTCTTTCAAGTTCCTGTAAACGTTTCGCCTGTAACTCTTCAACCTTAGCCTTCTGCTTGTCCAGTGCGCTTTCCTTGTTAGCTAAACTAGCTTCCTTCTTCTCAACTGCCTCAGTCTTCTTATCAAGATTCTCTTCACGTGCAAGAATTCTCTTCTCCATACGTGAAAGTTCTCCACGTCTGTCCTTTACTTCCTTTTCAAGGTCATTACGTGTCTTAAGGGAATCTTCCTTTGCCTCAAGCAGTATCTCGCGCTTCTTAGCCTCGGCGGTCTTCTGAGCTTCGTCAATAATCTCTCTTGCCTGTGACTCTGCTCTTCCTATCTTGGTCTCTACTATGTTCTTGCGATATGCAATAGCGATAAACCATGTAGCAACAAGCAGTGCAACTACAACAACAGCGATTATTCCCCATACTATTGGTGAATTCACAGGAGCACCTCCTTATTAAGTTTTCATTGTACAAGAATACAACTATTTAAGTTTAATATTTTTAAGATGTTATGTCAAGTAATATCAGAGACAATATTTCGTATACACTCAGAAACCTTACGCCTGTCAAAACCCTTGCTGTACATGTATGCATAGACTTTATCACGCTTTTCAGTCAGTTCTTCCACAGTGTATTTTTTTTGTAAAATGTGTGTTATCCTGTCGCTTTCGTCTGATATGTCTGAGTCTTCCACAGCCAGATCGATAATATCCTGGCCTATATGCTTTGCCTGCAATTCAAATCGTATGACACGAATGCCTTTTTTAGCGGAGTTTCTGCGTATATATCCACATGCATACCTGTAATCATCTATATATCCATACGACTTCAGTTTGTCGATGGTCTGATCCACGATCTCTTCGTCGTAATACAGATCCTTAAGCTTCTGCCTGATATCGTATTCACACTTGTCCGAAAATTTTATGGAGTTCACAGCCTTGTTCATGGCACGTTTGAACAGATAGTCCCGTCTGAATTCCTCAAGTTTACTCCATTCTATCTCACCGTCACAGGCAAGATGTAATCTTCGTATATCCGATGCATAGACCGATGAAAAAGGCTCATAGTCCACAAACAGACAAAACCTTTTATCATCGATCTTCCTGATATCAGTGACAGTTGCGATCCTACTCATCTGCTCCATCATCTACAGTGTTCTCGGCAGACTCTCCGGCAACACCAACCGCCTCTCTTACCTTCTGCTCTATCTCATCACAGATAGCTGTATTGTTCTCAAGATATGCCTTCGCATTCTCTCTTCCCTGACCTATCTTATTGCCGTTGTATGCGTACCATGCACCGGACTTATCCACTATGTCGTTCGCAACAGCAAGATCAAGAATATCTCCAACCTTAGATATACCCTTGCCGAACACGATATCGAACTCAGCCTCCTTGAATGGAGGAGCCACCTTGTTCTTAACTATCTTAACTCTTGTTCTGTTACCTACGATCTCACCGCCCTGTCTGAGCGTATCAATTCTTCTTACGTCAAGTCTTACGGAAGCATAGAACTTAAGTGCACGACCACCTGTTGTAACCTCAGGGTTACCGAACACAACTCCAACCTTCTCTCTAAGCTGATTGATAAATATGACAACACAGTTGGTCTTGCTGACAACAGCAGTGAGCTTTCTGAGCGCCTGTGACATAAGTCTGGCATGAAGTCCCATATGCGAATCGCCCATCTCTCCGTCTATCTCTGCCTTTGGTACAAGTGCAGCAACAGAGTCCACGATAACGACATCAACCGCTCCCGATCTGACCATGGTCTCTGTGATCTCAAGCGCCTGCTCTCCGCAGTCAGGCTGTGATATGTAAAGATTGTCTATATCTACACCTATGTTCTTGGCATATGTCGGATCAAGTGCATGCTCGGCATCTATAAAGCCTGCGATTCCGCCTCTCTTCTGTATCTCAGCAACAATGTGAAGTGCTACCGTCGTCTTACCACTCGACTCAGGTCCGAACACCTCTATGATTCTTCCTCTAGGCACACCGCCAAGTCCAAGTGCTATATCAAGGCTGAGGGATCCTGTAGGGATCACATCTATATTCATATTCGCATTGGAATCGCCAAGCTTCATCACCGAACCCTTACCATACTGCTTCTCTATCTGTGCTATAGCGGCATCCAATGCCTTTCTCTTATCATCAATATTTACATTACCGGAATTATTCGCCATTGTATCTTCCTCCTAAACATATGTTCGATTATCTTTTAATATAGTATTAGATTATTGCCACTTTGTCAACCATAAATTGGCTGCCTTCACTTAATTAATCAATATCTGTCTGGTATGTGGGGATCATCGGCATCAGAACAATGCCGCATCTTGAATTTTTCACTTAACATCTTTATGCCCGTCATTATAACACACTTTACAGCCATTAATTATTAAGATAGAATAAACTTTACCGACAAAGGCATTATAAATCGTGACAGGTTATAAAACACGCATTTCAAGGAGGAGCCATGAGCACAGTAGGCATAGTTTGCGAATACAATCCATTTCACAAGGGACACGAATATCAGATACAGCAGGCGAAGCTTCTAACTGGTGCCGAACATGTCATATGCTTTATGAGCGGCAATTTTCTTCAGAGAGGCGTTCCTGCCATAGCAGATAAGCACACAAGAACCGAGATCGCTTTGAGATGCGGTGTAGACGCTGTGTTCGAGATTCCATTTGTATACGCATCATCAAGTGCCAGAGACTATGCACATGCCGCAGTCTGCATGATGAACGCTCTTGATGGCATAGACTATATCTCATTCGGCGCAGAATGTGATGACATTGATCTTCTGCAAAAAATTGCCGAACTCACCGTCAATGAACCGCCACAGGTATCGGAATCCATAAGAAAATCCGTATCTTCGGGCATCTCATATGGATCAGCCAGAGCAGCCGCCATCTCCGAGTATCTGCAGAACCAGAACCTTACCGGTTATACCAGCGCTGATCTTGACCGTATCCTGGCAAGCCCGAACAACATTCTGGCCATAGAGTATATTGCTACTCTTATACAGACAGACTCCAGGATCAAAACTGTCCCGATCAGAAGGATCTTATCAGAATACAACAGCACTGCCACCGACAACGACATCTGTTCGGCCTCAGCCATACGTGAGCTACTCCGGTCAAGTGATGTTGAAAGCTTAAGGCGCCACATTCCTGACAGTTGCTACAACATCCTGCAAAACGCGTACAGAAAGTCATTTCCGATGTTCGACGACGACCTGTCTCATCTCCTGTCAGCACGAAGGATACTTGCTCCGTGCACGGATGACATCGTTGACATGGATAGAGATCTCTGCAACCGTCTCTCCAGGCTTGACACAAATCTATCCTTTACTGAGACCGCAACAGCACTTAAATGCAGGAATTATACTCTCACGCACATTCAGAGAGGTCTGCTGCACACCATCACAGACCTGAGATGTGATGACTATTCCCATTTTAAAGAAAACGGCTGGATAGCCTACATCAAGCTTCTTGGACTAAAAAAAGATGCAGGTGCCGTGATAAAAAGCATGAAAAAGGCTTCGCAGGTACCGATCATAACCCGTTCAGCCGAGATATACAAAAATACAGATTCCACAGGTCTGTCCATGTTCTCATACGACATAAAAGCCGCAGACATATACAGAAACATGGTATACAACAAATACAAAATCAGTATAAAGACCGATTTTGAACAACCTGTCATAGTTATATGACATATTCTTATTTATCATATTTGCTCTATAAAATGAATACAATTGGCATATGAAGAACGTATGTTATATAATTCTAACAGCTTCAATTATAATATTTGCATGTTTAAATTCAGACATCATCAGATCCGGATGCACCCAGGGGTTACAGCTATGGTACTCATCCATTGTGCCTATTCTGCTCCCCTTTATGCTGCTGACCGGTGTTATAACCAGCTTTCTCAGATCGATACAGGTATCAAAATGCTGCGCATATGCGATCATCTTTATAATAGGCCTGCTATGCGGTTTTCCCACAGGCACGATCATCATAGCTTTCTTTTACCGAAAGAGGATCATCTCTGAAAACGTATGTCAGAGCCTACTCCCGATGTGCAACAATATAAGTCCGATGTTTCTTTACAATTACATATACAGGGATCATTTGATGGAATATATATCGTTTGCACGGCTGATCGAGGCTGTATATCTTCCACAGATCATTTATACTGTAATAGCGCTTACTCTGTCATATATGTCATCCCACCGCTCCAGCACTTCCACGGAGCTGCTTACTGCCGCAACAGTCCAGGTATCATCAGACAACCAGAGCCCCAATTCAGGGAATCCAGAAAATACGTATTCTGACATAATAAGCAGCTCGGTACACAATATAACTGTGATCGGTGTGTACATGGTCATATTTGCCATTGCAGGAAATCTTATGTGCAGATACTTTTCAGGCGATGCTTGCACCATCATATCCGCATATCTGGAGATAGGCAGCGGTGTTCCAATATTATACGGCATGGATATTTCCACAAAAATAAAGACAGCCCTCATTCTCTCACTCACTGCCTTTGGAGGGCTATCAGCCTTGTTCCAAAGCCGTGATATGATAAGAATATCCGGGCTGTCATTCATAAAATACACAACAGGGAAAACAGTATGTGCCTTCCTGTGTTTCATTTTCTATATGATGTTTCTGTAAATACATCCTGTATCATCTGGCGTGATTACTCGTCGAGGAACTCCTCATCATCCTCATCCTCGTCGTCATATTCATCATCATCCTCGTCATCATAATCCTCATCGTCAGAGTCGTCTGATGAATACTCTGTCTTGCCGTATACATTGTAATCTGTGTTGTCATCATCAGCAAATGCTGAATCGTCAGCACTTGGCTGTACCTGCTCAGGAACGCCATTGATCTGAGCTATGCTTGAATCAAGCTCTGCCATATTGTCAGCAACTCTTGCCGCATTGTCCTCAAGAGACTTAATGAGATTCTCATAGTTTGCTCTCTCTGCCTGAAGTGTTGCATTTATATACTGGCTGATCTCTGTGAGCTTGTCCTTTGAATAGTACATAGAACCTGCTCTGACTTCCCTGGCATCTGCATTCGCCTCAGCGATGATCTGTTCAGCCTGACTTCTCGCCATGTCTGTTATCTCATTCGCTCTGATGTTGGCAAGCTCAACTATCTGGCTCTGATCAACCAGTCTGTTTGCCTCTGCAACAGACTCTGTGATGATAGAATCAGCTCTCGCTCTTGCATCTGCAAGTATAGCCTCCTTGTTTCTCATGATCTTCTTACATCTCTCTATCTCATTAGGCAGCTTGAGCTTGAGTTCGCCCACCATCTGCTCCAGATCTTCCTTTGGTACAATAATCTTACTGGATGACAATGGCTGATACTTACAATTGTCAATAAATATCTCTATCTCACTGATCATCTCTTCAATACCTTTTCTTGCCATGTTTTTCTCCTCCTAATAATCTATCCAAAAATTCTTCCTTCGTCTGTCAGTCTCTGTCTGTCGAATATCGGTCTCTCAATGTATCCCTGATCTCCTCCGGGATAAAATCATGTACATCCACACCAAAGCTCGCATATTCCTTGACCACGCTTGAGCTAAGGTACGAATACTCAATACTGGTTGCAAGAAAAACCGTGTCAATATCCGGGGCAACTTTCCTGTTGCTCTGGGCAATCTGTAATTCATACTCAAAATCCGACACAGCCCGAAGGCCTCTCACTATGACCTTCACGTCGTTCTGTCTTGCAAAATCCACCAGCAGTCCTCCAAAACCCATAACTTTCACGTTCGGGATATCTGAGACTACATTCTTTAACATATTAACACGTTCTTCCAAAGAAAACAATGGAGATTTTGCGGTATTATTGAGCACCCCGACTATAAGCTCATCAAACATTTCCGCAGATCTCTTAATTATATCCAGGTGGCCAAGTGTCACCGGATCAAAACTTCCCGGATAAATAGCTCTACTCATCTTCCAGTCTCCTATATATAAATGTATGTTTATTGGTCTTATATTTCTTCGTCTTATAAAGCTCCAGTCCCAGATCATCAAGATAATCAAAATCCGTGTCAAGATCCGACTCCACAATGACCATTGTGTCATCATCCATCAGAGGTGAACCTGCAAGCCTTTCAAGCACAGCCTTTTCCAAAAGCTTTCCATATGGAGGATCCATAAATATTACATCGAATGCCTTCCCCTGTCTCCCCAGCATCCCCACTGCCTGAACAGCATCCGCTGACAATACCTGCGCCCTGTCGGCAAGCTTTGTAAACGCAAGGTTTTTATTGATACACTCCACTGCCTTTCTGCTGTTCTCAACAAATACTGCCATGTCTGCCCCACGGCTGAGCGCCTCTATTCCAATAGCTCCACTTCCGCTGAACACATCAAGGAACCGACATCCCGGAATATCATTTGAGAGCATATTAAACAAGGTTTCTTTTATCCTGTCCGTTGTCGGTCTGGTATCCATCGAATCAACCGTCACCAACTTCAGACTTCTTGCACTACCGGCAATAACCCTCATATTAATCTCCTATCTATATGTACTGTTTATTGTAAACGTTCTCCGCCAGACATTCTTATACCATGCCTTCTGCGAAATTACAAGAAGAGCTTCCAATCTTCACTCTATTTTCCCATTATTCTGTCTCTCACGTATTTTCCGGTATCCGACAGATCTCCATCGGAAAAGCTGCCCGTGGCTGTTGAATCAGACTTTATAAGTGCCGATGTCTCATTCTTGTTACACAGACTCCATGATGAATAGCTGAGATTATTCTCGTTTATAAGCTCGAACCACTCGTCAGATGAATCGTAATCAATACCTCCATTGCCCGATGCATCGCACAGGCTGAACTCACTCACAAATACAGGAAGTCCGTTGTCCAGAGCCGTCTTAACCTTATTTCTCAGGTCATCCTTGTGGGTAGCCGCATAAAAATGCACTGCGTACATGATGTTGTCATAACCGGTTATCGGATCCTGTGACGCAATATCGACATCCTGGCTCCAGTTTGGAGTTCCCACGATTATCAGAGCATCTTTGTCGTTTGCCCTGATGACCGGTATTATAGTCTCGGCATACGACTTGACACTGCTCCACTGGGTTCCACCATTCGGCTCGTTGCAGATCTCATATATGACATTCTCCTGTGCCGCATATTTCTTAGATACCTTGTCAAAGAATTCTTTTGCATCATCTATATGATTATTCGGATCACTGTCGCTTAGTATGTGCCAGTCAACTATGACATACATGCCAAGCTCAGTCGCTGCACTAACTCCTTTGTCGACAAGAGCAAGTATCTCGTCCTTATCTCCGCCACTGCAGTATCCGTAGCTGTCTCCTGTATCCGTATACATCGCAAGTCTTATAAGATTTGCACCCCAGTCATCCCGCAGAGTCTCAAAGGCTTCCTTATTCACATAATCAGGGAACCATGTGATTCCATGGGTGCTGACACCCTTAAGCTGATATTTGTCTCCATTCATGTCCACTATATCCGTTCCTTTTACCGAAAGTTTTCCATGTGTTTCAAATGGGATCTCTCCCGGAACATTTGTATTGTTTTTCTTCTCAATGGCAGCGGATTCTGTATTTTTCCCGCCTCCGCTTGTTTCATTGCTGTCGGTCTTCTCAGGCGCTGATGCTACCATCTTAAGACCATCTCCGCTGTACTGTGTGTCATTTACATACAGCACGTATTTCTCAACGGCGAGGTCATCTGAAGAAAAATTATATCCGAGGTTGATACTGCCCTTAGCCGGTATCTCCTGGGTGTAATCCACGGCCTTTATTGACACTGTTTTGCCTGATATCTTGTACTCTCCGCCCCATATCTGATCTACAGCCGGAGTTCCCTTATATGTAATCTCAAGCTTCCAATCCTTTGCAGACGCAGATGTGTTGTTATATATGTTGATGCTCTCTGTAGCACACTTTTTGCCATCTGCCTCCCACGTGGTATCATGTCCTATCTCAGCATAGAAATCGCCTGCAATATCCAGGGATTGGTCATCCTGTTTTTCTGACGACTCAGTTGTATCGCCCGTATTGTCAGCACTTTTCACTTCTTCTGTGCCTGCAGAAGTCTCCTGCAGCGTTTCTTTCTTAACGGAATCACCTTTCTTTCCCGAAGCGATCACATATCCCATAACCGCTATAATTATCAGCAAAATGCCAATAATTATTCCCATAACTATCGTTTTCTTATTTTTCATGGTATACCCCCTTTTTTTATTTATAATACAGGCATAGTGTACAGCCTGTCATCCCCTTTGTTTATCAGTTTCGCATCTATCTCCTGTCCATAGCGGTCGTATACGTCCTGCGCCGCCCTAAGCATGTCAGCATGATTGTATATATCCCCAACCTTGAACATCAGCTCCCCGCTCTGTCTTATTCCAAAGAAATCGCCCGGGCCCCTCATCTTGAGATCCTCACCGGCTATATAGAAGCCGTCATTTGACTTCTCCAGAACATTCAGTCTCTCCATAGTATCCTTATCCTTTTTTCCGCTCATGAAAATACAGTACGACTGGAGATTTCCTCTTCCTACACGTCCCCTGAGCTGATGGAGCTGCGCAAGGCCAAAACGCTCTGCATTCTCCACCATCATAACTGTGGCATTTGGATTGTTTATTCCAACCTCTATGACCGTAGTTGAGACAAGAATGCTTATCTTACCATCCGCAAAGTCCTGGAGTATCCTGTTCTTTTCCTCCGCCTTCATCTTACCGTGCAAACATACCACCGAAGTGTCAGCGCCATATCCATCCCTGATGGACTTCTTCAGATCCTCCGTATACTCGGTCACATTTGCAACATCGTCCAGAACTTCGCTGGCCTCCACCATCGGGCAGACTATATATATCTGATGCCCCTGTGAGACCTCCTTCATGATAAAGCCGAGAGCCGTCTTCCTATAGCTCTCATCCACAACGCAGTTCTTGATCGGGATTCTTCCCGCCGGGAGCTCATCTATAACTGAAATGTCAAGATCGCCATACATGATGATCGCAAGGGTTCTCGGAATAGGTGTGGCACTCATAACAAGCGTGTGCGGAGCTTCTCCCTTTGACGCAAGTCTCTCGCGCTGCTTTACACCGAATCTGTGCTGCTCATCAGTTACAACGAGCGCCAGTCTTCCATACTCCACCTTGTCCTGTATGAGGGCATGTGTTCCGACCACAACCTGCACATCCATATTCTTGATGCGGCTGTACATCTCTCTTTTCTCTTTCGCTGTCATGGAACCCGTCAGGAGTCCCACAGATATTCCGTATGGCTCAAACAGCGAACTGAGCTCCTTGTAATGTTGAACCGCCAGAACCTCAGTCGGTGCCATGATCACTCCCTGATAGCCACTTGCAGCCACTGCGTATAATCCGGCTGCTGCAACTATGGTTTTTCCTGATCCGACATCCCCCTGAACCAGCCTGTTCATGACATGTTCAGAGCGCATATCGTCAAGCATATCACGCACCGCATTCATCTGCGCCCCGGTAAGCCTGAACCTCAAGTTCTCAATAAACGTCCTGACCTCCTCATCACAGTTTATTATACATGTATTTTCTGCATACACATTGTCGTCTTTTATCCTGTGAAGGTTTGATATAAAGCTGTAAAATTCATCAAATGCCATCCTCTTCACAGCCCCCTTGAGCTTCTGCTCATCCTGAGGAAAATGAATCGAGTGGATAGCCTTTTGTATACCCATAATATGGTACTCATCAAGCACATTGTCATGCAGGTAATCCTCAAGCCTGTCTATGGCTTCCTCTGCGCCTCTCACAGCCTTCTGTATGGTCTTTGAGGTTATACCGGGCGTTACCGTGTACACCGGCTGCCAAACATGCGTAAGTTCGCCATATTTATCATCAGTGTAGTATTCCGGCTGCGTCATGGTCATCATACCGCCCTTATAAGCCACATTTCCTACAAACACAAACTCCTGACCTATATGAAAGAAATTACGCAAAAAAGGACAATTAAACCAGGTAAGTTTAATTGTCCCAGAGAAATCCTTTGCATACAATATTACTATGGTCAGTCCATGTACTTTTCTGACCTCCGCACGGCTGTTCACAACAGCCCTCACGGACTGCCTGCTTCCCGCCTGCAGATCTGATATATCCACCGGATCCTCATAGGTGACATATGTCCTGGGGTAATTGAGAAGCAGATCGTTCACCGTCTCTATCCCAAGCCGGGCAAATGCCGACGCAGTCTTGTCACCTATGCCTTTTATTGTCTTTATGGAGTCATTCAATTCCATACATACACCTCTTCACAACGGATCTCACAGATACACAGAAAGTTATTCCACAGATACTATATAATAGTATATCGGCTGTCCGCCATAGTAGCACTGCACATCAACGTCCGGATATGCCTCCTCCACTCTGCCAGCAAGCTTCTGCGCATCCTCCTCAGACACATCAGCACCATTATATATGCTTATAACCTCTGAATCCTCATCGACCGCATCTGCGATCAGTTCAAATGTTACATTCTCTATATCATTTCCAACACTGACAAGCCCCTTATCGCCGATACCCATGATATCGCCCTCCTTGATGGCCTTTCCATCGATCGAGGTATCTCTTACGGAATAAGTTACCTGTCCGCTTTTGACATTCTTGACAGCCGACTTCATGGCAGATCTGTTCTCGTCCACATCGACTGTACTGTCGAATGCGATCATGGCGCTTATGCCCTGAGGAGCATTCGCGGTTGGAATCACAATTATATTCTTATCTTCACACAGAGTTGCAGCCTGATTAGCCGCAAGAACAACATTCTTATTGTTCGGAAGTATAAATATATTCTCGGCATTCACATCATCGATCGCATTGAGCATATCCTCAGTGCTTGGATTCATGGTCTGTCCGCCTTCTATAACACGGTCTGCTCCAAGCTCTTCAAAAAGAGTCTTGAGACCATCACCCATGGATACCGTAATAAATCCATACTTCTTACGAGGCTCCTTATGCTCCTGCTTTCTGTGCTGTCTCTCTTCCTCCTGCTTCTCGGCCTCATCGCGCTCTGCCTGACCGATAACACGCTCATGATGCTCTATCCTCATGTTGTCTATCTTCATATTAGTAAGGTATCCAAGTGTAAGACCCTTTTCAAATGCCTGACCAGGATGGTTGGTATGCACATGTATCTTAACTATATCATCAAGAGATACACATACTATCGAGTCACCTATAGACTCGAGGAAGCTCTTCAGATCATCCTCCTCAGCCTCGCCATATGGCTTCTCAAGATTGATAATAAACTCTGTACAATATCCAAACTTTATATCCGCTGTGGATATGGAATCGTTGCCTGCGCCTGTGGATGTTCTTGCCACATTCACTGTTCCTGTGTTCTTGCTGAGTTCAACTGTAACTCTGCCCATGAGACAGTCGACAGCACCCTTGAGCACCACCATGAGTCCCTGTCCACCTGAATCGACCACGCCGGCTTCCTTCAGAACCGGAAGCATCTCAGGAGTGGAATCAAGAACGGCATCTCCATATTCAATAACCTCGTCACAGAACTGTGCAAGGGACATATCTGCATCAGCACACTCCCTTGCCTTGGACGCCACGCCCTTGGCAACTGTGAGAATCGTTCCCTCCTTAGGCTTCATGACAGCCTTATATGCAGTCTCCACAGCCTTCTGAAAAGCGTCTGCTATAACGTGAACATCTATGGTCCTTGCGTCCTGCACTTTCTTGCTGAAGCCTCTCAAAAGCTGTGACAAAATTACACCTGAGTTACCTCTGGCGCCTCTGAGCGAACCTGTGGACATGGCCTTTGCTATGGACTTCATATCATCAGGTGCCGCCTCAACCTCCTTCACTGCAGACAGGATTGTCAGCGTCATATTGGTTCCTGTATCTCCGTCAGGCACAGGGAACACATTAAGTTCATTGATATATTCCTTGTTCTTATCAAGATTATTGGCACCGGCAATAAATGCTTTCTTCAGTGCAAGCGCATCAATCGTATTACTCACTTTACTCTATCCTCCAAACTAATCAAGTACTTTAACATCTTCAACATAGACATTGATATGGCTGACCTTAAACGACGTAAAATCCTCTACCTTGTACTTTACCGACTGCATAAGATTGTCTGTGACAGCCTTTATACTAACGCCATAAGCAACAACTATGTGCAGCTCAATAACTATATCACCATTCTCATCAAAACGCACATTTACACCCTTAGAAACATTGTCTCTGCGGAGCTGCTTTACAATTCCGTCCTTGACACTGACTATTCCCATTCCTACTATTCCAAAACAGTCAAGGGCTGTAAGTCCTGCAACCTGTGCAACAACACTCTCATCTATACTTACTTTACCGTTATCGCTATTAATATATTCCTTCATACACGACTCCTTTCTAACAAAGTCACCAGTGTTCATCATATCTACCGACTTATAAACACAATTACTCATCAATTATAGCATAAATCTAATTTTATTCTATAGTATTTCTTCATTTCCAATAAAAAATAAATATTTTGCTTGCATATGGAAAAATAATCTGCTATTATATGTCTTGTTGTGAACTTAGGAAGAAAGTTAGTTTATTCATTGAAGGAGGTGCTATTATGGCAAAATGTTCAATTTGTGATAAAGGTGCTCATTTCGGTATCAAAGTGAGCCACTCTCATAGAAGAGCAAACAAGATGTGGAAGTCAAATGTTAAGGCTGTTAAGGCTGTAGTTGATGGTACACCAAAGAAGATCTATGTTTGTACATCTTGCTTAAGATCTGGTAAGGTCGAGCGTGCATAATATTTGCATAATATCACCGATTCAGTTCTGGTATAAATAAGAGTGATGATCCTCAAGGATCATCACTCTTATTTTTTTATCTGCAGGAGAATATATAAGATAACAGCAATAATATAACGATTATGAGAAATTCCACAAATCCACTTATGAAATATCCTATAACCACTCCCACCGCTGTGAAGAAAAACGCAAATCCTGTGAATTTTTTCCAGATAAAAAATCACCACCATAATGATTTATTATCATTATATGTGGTGACTTTTTAATAATGCATTTCCCAACGCACTGAATCTTACTTATATTATATATTCTGATATTTATTATTCTGTGACAGATTCCTCTGACTGTGCGACATCATTTATCGCCTTGTCAACATTCTTCTCTTCCTCTGTCTTGTCCTTCTTGAACAGACCCACGACCTTATCTACGACCTCTGGGGCCATGTCTATGATCTTTGTTACGGCATCCTGGTTCTTGAGATTTACAAGTCTCGTATTTCCTCCTGAGACGACAAGAACAGCAGACGGGCTCATCTTTGCTCCGATTCCTCCGGCAGCTTTGTTGCCGTCCTGCTTATTGAACGCTCCGGCAGCCATACCAAAATTGACATCTACAAGAGGAATAATGATCGTGTCACCGACATACACAGGCTCTCCAACCACCGATTTCGATGATATAAAGCCATCCATTCCCTTAAACATAGAACCAAGTGTTCCCTCAATATTCATATTTGCCATATCAATTTCCTCCTGATATCTTTTTTAATCGAGCAATAGTTATCTTGACATTCTTGTTCCAGATCACCTTCAGCACGCTCCAGCCGATTGTTCCAAGTCTTATCCTGCCCTTCATGAACAGGTCTCCTTCCAGCCGGGCTTCAGAGAAATCCGGTGTTATATCTATATTATCATAGTATAGCGGGAAAAGCAGGCTCATATACCCCAGGCGCTCACCTGTTGTTGCCGGGTCATCCGCACCATATATGATCTGCCCCTTAAGCTTTGTGGGCTTAAGATGCTTTAACACCTTTATCAGTTCAACCTTGAAAACTCTCATGGCTTCCTTTGTTCTGACATTGTGTACAAGCTTAGTATAGCCATCTTTTTTCTTTTTCAGACTGGCAAACTTCTCTGACAGATCTTTGAACTTCGATACAACCGTCTTTGCCATACTGTCTATCCTTCTGCCCAGCCTGATGAGCGGCCCCGGTACGGGCTCCTCAAATTCGCTGTCCTCAAGAAGAAACTGCCTGTCCTCCGGCTCCACCGATGGATAGTCTTCATATCCCGGACTGTCAGAAGCTTCTTCCTCTGTCTCAGCCCGACTGTATTCCCCGGGTTCAGAATATACCTCTTCTTCCGGCTCCGGTATGGCACTTTTTTCGCTGCCCATGATGGTTCCGCCAAACAGCCTCAGCCTGTACCGAAGGCCGTCCGAATCATACAAAACCTTAAAACACAGGACAAAACCAAGCCATCTGGCAGAGAACTTCGCAAATATGTCATCATCCTTCTTCACGTACGCCCTGTATCTCACCGGCGCAAACAATACGAGAAGTGCAAGAAGCACTACCAGTCCCACCAGCGACAGGATAACTATGAGCAGTATCTTCAATATCAACCAAACAATATGCATGCTCCATCCCCTTAGACCCAGAGACTATCTGGTCACGATGCAAAAAATCTCTCCACATCAACATCCCCGGTCTTCTTATATATATCATCTATTATATCCCTGACAAGCAGTACAGCCTGGAATCTGCTTGGAGCTGCACCGACAATATGTATAGCATCGCCCATGTCAGTGTAGATCTTCTGCCTGAGTTCATTCAACTCATATATCTCCAGAATCCCATCTCCAAACAACGGAAGTGTGATAACGAACACTCCAGGCACATATTTTACTCTGTGGAAGCGCCTTATTCCTCTGACCATCCTTATGATCTGCCGGTCCCGGGCTCCACCAACATAAAACTTATCATCAATGACCATATTCAATCACCTGTAATAAACAGTTTATTCTTCCATCATCTGCTTTATAACAATATAGTCCGCAAGAAGTTCACTCTTTTCCCTGCATCTCGAAAGAGATCCGTTTACATATTCCCTGATCTCATCAGTGGTGTTGAAGAAAACAGGTATGTTGGAGAGTATCTTTGCCATGATGGCTCTGTTGACTGTCATTGAGTTGGCTGCAAACAGATCTGCAAACTCATTTGTCAGCTTCTCCTTACATGCAGCTATATAATCAGTATCCACATTGAGTACGCCCATCACAGCTATATTGTCTATATCCACAAACATACTTCCCGAGAGAAGCTTATCCATGATCTCCAGATCTCTGTATGTATCCTGAAGCTCATTTGCGGCAATATCATCGGTGTAACCGGTTGAGATGTCGTACACAGCAGACTCAAGCATTACCTTATGCTCTCCTGCCAGCTCCTGTTCTCCGACGATATCGTCAAGGAGTGCATATACATCCTCAAGATGCTCTCCGTCGTCAGCGACAGCCTTCTCTATGACAGTCATCGCTTTCTTACAACTCTCAGATACACCTTTCTTTGAATCCAGCGCAAGCATCATAACATAGAGATCGTTTACAAGCTCTATGATGAGCATATATTCAGTCACAACCGAATTCAGGAATGCTGCACTTCTGTCCAGCACATCAGTGAGCTTTCTGTAACCATCGTAATCAAGAGCAGTGTAATCACCGGCCTTTAAGACCTCAAGCGCCTCATGTAGTTCATGGTACTCTGTCTCAAATCCCTCTGGAAGTCTTATGAGAGCAGTATTCTCGATCATCTCAATAAACTGGTCAAGAGACTCTTTCTCCACTCCATTATATATATCAAGAGTTTCTCCCAGAATGTCATAGAATCTGTTCTTTGTCATACGTATCGGGAGCTGTCCTATGATGGACTGCAGTTTGGAGTTGATGGCAACCTTGTCCTGATCTGCGAACACAAATCTGTATATCTCTTCTGCAAAGTCACTGACGCCCGCCTCATCGAGCTCCTTAAGCTCCTTCTGTATCTCCTCGTCAACATTCTCCGAATAACTGTATTCTTTCCTGTTTAAAATATACTCATACATCTCAAATGCATCCGTGTATGATGTGAGCACCTTCATCTTGGCTGTTATGGTGTTCCTGACATCCGATATAAGCTTCATGTCAGCATCCTCGCACACCGTCTTATCTCCCACAACAAAGTCGCCTATCAGCTTGTCGATCACAGCCTGGCACTGAGCGATATATGGATCATCAGGGACATCCCCATCCATATGCATGTCCTTGAGTGTCAGGTAATTCAAGGTGAATTTGTGGCATGCATATTCATAATTTGCTTTCGATGCCACCCCTGCAAACAGTGCAAGATTCCTGTCCAGATCCTTCTTTCTCTGTATATCGGTTATAAGCTTCTTCTCTTCATTATACATAATAAACTTCCTCTTTTATCTTCTTTATAAATCTTTGATCATATATCCTAGTTGTGTGTATGAGTAAACAGATGATCCTGACAATACTCCTTGTTACCTGTACACTTTGAGCAGTACCTGAACTGCAGATCAGGATAATCTTTGTCCGTTCTTCCACACACAACGCATCTGTGTCCGATATTCTCCTGTTTTGCTGTCCGCACCTGCCTGTTATAATTCCGCCGCCTCTTCATCTGCTTTGGCGAAAACTTTCTGAAGTTCTTCGTGCTCAGATAGAATATCACAAAGCTCACAAGTGACATGGCTATGTTCACTCTTCCCATAAATGTCTCATTGATGAAGTAATACGCTATAATGACGATATACAGTATCGAGAGATACTTCATCTTGATCGGTATGATCATGGCGTATAACACGCTCATGTCAGGATAGCATACCGCTATAGCAAGGAATATGGACATCAATATATAATATGTCGATGCATATGCGAAATAACCTGTCGAGCTCGCGTAATCATACCTTATGATATAGGTACAGAATATGTGTGCAAGCATTATACCGATCATGGTAAACAGCATGGAGCTGAACATGTACAGATTATAAAGGAATGTTCCGATAGTACGTTCCAGCAGAGATCCCAGACTGTAGTAAAATATCAGCATGATTATCGTGAATATATCGACACCGAATACCGGTGGTGTGATTATCCATGTGAAAAGTCTCCACACCTGTCCATGCATTACCGCCGCCGGATCAAGTGTCAACATGAACAGTATCTTTGGCTGGAACATGAACAACAGATATCCTATACCGTAGCCTATGATGAGGTATAATGTGAGGTTTCGAATGGAGTATCTGCCAAACTTCTTCTCGATCTTACTTATTATATTCATAGAAAAACTCCTGTCATACTTTTTTAAACTACACCTTTTGAATTATATAATATAAAAAATGAGTTTACAACAGTAGAATAATTAAGTTTTTCTAACCTGGCGGATAACAGCAAAATAGCTGCCAGCTATAAACCGGCAGCCAGGACAGATATCATACAGCCATGTGCATCCATCTACTTCTGAAAGTCCACATACTTTATCTCCATGTCCGCGGCAAGGGCCATCTTGTAGAGATCCGGATTGAATTTGAACAGATCATCCGGAGATACTCCGGTATTCTTAAGGACATCCTCAAATGTATCTCCATCCTGCACTGTATATATAAGAAAATCTTCCTCCATGATCACGGGAATACACACTTCATCCCCCGGCTGCATATTGTATACGTTGATGTACGGGTTTGCTGATATGATGTCGCTGAGCTTTACCTTGTATATCCTGGACAGCTTATACAGTGTGTCCCCTCTCTTCACTACATGGATAACTCCGTTACAGGTATCAAAATTCATAGCTTACCCCTGAAAGGCTTTTTTATAATATATTCACCTCCGATGATATAGTTACCTGCAAAAAACTTTTATTTTTACATTTTCTGGTAATGGTTAAGTTTTTATAAAGTCATTGTATTTTTTTAAACCCTACACTATAATAAAGTAGCTTTATCGGCAGAAATGTCGAAATCAAACACATTCAACACACAAAAGAAATTGGAAGGGTTGTTTTATGTACACATTAGGAATTGATATTGGATCAACAACAGTTAAGGTTGCTGTCCTTGATAAGGCGGGCAAGATACTTTTCTCCGATTACAAAAGACATTTTGCAAATATCAAAGAAACACTTAAAGATCTTGTACAGGAAGCAAAGGATGCCCTCGGCGAGAACGAGGTCAATCCATGTATAACCGGTTCAGGTGGACTGGCTCTCGCCCAGCTCATCGGTGTGCCATTTACACAGGAGGTAGTCTGTGTATCAGAGGCACTGCAGGACTATGCACCACAGACCGACGTTGCCATAGAGCTCGGCGGTGAGGATGCCAAGATCATATATTTTACAAACGGAATAGAGCAGCGTATGAATGGTGTCTGTGCCGGAGGTACAGGCTCATTCATCGACCAGATGGCTACACTTCTGCAGACCGATGCATCAGGTCTTAACGACTATGCAAAGGATTACGATACCATCTACCCTATCGCTGCAAGATGTGGTGTATTTGCCAAGACAGATATACAGCCACTCATCAACGAGGGAGCTACAAAGCCAAACCTGGCCGCTTCCATATTCCAGGCCGTTGTCAACCAGACTATATCCGGTCTTGCATGTGGTAAACCTATCAAGGGCAATGTTGCATTCCTGGGCGGTCCTCTTCACTTCCTCCCGGAGCTGAAGAATGCATTTATCAGAACTCTTAACCTGACAGGTGATGCCATCATAGATCCGGGACACTCACATCTGTTTGCAGCCGTAGGTGCCGCCATGAACTCCAAGCCTGAGGTATCCATGACACTTTCAGAGCTTATACATGCACTCTCACAGGAGCTCAACCTCTCCTCAGGTGTAGAGAGACTTGCGCCACTCTTTGAGAGCGATGAAGATTACGAGAAATTCAAGGCAGATCACAACAAGTACGCCGTAAAGCGCGGTGATCTCGCAACATATAAAGGAAACTGTTTCATCGGTGTCGATGCCGGTTCAACCACCACAAAGGTTGCACTTGTCGGTTCTGACGGTGAACTGCTCTACGACTTCTACAGCAGCAACAACGGAAGTCCACTTAACACCACCATCAGAGCTATAAAGGATATATACAGCAAGCTTCCTGAGGGCGCAGTGATCGCAGGCTCATGTTCTACTGGTTACGGTGAGGCTCTTATCAAGCAGGCTCTCTCTCTGGATTTCGGTGAGGTTGAGACAATAGCCCACTACACAGCCGCAGCATTCTTCGACCCTGAGGTCGACTGCATTCTTGATATCGGCGGTCAGGATATGAAGTGTATCAAGATCAAGAACGGCGTTGTAGATAACGTTATGCTGAACGAGGCCTGTTCATCAGGATGTGGATCATTCATAGAGACATTTGCGAAGTCACTGAACTATGACATAGCAGATTTTGCGCACATCGCCATCACAGCGAGAACACCTATAGACCTCGGTTCAAGATGTACCGTTTTCATGAATTCAAAGGTTAAGCAGGCGCAGAAGGAGGGCGCATCCGTGGCTGATATATCAGCCGGACTTGCATACTCTGTTATCAAGAACGCCCTGCTCAAGGTTATAAAGCTCACAGATCCTAAGGATCTCGGCAAGAACATTGTGGTACAGGGTGGTACCTTCTACAACGATGCTGTCTTAAAGAGCTTTGAGGTCATATCAGGAAGAACAGCCATAAGACCTGACATCTCAGGTATCATGGGTGCTTTTGGTGCTGCCCTCATCGCTAGGAACAAGTACAAAGAGGGATTTGTCACGACTATGCTCCCTATCGAGGAGATAAGAAAGCTCACATATGAGAGCTCCATGACAAGATGTAAAGGATGTACAAACAACTGTCTCCTTACAATAAACAAATTCTCAAACGGCAAGAGGTTCATCACCGGAAACAGATGTGAGAAGGGTGTCGGTCTGAAGAAGAACGCAGACAACATTCCTAACCTCTTTGAATATAAGCTTGGAAGAATATTTGGCTATGAGTCACTTAAGCCTGAGGAGGCAAAGCGTGGCGTGATAGGTGTTCCTCGTGTACTCAACATGTACGAGAACTATCCTTTCTGGCACACATTCCTCACAAAGCTTGGATTCTCAGTTGTACTGTCTCCAAAGTCATCGAGAAACATATACAGCCTGGGTATCGAATCCATACCTAGTGAGTCAGAGTGTTACCCTGCCAAGATCTCACACGGACACGTTATGTGGCTGTTGAAGAACGGAATCAAGTCCATCTTCTACCCATGCGTACCTTACGAGATGAACGAGACTCCGGAGGCAAACAACCACTACAACTGTCCTATCGTTGCTTCTTATGCTGAGAACATCAAGAACAACATGGAGGAGCTCAAGGCTGACGACATAACATTCATCAGACCATTTGTGGCCCTGGACAACGAGGAAGCTCTCGTAAAACGTATGTATCGTGAGATGTCCAAGTACTATGATGTGACAATGGACGAGATTGGAAGCGCCATACATGCGGCGTACGCAGAGGCAGAGAAGGTCAAGGAGGATGTGCGTGCTAAGGGCGAAGAAACTCTCAGATACATTGATGAACACGATATGCTCGGCATAGTTCTGGCTGGTCGTCCATATCATCTGGACCCTGAGATCAACCATGGTCTCCCAGAGCTCATCAACTCATACAAGATTGCTGTATTTACCGAGGATTCAGTCGCACACCTTGGCAAGGTCGAGAGACCTCTTATTGTCTCCGACCAGTGGATGTACCACTCAAGACTGTACAAGGCAGCCAACTACGTCAAGACCTGTGACAACTTAGAGCTCATACAGCTCAACTCATTCGGCTGTGGTCTGGACGCTGTAACAACTGACTGTGTCAACGATATACTTACCAAGTCAGGCAAGATATACACTGTCCTCAAGATCGATGAGGTCAGCAACTTAGGTGCAGCAAGGATCAGAATCAGATCCCTCATAAGCGCGGTCAACTCAAGACATGAACAGCACTACAAGACATGTCCGTCAAGCAGTGCCATCAACAGAATAGAATTTACCAAGGAGATGAAGAAGGACTATACAGTTCTTGCACCTCAGATGTCTCCTATCCATTTCGATCTTCTTGCACCTGCATTCAAGTGCATGGGAATCAACATTGAGATCCTGCCGGATGCAACCAAGGAGACGATAGATGTTGGTCTGAAATATGTAAACAACGACGCATGTTATCCATCTCTGATCGTTGTCGGACAAATGATGAGCGCCATCACTTCAGGAAAGTACGATGTGAACAAGCTGGCTGTCATCATGAGCCAGACAGGAGGCGGATGCCGTGCAACAAACTATGTAGGATTTATCAGACGTGCCCTCTCCAAGGCAGGCTACGGTCAGATACCTGTAATAGCACTGTCAGCCCAGGGCTTTGAGAAGAACTCAGGTTTCAAGATAAGCTACAAGGTCGTAAAGCGTGCAATGCAGGCTCTGATATACGGTGATGTATTCATGAGATGTCTGTACAGGACAAGACCTTACGAGAAGGAAAAGGGCTCAGCAAATGCACTCCATGAGAAATGGAAGAAGGTTTGTCTGGAGAGCCTTACAAAGACCGGAAGCAACGCAGTATTCAAGAAGAATATACAGGGAATCGTCCACGACTTCGATACTCTTCCACTCCTTGATGTCAAGAAGCCTAGAGTCGGAATTGTTGGAGAGATACTTGTAAAGTTCCTGCCATCAGCCAACAACCATCTGGTTGACCTGCTCGAGGCAGAAGGTGCAGAGGCAGTTATGCCGGATCTTCTGGACTTCTTCATGTACTGCTTCTACAACAACAATTACAACTATGAGTTCCTCGGCAAGACCAAGAAGGGCGCCATAGTCAGCAACACTGTTATAAAGGTTCTGGAGTCTTTCAGAAAACCTGCTAGGGATGCACTTGAGAAGAGTAAGCGTTTCGAGGCCCCAGCTCATATTGAAAAACTTGCCGAGTATGCAAGGCCTATCGTATCCATAGGAAACCAGAATGGTGAGGGATGGTTCCTTACAGGCGAGATGATCGAGCTCATAAAGAGCGGTGCCCCTAACATCGTGTGCGCTCAGCCATTTGCATGTCTGCCTAACCACATCGTAGGCAAGGGTGTTATCAAGCATCTGCGTGAAGCATATCCTGAGGCAAACATCGTGGCAGTCGACTATGATCCTGGTGCATCTGAGGTCAATCAGGTAAACAGAATCAAGCTCATGCTTGCCGCTGCGAACAAGAACATGAAGAAATAAATAATCTCATATTATAATTTATATAATGCTAAAATGGCACATCACATACAGAATAATATTCCGTATACGATGTGCCATTTCACGTTTTAATTCAAGTTATACCCAGAGGCTTTACGCTCTCCTCCTCCAGCTTATTCTCATCCCGCTGTGATCCTTTACACGAGCTTCCTGTAAATGGGGTTATTCAATCTCTTAGTTCATGAACAACTGATCTACTAGATCCAGGCTTTTATCCTTTTCCTGGGAACCAGATTCTCTATCTCAGGGTGATTATCGATACGTCCTGTGCCCACATCTCTCCTGATCTGTCTGAAACCCATGTCGTAGAATTTGGCAGATATATCAGAAACAGAAACCACTCCTTCATATCTAAAGCATTCCCTGACTGCCCTTGCAAATATATCCGGCTTCTCCCCAGCTATCATCAACATATCTCTAAGCTTATCATTTAATGGAGGTTTTTCATATGATTTCTTACAGACCATTTTATGAAACACTATAAAAAAAGAAACACAATGCATAATCACATTGCAGTTCTCCCACTGATACTAGATTTATATATATTATTTTATGCTATGGTGTACTCCTTCCTGCTGCAATCCTTGAAAAGCTCGTCATCAAGCTTTCTCTGTATCTGCGAGCGGATAAAACGTACTCCCATCCGGTTTTCGGCTGCCTCCTTTGCAAGCCTGTGTTTTGTTTTTGCCGACAATTTCAGCCGCACCCCGTAATAGTCGGCAAGCTTGTCAACCGGGCTGATACCCTTGGTATTTAAGATGGCGTAGAAATCATCTTCTGTCATCTCACGCAGCTGCACTATAGTGGCTATACGTCCCGCGACCTCACTTCTGACATTTGCATACTGTACCAGGTCTTCCTGAGTGAATGTGCTTTTATAACCATCAAATGATTCGTCAGCGGGGGCAGATTCAAACCCTATAGGTCTGCTCTTGTTCACCGCCATATTCTTTGCTCTGACCATAGAATCAAATGATCCTAGAAATACAAAGCTTACATTTGATGTATCTATATCAAGGGTGGGTTCATTGCCCGATGGATTGCCATCGAAATGGACCAGGTCACCCTCAAGAACCTTCAGCAGTTCATTCTGGACTATGTAGCTGTAATGCCTGTCGTCTGCATCTTCGAACATCTTGTCAGCCTCATCGAGCGCCTCCTTGAGCTGTCTGTATTTCTTTTTTCTGAAATCAATGTTTTCCCATTCCTTTTCAGATATCCTCAATTATCTACGCCTCCTAATTATATTTATCCGTTCTGTTATTCCTGACCGTCAAATCTGAAGCTGAGCTGAGTCTGCTTCAGTGACTTCACTTTTCGTTCTGTGATCTTGTCGTACTCACAGACCGAACCGCAGAGAAGCGGTGACGCGGGATCATAACATTTGCAGTTGGCTTTCACCGCATCCGGCGAGTAATTCGCATAACAGTATTTGCATCCATTCAGACAGGTGTTGTATGAACCAATCTCCACGCTCTCCATGCAGCCGCACTCAGGGCGCTGGGACTTATCCTTTGCCACCTTTATGTCACAACCTATAATCTCCTCTATGAGCTTCTTGTCTATGCAGCAGTTGTATTCAATTCCGCACTTCTCCAGATCCACCACCTCTGCACAAGTAGCCATCGACATTCCATGTGATCTTGCAATGTCCGCTATCGCCTTTGCAAATGCTTCCAGATCGTCGTGACTCATCTCATAGCTGTCCACAACCTGCATATTTTTCCTGTTCCTGGCATATATATCGACGAAGCTGATGACGCATTTCTCAGTGCAGCCATCTAACGCCTCCGCAATCTGTGTAAATGCCCTTATGTGGTAATCTGGCGTATATTTCTTCGTGAATACTATCGGGTCATATCTCCAGATGACCCGCTTTTTCCCTATCTTTCCGGCAAGCTCCTGAAATGCAGGAATGAGCTGTCCCTTTTTATCAGGCAGATTCGTCTCCATATCCTTGCCGTAACCTGTCAGAGTGAACTGGAAATAGTATTTGTAAGCATCCAGTTCCGAAAGCCTTGGAAGCATCGGTATGGGATTCTTTGTCCAGAACACAATGCAGTCAACCACCTCAGGTGAGAGGTCTATCCTGCTTATCTGATGCGCATTCATAGGATTCCTCACATACAGAAATCCTTCCTTTATTCTATTAAAAAACCATTCCGAGTAAAATGTCGGTATGTCCGTTCTTCTACTGGCACTGAGTATCATATTTCATTCCTCCGATCAACAGCTTTTCTGTCAACAAAATAAAGTATAATATAATTTCCCGTCTGTTATCAATATCATGTTTTTGTTGATTTTACACCTGATTATGTTTTGTCCCGTACAAATTACGAAGCAATTTTCAATATTGATTTTTGGGATAGAAATTTTCGTATCCATGTGCTATTTTGATACTTTGATTTGTTTTATATATGAGAACTCAATTGAGAAGGAACAAGATTCCTGATTCTCTCATACATACAAACCACGGAGGTGATGACACTTGAAGCAGCAGCAACTGCTTGAACTATATGACAATTACTCGGACAATGCATTCCGTCTGGCCATGAGTTTTCTTGGCAATATAGTGGATTCCGAAGACATTGTCCAGAATGTATATACCAAGCTTATAGAAAAAAGTCCTCACATATCAAAGGGATGTGAGAAGTCCTATATTCTCACCATGACCGCAAATATGTGCAGAAACCATTTGAAATCAGCGGCAAACAGACTGAACAGCAGCTATGAAGAGCTGGCAAACGATGATCTCACAAGTGGCTTCAATATGGAGGAACAGTCAATGTTTGCAGCCATAAACAGGCTGCCCGATACATACAGCACGGCCCTGTATCTGCACTACTACGAGGGGTATTCATTCAAGGAGATCGCTAAGATGCTTCATTTGTCAGTCTCAGCAGTCTCCATGCGGATATCCCGCGGAAGGGATCAGCTAAAAGAATTTTTAAAGGAGGAATAGATCATGAATAATAAAGATATAAACGAATTATACAAAGCTACCATGGACAATGTGACCATGCCCCAGGATGACAAAGACGATCTCAGGGCAAAGCTTGCCGAACAGGCTCAAACCGGCAGATCTGGTCACAGACTCGCCCGCGTCGGCAAATATGCCGCCATCGCCGCTGCCGTGTGCGCAGTTCTTCTGTGCATCCCGGCGACAAGAACAACCGTCTCAGCAGCCATAGACTACATAAAGCAGACCTTCCACCTGGCAAATGGTACCGAAGTGACATACGAGGAAAACAGTGAGGGAAACTCCATACAGTTCACCATATCTACAGATGATGTCAACGGTTACACGAAAGTTGAAAACGGCCGTCTCTACCTTGTTCTCGGAGATACCAAGGAAGATATCACCGACAAATGCGGTCCTGACAAATATTTCCGTCATGAGATCAAGAATGCGGACGGCTCACACAGCGTCATTCTTATCGGAGGTACACCTGATAGCTGCGGCTGGTGCGAGCTCTTCTTCGACAAGAATGGAAAATATGTATTTAACAACATGAACGTTGAAGACTACAACGACCCATGGCTTAATGACGCCCTGCATGCCGAGGGTGTTGACACAGGCAATCCTTACCTGGATGACCTTGCATCCGAGGATGCTGCCTCTTACGGTATCTCCAACTCAGATGATGACAATACAGCATCAGGAAATGCCACTTACATTGAACAGTAATAAGTTTAAATTGTCTACTCTAAGCTAGTTTCACTCTTCAGGGGACCTCCCCTGAAGAGTTTTTTATTTAAATAAGGACACAAAATTATCGCCAATTTGACGTTAAAATAAAAAAAGATACAACTTATTTTGAAATTGTATCTTTTTTAAGATTTGAGACAAAAAGCCGATAATTATGTATCCTTTTTTATGAAAATCATGTTCCTAGAGAAAATCTTCCAAGCTAAATACACTAAAGGAATTTCTCTCTACAGTCTCATAGGAATTCCCTTGTCCTGAAGGTATCTCTTCAGATCTCCTATCTCAAGTTCTTTATAGTGGAACAGAGATGCCGCAAGTGCTGCGTCCGCACCGCCCTCTGTCAGGGCATCGTAGAAATGATCCTTTGTTCCCGCACCGCCTGAAGCTATAACCGGTATGTTCACGTTGTCTGCTATGGTTCTGGTGAGTTCTATGTCATATCCCGCCTTTGTACCATCGCAGTCCATGCTGGTAAGTAATATCTCTCCTGCGCCAAGTTCTGCGGCCTTCATAGCCCACTCAACCGCATCTATTCCGCAGTCGATACGTCCGCCGTGCTTGTATATGTTCCAGCCTGAACCATCATCACGTCTCTTGGCATCTATTGCAAGAACTACGCACTGGCTGCCAAACTTGTCAGCGGCATCAGCTATAAGCGTCGGATTGTCTATGGCTGCCGAGTTTACGGAAATCTTATCTGCACCCTCACGGAGTATTGCCTTAAAATCATCGACAGTTCTTATTCCACCGCCGACTGTGAACGGAATGAAGATTGTCTCAGCAACTCTTCTTACCATGTCGACAACTATATTTCTCTGGTCTGATGAAGCTGTTATGTCAAGGAAAACAAGCTCATCAGCGCCCGCCTTGTCATACGCTGCACCGACGGCAACCGGATCCCCGGCATCTATAAGATTTACGAAATTTACGCCCTTTACAACTCGTCCGTTCTTCACATCAAGACAAGGTATTATTCTCTTTGTATGCATGTCCTACACCTCCAGCTCTATAAAATTCTTCAGTATCTTAAGTCCAACCTCTGAGCTCTTCTCAGGATGGAACTGACATGCAAATACATTGCCGTGCTCCACAGATGCATGAATCTGTGTTGAATAGAATGTGGACGCTGCCACATCCTCAGGATTCTTTGCCTTCAGATAATATGAATGAACAAAATAGACATATGGATTCTCAGGAAGTCCCTTGAAAAGTCTTGCTTTAGGATTTATCTCAAGATTGTTCCATCCAATCTGTGGTATCTTAAGTCCCGGTGCATCCGGTATGCGGAGTATCTCACCGTCAAGAATTCCAAGTCCTGTTGCCTCCGGCGACTCCTCGCTGGTCTTGAACAGAAGCTGAAGTCCAAGACATATCCCAAGAAACGGCTTGCCTGCATCCACAACATCATAGATGACATTCTCAAGGCCGTACTCCCTGATCTTTCCCATAGCGTCCCCAAAGCTTCCAACTCCAGGTAAGACAACCTTGTCACTCGCCATGATCACATCTCTGTCCCTTGTGATGACAGCCTCCTCGCCGAGATACTGGACTGCCTTCTCAACACTCTTTATGTTACCTGCATCGTAATCCAAAATTGAAATCATCTGTCTCTGTCCTTTCAAGTCTAACATCTTTTGATCTATATTATATCTCTTCTCACTGGCACACAACTTCTATCTGTCACTGTAGTGATATCTACAAGCAAGAATATATACGTTATCATCATCTATCTTGTATATTATTCTGTCTTTATCATTTATTCGTCTACTCCAGAAGCCAGTCAGATTTCCAGTTAATGGTTCGGGTTTCCCAATGCCTTCATTTCCATTTCTGCATATATCTTCTATCAGACTATTTATTTTCTTTAGTGTCTTTCTATCCTCCGTCTGCCAATAGACATAGTCTTTCCATCCATTATCAGTAAAGACTTTATTCATCGGCAGATACCTCCGTCAGATCATGAACAGCAAAATTTCCTTTCTCAAGCTGGGTCTTTGACTCCATAAGCCAGTCATAGTTTGCTTTGTTTCCCATCACATATACATTTTCCATCAGATTGTTATATGCCTCTTCTGAAAGCATAACAACATTTTTATTATCCTTACGGGTTACAATCATGGTTTCATAATCATCTGTAACTTTATCCATATACTTTTTCATATTGTCGCGTAAGTTTGTATAATTAACAGCTAACATAAGAACACCTCCTCAAATTCATGTACAGTTTTCTGTACTTATATTGTACTGTACAGAAAACCGTACGTCAAGTACCTGTATTATCTTATGCCTATGTTATAATAGATATTCTGCTCTCGCATGTAATTCTTTAGAACCTCAGCTTGCTTCCCTTGCCGCCGCGCTTGCCCGGCTTAACTCTGGTAAAGATTATCTCGTTATCTCCAACCTTGAAGGTATCCTTTGTGCTTCCCACAAATACCGACTCAAGGACATCGTCACCCTCTAAGTTGATGAGCTTGACTCCCGCTGCGCCCTTGCCCTTCTCAGGAATCTCCGCTGCGTCAACTCTTATGTAATAGCCCTTCTCTGACTGTGCGATTATGAAGTCGCCCTCGGAGATTTTGCCGATATATATGATATCATCACCGACTTTTGAAGCATTTGCAGCACGCCTTGTGGTGTCAAATGCGGAGCCGTCAACAACCTTGGCAAGCCCCTGCTTACTGACGAACAGCAGCTTGTCAGTCACAAAATGCTCTATGCAGTCCATGAACAGGATATTCTCGTCACCATTCATGTTGCAGAACTCGAACACCTGGATTCCCTTGTCGGCAAGACGTCCTATGAGGCTTCCTCCGCCCTTCTTGCTGGTGTTCTTCTTCGCCTGAAGCTTAATGATGTCTGCAACCTTGATCGTATACACCTGATTATTGTCAGCAAATACCGCTATCCTGTCAAGATTCTGACACTTAACCGCAAATCTGTAATCCTTCGTGATCTGGTCGATGTTCTTCTCGTATACATTTGCATCTACAACCTTGATGTAATAGAATCTGTCGAGAAGTACAGCCACATCTGTAGCCACGACCTCAGCCTTCTTCACAACAACAGTTCCATAGTTATGAATCTGAGTCCTTCTAGGTATGGCATACTTTGCCTTGATCTCAAGCATGTCATCTATCATCTGCTGCTTCATGGCATCCCTGGACTCCATAAGCCTTGTGTACTTCTTGATGAGCTTCTCAGCGTCTGCCAGCTCTTTCTTTAAGGCATTGATCTCCAGACCAATGAGCTTTTGAAGTCTCATGGCAAGTATCGCATCCGCCTGCTTCTCTGTGAAGCACAGGAACTTTGCGTCCGCCTCTGAGCCCTTGAATCTGAACTTGATATTCGATGTATCGCCGTGCATGAGACACGCCTTTGCATCTGCAACCTTTGTACTTCCGCGGAGTATCTCTATGATCAGGTCTATGCAGTCAACCGCTGTGAGAAGTCCCATCTTGATCTCCCTGATCTCCTCCTGCTGTGCCAGAAGCTTTCTATACTTCGTGTCATACAGACCGTACTTGAAATCTGTGTATACCTTCAGTATCTTCTTGAGTCCCATGACCTCCGGCTTGCCGTTGTTGATGCAGTTGATATTCACGCCAAATGTATCCTCAAGGGCTGCCTTCTTATATAATATATTGATGATGTTCTGTATCTCCTCGTCAGAAGTTCCCTTCTTCACATCTATACACAGGCATTCACCGTTCTTGTCTCCTCTGTCCGCGATATCCACGACCGCTGGAAGCTCTCTGTTTCTGACAAGCTCTGCGACAGTATCAAGGAACTTGGCAGTACCTCCGATCATTGTATATGGAAGCTCTGTGACACATATACTCTTTCTTCCGTATCCGATATCCCTGACCTCTACCTTACCGCGCACCTTGATCTTGCCAAGTCCTGTGGCATACACATTATACAACTCCTCAGGTGTTGCATTGATGATTCCACCTGTGGCAAAATCCGGTCCCGGCATGAGCGCAAGCAGATCCTCAAGCTGTATCTCAGGATCATTCAGATATGCAACTGTGGCATCTATGACCTCACCGAGATTGTGTGTAGGAATATTTGTCGCCATACCTACAGCGATACCAGTTGAACCGCTCACCAGGATATTTGGCACCTGGAATGGCAGGAAGGTCGGCTCTGTCTCCGTTCCGTCAAAGTTTGGTATGAACTGATCCTTAAAGAATGGAAGGTCCTTCATACACACATCCTCTGTGTACTTAGATATACGCGCCTCAGTGTATCGCATGGCAGCCGCACCGGAACCGTCCACCGCACCAAAGTTTCCGTGTGGGTCAACAAGTGGTATCGGCAGCTTCCAGTTCTGTGCCATATTTACAAGTCCTTCATATATGGAACTGTCTCCGTGTGGGTGGTATTTACCCATTGTATCTCCGACTATTCTCGCACATTTTCTGTGTGGCTTGTCGGAACCTGCAAGACCATCCAGTGAGTAAAGTATTCTTCTCTGGACAGGCTTTAATCCATCCCTTACATCCGGGAGCGCTCTCTCTGTTATAACCGACATGGAATAATCCACATAGGACTGTCCCATCTCGCTCTCATAATCTACATTTAATATCTTTTCCGACATGATCTATCCCTTTCATAATACAAACTGTGAAAACGCGCTGCTAAGTATTCTCCAATATAACTTTTATATATCCAGCACCGCATCCGCACTGTGTGTCTCTATGTACTCTCTTCTAGGCGCAACCTCAGTTCCCATGAGCGTCTGTGTGAGCTGATTTGCCTCAACACGGCTGTTCACTGATACCTGCTTTAAAAGTCTTGTCTCAGGGTTCATGGTCGTCTCATAGAGCTGGTCTGCATCCATCTCACCGAGTCCCTTGTATCTCTGGATCGTGAACTTGTTCGTGTGTGTCTTTCTGTACTTTGCAAGCTCATCATCTGAGTACAGATATTTGATGTTCTTGCCCTCGCCAACTCTGTAGAGAGGCGGAATAGCTATGTATATATGTCCCTCGCTGATAAGGTCAGGATAAAATCTATAGAAGAATGTAAGCAGAAGTGTCGCTATGTGGGCACCGTCCACATCGGCATCCGTCATGATGATTATCTTGTCGTAATTCAGCTTGCTTATATCGAAATCATTGCCGTAGCCCTGCATGAAGCCACAGCCAAACGCATTGATGAGCGCTTTGATCTCGGCATTCTCAAGCACCTTTGCAACAGGCTTCTTCTCCACGTTGAGTATCTTACCTCTAAGTGGAAGTATTGCCTGATACTTTCTGTTTCTCGCGGTCTTGGCTGAACCTCCCGCCGAATCTCCCTCGACTATGAATATCTCGCATTTAGACGAATCTGAGGACTCCTGCTTTGCAAGCTTGCCATTTCCCTCAAATGAAAACTTGTTTATATTGATCTTGGACTTCTCAAGCGCCTTTCTCTTGGAGAGAGCCACCGCCCTGTCCACTATATCCTTCAGCACATCATAATTTCTGTCAAAATAAACTGTGAGCTGTTCCTTCACGATATCGTCAACGGCCTTTGACACGTCCGTATTTGAAAGCTTTGTCTTTGTCTGTCCCTCAAACTGAGGATCCGGATGCTTCACGGATATGATAGCCTGCATGCCAGATCTTATGTCTGCACCTGTCAGATTGGAATCCTTCTCTTTCAGAGTTCCAAGCTCATTTCTCGCATAATTATTGATAAGCTTGGCAAATGCTGACTTGAATCCTGTCACATGGGTTCCACCTTCAGGATTCGTGATATTGTTGGTAAATCCTATGATATTCTCCTCACCGTCCTCCGTCATCAGAAATACGATATCTGCGGCGATTCCGTCCTTCTCACCCGATATGGCGACAACCGGTGATGTATGTGTGAGTCCCTGGGATATATCCTCAACAAATGCTGCAAGTCCCCCTGGCTGATGGAACACTATAGGCTCCTCGCCATCCCTCTTGTTCTGGAATGTGATCGTAAGATTCGGATTCAGATATGCTGTCTCCTTGATCCTCTGCTTGATGGCGTCCGCCTTGAACTTTACTGTCTCAAATATTGTATCATCAGGATAGAGTGTCACAGTTGTACCTGTTCTCTTTTCCTTGAGTTTTGTCTTTGGAAGCATACCGTCAACAAGTTCAGTTGTCGGTATTCCCTTCTCGTATGTATCGTGATAGAGATAGCCATCCCTGGCAACATCTACTATAAGCTTGTTAGACAGTGCATTTACAACTGCAGAACCTACTCCGTGAAGTCCGCCGCTTATCTTGTAGGTGGAGCTGTTAAACTTACCACCTGCATGCAATACTGTGTATACAACACGCTCCGCAGGAATTCCCTCCTGCTCATGTATATCGACAGGAACGCCTCGTCCATCGTCAGACACGGTTGCCGAGCCATCCTCGTTGATGCTCACCCATATATTGTTGCAATACCCCGCCAGATGCTCATCCACCGAGTTGTCTATAAGCTCCTGTATGAGGTGGTTCAGTCCGCTTCGCCCTGTGTTGCCGATGTACATTCCCGGTCTCAGTCTTACCGGCTCAAGGCCCTTTAACACCTCAATGTTTTTTGCACTGTATGACATAATCTTCTCCCATTTTATAAATATATTTGCAGATGCCAGAATCCAACAGAAAAAGGAAACCCTTAGAATTATAGCCTAAAAGTTTCCTTCTTGCAAAGTATTTATTGTTCTGACGTGTTATCTGCGCTATTCTCCGGTATCATTTCCGGTTCGCCATCATCCTGCTGTATGATATCAAGGTCGAAGTAGAATACCACTCCATTCTCCACATTGTAAACACCATAGTTCTTGTTGTGAGCCGCCATGGACGCCGCAACTATAGAAAGTCCAATACCGCTTCCACCATACTCTCTCGTCCTCGCCTTGTCCACCTTGTAGAACTTAATGAATACCTTATCAAGCTCATCGTCAGGAATGTTTGGTCCCTCATCATATACAAATACTCTCAAGTTGCCTGTGACGAGTCCATCCTCAGTCCTCCTCGGCTGATCATAGTCCTTATTCGCAGTCCACACTCTGACCTTGCCTCCATCGTTGCAGTAATGAAGTGCATTTGTAAAATAATTGGTGAATACCTGCTCTATCATGAACTCATCTGCATATACGTTGCACACATCATTCAGCTCATCCGCCAGCTCAACTTCCGCATGGTTCTGCTCCACCAGAATGGATGATGAATCCACTACATTCTTTATGAGTGCATCTATATCGAATACCACAGGATGAACCCTGTCCACCCCAAATTCAAGCTCATTCAGATCAAGTAACTGTCTGACAAGCTTATTCATCTTGCCAGCTTCGTCCAGAATGACATCGCAGTAAAACTCCTTGCTCTCATCATCCTCTATAACATTGTCTTTAAGGCCCTCGGCGTATCCCTGTATGAGAGCTATAGGAGTCTTGAGTTCATGGGACACATGGGACAGGAACTCCTTCCTCATCTCATCTATCTGTACCTTCTCATCAATATCCGTCTGCAGCTTAGCATTTGCCTGTTGAAGCTCTGTCAGCGTGTTTCTCAGCTGATATGACATCTCGTTCATACTGTCCGCCAGCTCACCAATCTCATCGTTGGATGCGTGATCCACCTTCACATCGAGATCAAGCTGTGCCATACGATTGGCAACCAACGCAAGATTCTTTATCGGCTTTGCAACCGCATTGCTGATAAAATAGATCACGGCAAATCCAAGTATCGCAACAACCGAGAATACAAAAAAGAAAAACTTTAGTGATATAATTATCGTTGAGTCTACGCTGGAGATTGGTTTTCTGATTACAACCACAAAACCATTGTCAAGAAATCCTACCACGTCATAATAGCTGTTTCCGGTATTTTTATCATTTGTGATCTGTATATCATATTTATCTGTCTTTTCAATCTGCTTTCTCTTTATCTTCGGATTATCCGGATTTTTGCCACCACTGTAATTGAAGTAGTCCGCTATAAATGACAGGTTGTTATATACCGCAGCCTCCTCGTTCACCGTCGTGTACACATGCATATTCACGCTGTCGAAGATAAATATCATCGCACCTGACTGATTGATCACATCATTTGCCAGCTCTTTACTGTCTATATCCTCATCCCGGCCGAACAGTTCATTGCAGGAATTGTATGTATCCAGCAGCATCTGTTCCATGCCGTGATAGAAATACTTCTTGATAAAAAGCATGGTTATGGCACACGACATGACAACCATAAATAGTATAGTCGCCGCAAGCGATAAAGTTATCTTTGTTCTGATAGAAGTTCTCTTTGATCCGGTCATCACTCCACCTCAAATTTATAGCCCATTCCCCATATGGTCTTGATATATTCGCCCTTATCGCCCATCTTGCTTCTGAGCTTCTTGACATGAGTATCTATGGTTCTGGCATCGCCAAAGTAATCATAATTCCACACATTGTTAAGTATCTTCTCTCTCGACAGTGCCACACCTTTATTCATGATAAAATACTGCAGCAGCTCGAACTCCTTGAAGCTGAGTTCAATAGGCTTGCCATCTATAGTCACCACATGAGCCGACAGATCCATCTCAATACCTCCGGCTACAAGCTTCTCATCTGAAGCGGCATCCGTTGTTCTTCTGAGTATCGCTGCAACTCTGGCAACAAGTATCTTGGGACTGAACGGCTTCGTTATGTACTCATCTACTCCCAGATCAAAGCCCTGGAGCTCATCGCGCTCATCTGCCTTCGCGGTAAGCATGATAACCGGAACCTGTGAGAACTTTCTTATCTCCTTAAGAGTCTCCCATCCGTCCATCTTAGGCATCATGACATCAAGTATTACAAGAGATATATTCTTGTCATTCATGAATATATCCAGGGCCTGTTCACCATCTCCGGCCTCAAGAACCATATACCCCTCTCTTGTGAGGAAGTCCTTGACAAGCTTCCTCATTCTGCTCTCATCATCAACCATAAGAACCTTTATTGAATCCATATCGTACCTCCACATATAGAATAATATCCAATTTATCTCAATATAACATTGATATTTGTAAAAAATGTGAACTGAGCATATTTTTTACAGTATACCACAGCAAAAAAGCAGTGAACACACTCATGTATCCACTGCTTTTCAAAATATTCTTCTATATCTTAAATACTACTGCGCTGCCTCTGTTGTCTCAACCTCATCTGTCATGGCCTCGCTTGGATCTATAGCCTCTGTGTTGGCCTCTGTTGTGCTTCCTGCCTCACTGGTTGCAGTTGTTGCTATCTCGCCGTTCAACGTTACATTCTCCTTCTGGGCAAGTGCATATACCGCGTCATTGTATGCTGTATACTTGCTCTGGGCGTCTGAGAGAAGCTTCTGTGCCTCTGTCTGGATGTCCTTGTTCTTATCCTTGACAGCAGCCTCAACCTTCTGCATAGCCTCATACTGTGCATTCATGGCATCATAATACTGATCCTTGAGCGCCTTCACCTCGTCGGTCTTGACTTCTATAGCCTGTACGTTGTCAAGAAATGTCTTATAATCTGGAAGCAGATTGTCTGTCAAATCCTTGAGCAGAGCATCTGTATCAACAGCAGTTCCCTCAGCAAAATATGAGTTGAACTTCTTCATGATCTCCGTTTCCTCTGTATCCATCTTAGGGATATCTGTTCCAACAAACTTGATGAACTCATCCTTCACCTCTGATGCAGCCTCTGTGGTTGCCGTCGTCTCGTCTGCCTTCTTGTTTCCACATCCTGTAAATGAGAATGCAAGAACCATAGCCATCATAGTCATAAGTAATCTGCGTTTCATAATCTTTTGTCTCCTTGTTCTTCCTTGTATTTGTGTATGCCCTGCAGTCGCGTCTCCACAAGGTTATGGCAGAATTCGAATAACCTCGAATTCTGCCATCTCTTAGTATACCACCTTAAGACCACAGGTGGCAACCTGCTATTTTCTTCGTTTCTTTTTCTCCTTAGGAGGATTCTCGATCATATACTTCTCGTACATGTCCGGCCTGTGCTCCTTCGTCCTGGTGATAGACTGTTCAAGTCGCCACTCATTTATGAGCTTATGGTTGCCCGAAAGCAGTACATCCGGAACCTTCTTCCCCATGAATTCAGGAGGTCTGGTGTACTGCGGATACTCAAGCAGATTGTTATAAAATGTCTCTATCTCAGCACTGTCCTCATTGTTCAGCACACCTGGAACAAGTCTGGATACAGCATCCACGATAGCCATGGCTGGAAGTTCTCCGCCAGTCAGCACAAAATCGCCTATGGACATATAGTCATCGACTATCATCTCAAGGACCCTCTCATCTATTCCCTCGTAATGGCCACACAGAAGAACTATGTCCTCCTTCTCCGAGAGCTCCTGTGCAATACCCTGATTGAAGGTTCTTCCCTGCGGAGTCATATATATGACCCATGGTTTTCTGCCAAGCTTCTCCACCAGTGCCGTGTATGCATCATACACAGGCTGCGCCTGCATGACCATGCCTGCACCTCCCCCATATGGGTAATCATCCACATGATTGTGTTTATCCTGGGTGTAATCTCTTATATTTATAGCTTCTATATGAAGTTTTCCCGACTCTATGGCCCTTCCCGTGATACTCGTTGAAAGTCCTTTCATAACCATCTCGGGGAAAAGTGTCAAAATATAAAAATTCATAGTCCGCTCCTAGTATATGTTCATCATCTCACCAAACGTCTGTATGCGATCAATCCTCGTCATCTGAATCATCTGCTTCTACCATCTCAAATGTTCTGACCTTGACCTTCTTATTCTCTGTGTCAACATCGAACACGAAATCCGGTACTACAGGTATAAGGATCTCGCTGCCATCATCCTTCTTAACGACAAATACATCATTTGCCGGAGTCTCCAGCACGTCGTCAAGGATTCCTATGTGCTCGTCATTCTGATCATATACATCAGCGTCAAGGACATCACAGATGAAGAACTCTCCATCCATGAGAGAGACTGCATCCTCCCTGTCAACAAGTATGTCATAGTTCTTAAAACGCTCTATATCATTTATGTTATCGTATTCTTTGAACTTTAGAATAACCATATTTTTCAAAAATTTGCAAGATGTACAATTGACCGCCAAAGTCTCTCTGCCATTTGACAGATAGCACTTCTTCAAGGTCTTGAAACGATCATTGTCATCCGTTGTCGGATATACCTTAACCTCGCCCTTTATACCATGGCTTGAGGTTATCACTCCTACTCTGAGTCTGTCTTCTGTGTTGTGTTCCATTCTATCTCCTATATATAACTCATATATAATATAAGGGGGAGTATAAACTCCCCCTCTTAACTCGGTAATAAATCCTCTGTCATATGAAGATTAAGAAATACCACTTATCCTGCCTATGCAGTTCTACTTAATATCAACGACAACCTTCTTATCACCCTTTGAAGCAGCTGCCTTGACAACTGTACGGATGGATTTGGCTATTCTGCCCTGCTTGCCGATTACCTTACCCATGTCCTCTGGTGCGACAGTAAGGTCTATCTTTATTATGCCGTCTTCTTCAGTCTCGGTTACAGCTATCTGCTCAGGATGATCTACTAGGGACTTTGCAATGATTTCTACTAAATCTTTCATCTCTATACCTCCCAAATGGAACACCAGCCATGCAAAATCGACTTCGTCGATGGCTGGCGCTGCATATCAGCTTTTCATAGAAAAGCTGATACATCCGTAAAATTACTTCTCGATACCTGCCTGCTTTAATAACTTTGCAACTGACTCAGTTGGCTGTGCTCCAGTAGCTAACCACCTCTTAGCAGCCTCCTCGTCAATCTTTACTACTGATGGCTCCTGGTTAGGATCATATGTTCCGATCTCCTCGATGAATCTACCATCTCTTGGTGATCTTGAATCTGCTACGATCACTCTGTAGAAAGGATGCTTCTTATAACCCATTCTTCTTAATCTAATCTTTACTGCCATTGTTCTTGTTCCTCCTAAATATTAATTATCTTAAGCCAAAAGGCATTTTAAAACCACCGCGTCTTCTCTTTCCGCCCATCATGCCTGACATCTGCTTCATCATCTTCTTAGACTGTTCAAACTGTTTAAGGAAGCGATTCACATCTGCTATCTGGACACCTGCTCCATCTGCGATACGCTTCTTTCTTGACGGCGATATCGGATCCTGGAGTGAACGCTCTCTAGGTGTCATGGACAGAACGATTGCTTTTGGTGTTTTAGCAGCGTTCTCATCTATCTCAACATTCTTCATCTGACTTGCCATGCCAGGCATCATCGAAAGGATCTCCTGCATGCCGCCCATCTGCTCGAGCTGAGCCATCTGATCAAGAAAATCGTTGAAATCAAAACTTGCTTTGCGGAACTTCTGTTCCATCTCTTTGGCCTTCTCCTCGTCGATGGCCGACTGGGCTTTCTCAATAAGTGACTCTACATCACCCATTCCGAGGATTCGGCTCGCCATACGATCCGGGTAAAATGGCTCCAGATCGGTAAGCTTCTCTCCCATACCTGAGTACAGGATTGGCTTGCCCGTTACTGCCTTGATCGACAGTGCGGCACCGCCTCTGGTATCACCATCCAGCTTTGTGAGGATGACACCATCTATACCTATCTTGTCATTGAACGTTGTCGCTACATTGACTGCATCCTGACCTGTCATGGAATCCACAGTCAGTATGGTGTAGGCAATGTCCAGATTCTCCTTTATCTCTGCAAGCTCGTTCATCATGTCCTCATCAACATGAAGACGTCCTGCGGTGTCAAGGAACACCAGATTGATATTGTTCTTGGCTGCATGCTGTACAGCCGCCTTCGCAATATCCAGTGGCTTGTTGTTGTCTCCCATGGCAAACACAGGAACTCCAACCTTCTCACCATTCACCTGCAGCTGCTTGATAGCCGCCGGTCTATATACATCACATGCCACAAGAAGTGGCTTCTTGCCTTTGTTCTTGAACTGATATGCAAGCTTTGCCGCCGTGGTGGTCTTACCTGCTCCCTGAAGTCCACACATCATGATGATCGTGATCTCATTGGATGGTCTGAGCTTGATCTCTGTCATCTCAGAGCCCATGAGCTTATCCATCTCTTCCTTTACGATCTTGATGACCATGTGTCCAGGATTCAGACCCTTGAGGACTTCCTCTCCTACAGCTCTGTCACTCACCGACTTGACAAATGACTTTACGACCTTGAAGTTGACATCCGCCTCGAGAAGTGCTCTCTTGACTTCCTTCATAGCCTCCTTGACATCATCCTCAGTAAGTACGCCCTTGCTTCTCAGCTTCTTAAAAACGTTCTGCAGTTTATCTGATAAACTGTCAAATGCCATAGACATTCTCCCTTCTGATATTATCTATCATCAGAAATCTTCGAGTATCTTATCTGAATAATTCACTATATCTTCAATTCTGCCCGCAAGCCGTTCATCCGAGTTCATCGCCTTGAGCTCATCCGCACATTCCTTGATCTTCTGAACCTGTTCCTGTGCCTTCATGAACTTATGTACCAGCATAAGCTTCTCCTCATACTCCTCGAGAATCTTGTCACAGCGCCTTACCATATCATATACGCCCTGTCTGCTTATGTTGTTGAGTCTCGCTATCTCTGAGTAAGACATGTCATTGTTCACAACATCCTCGTACACGCTCTTCTGATGCTCTGTGAGCAGCTCACCATAAAAATCATATAACATAGACTGTCTGACTATCTTCTCCATAACAAACTCTCCGTAACGCACTTGCATGTAAAGTGTTTTTGCTTTACCATGGGCTATTCTAATACAGGCAGGGTGGGTTGTCAAGTGTTTTTTCTTGACAAAGTGAATTATATTTATATTTGTAGCAAATCCTCCGTCTTACAACACAAAACCCTGTATGTTTGTTATATCGCTACAGCGATAGTTTTACAAACTGTATTCAATATATCTTCTTCACATCATCCACCCGGTAAAGTCTCTTAAAATTCTCCAGATCCTTCTCCGACTGTATCACCATCACACCCACAAAGTTCCCGTCCTCTCTGCTCCTGAATCCAGCTACCTGTTCTCCGGTGCAGATAGAACATCTGATGACAGCCTCATGCTTTGCCTCGTCATAAGGGAACAGTTTTGCGTTCCCCTTGTGTTTTGACTTTAATTTTGAAATAAAACTTTTTCCAGTCACTATATCCACCTCTATACATACCATGTAAACAACTGACAATATACATTCTGAACCATCATCTTATCATTATGCTAACATTACGCCTCAGACACATAATCCGATACGACAGCATGGCAAGACCATCTTATCATTATGCTGACATTACGCCTCGATCTGCTCCAGTATATATGGATCCTTGATCTTATTGTCCTCGGCAAAGAACAGTATCTTCGTGAGCACCTCCGATGTCTTTGGATCATCATCCACAAATGGCAGGAATATTCTGCCCCTCCTCTGTGAGTGTACAGGAAGTACATTTATCATAGGACCTGCCTCCTGATGTACCACTCCACTTCCAAGATGGACTGTATAATTGGCGCGCTTGCCCTCTATCACTGCATGGTTCTTTGTAAATGTAACATTTGTCAGCCTGAAAAGCGGCATGGTGAATTCTGCTATCGCCTTTCGCATCTCAACAGTTGAGTGTGAGGTCTCAGGATCCACGCCTCCTGCATGCGCCACGGAAACAGCCATGTCCACATCCCTCATGACCTCAGAGAATATGATATCTGGGATATCCTTGATTCTCATATTCTTTCCTGTCTTTCTATCCGAAAATACCACCCATTCAAGTGTCGGAGATTCTATATCCGCAGGTGAAAACCAGTCTGCAAGAGCGTAGATCTGCGCCACTATATTCTCCTTGTAGTACACCTTCTGAAGTCCATCCTCTATATCAGCTACCCAGTGTCTTGATTTCAGGCAGCCAAGTGTCTTCTTCGGCTGGATCTGATTGCCCGCGTATCTGAGGGAATGTTCCATGTTCATTTCCTCTTCGGTCTTCACGTAGAGTTCTCTGAACACCTGCTTGAACGGCTGAACGATCTTGTTGTCAAATACATACTTCTGTATATCATGCCATTTGCCAGTCTTGTACATGTGAAATGGATGTGCAACTGTGAGCTTTGTGTCATCTGACAGCTTTATATTTTCACCAAACACATTCAATCCATCCTCAGTCGCAAATCCCAGCACAACATTCTTGCTATCATAAAGTTCATTTGCCCCTGACATAATACTGCCAGCCGCATTATCAAGCTCTGCCTTCACGCCATCCGGCTCCGCCACCTTGAACACCAGCGCAGCTACCATGTCATGTATAACAGGATTCTCCAGCATGCCCCTGATCTCAGCCCAGGTGTATTCCTCCTGACTCTCCATCGCATCCTCAAGCATCGCCTTTGTACGCCTTGACTGCTCCGCCATCTGCTTCTTGGCATCCATCAGAGCCAATACATACTCATCCTTCTTGATCTTTGCCGGAACGGACTTTAACTGTTTGCCGTTCTTCTCACAGATGACAGCGCATTTGCCGCCGTTCTCCATCTCAAGCCATACGGTCACTTCTCCGACCTCATGCGGCTGAAAATATTCTGTCATGCCCTGAACCACAAGGCTTTCCATACGTAGGGTAAGTCTCGTCACGTCCTGATATCCGGCATTGATCGCCATATTGCGCATAGCTGTAGAAACTGCTGCCGCCTCGCTGGCTCTCCTCTGTGCTCCGAACTGCCTGCTCTCCTTCTTGAACTTCTGAAGGAACATGTATCTGTCCTTTATCTGCTCCTCATTCTCTATCGGCAGGATTCCCACCGCCATGAGCAGATCTTTGTTTCTCTTTGCCTCGATCTCAGCCATCAGCTCGGGCTCATCATATTTGCCAAGTGCCGCATCCGCGTATTTTCTCGCCCTGGTATGCTTTGCACCGTCCGAAATGTATTTCGCCGCCTTGTATATGAGCTGGAAACGTTTGTCACCCAACCTTTCATAGACTTCGGTAAACCACGTCCTGTCAAATGCGCCGTCGTTCAGCTCATCCACCTCAAGCGGTGTAAATCTCGCTATCATAGCCTTTCTCTTGTCATCAAATGACTCGTTCATGTGCGCCATAAAGTAATAGCATCCCGCAGTAAATCCATCCCATCCAAGATACTCTCCAACTATATCTATCCACTCTGGAGAATACATAGCCGCCTCTATAAGCCTGGCATCACTTATATCCGTACCTGTAAGATAGGCCTTCAAAGTCTCCGCACTGTCATTTGCATCAGGCACACACGCCTGAAGAAGATGAGACATACTGTTCTTCTTGCTGACCTTCTGACGATTATAGTAATAACCGGTATTGAAATACGTTGATCTCTCCAACGTCTCCTTGCCTAGGGCTGACAGTATCCTGACAAAATACTCCGCTCCGAATATTCTTGTAAGCCCATATATATATGGAGAGAATTCTGTCTCCGTGTCTCCCCTTGTGAGCTCTGCAGAAAGCACAAGCTCTGACATATCAGTGTACAGCTTCTTAGCTATATCCAGCCTTTTCTCGTCCGTCTCTGAGAACTCTCCTTCCGGACTGTGAAGAAGTATCTGCCGCACACTTCTCAGCCTTTCACGCTCAGTATATCCCCACTCATAGCCTCTGGTCTGCACCTTCCTGTTGCGCTCCGTTATAAAACGCATCACGTCAGATACACATTTGAGGCTCCTATCCAGGGAATTCCCCTCAAATGCCATCTTGTACATATAATCCCTGGATATAATGCCACGACTGTATGCGGCAATATAGTTCAGGAGACCAGGAACCGGCATGACACTTCCTGTGTGTATCCAGTAATATGAATTTCTATCATTTACAACGTCTGAAGGTATATTAAAGTTATGACACTTTGCAAGGGCATAGTTGTATGGGAACAAATGCCTGAAATTCTCTTCATTCTGCCTTGCCTCGTCAGAATCCTCTTTTACGTCCAATATATCGCTGTCACCATCGATTGCAAGCCACCTTGTTATTATCATGATCTGCTCATTTGTGAGCACACTTCTGTGATATACCTTTGAATCATCACCAGATATACTGCTGCCACCTTTATTCCCGCCAAATGTATATATGAGCTCATCGTTTCTTCCAAGCAGATAGTCTGCTGCCACAACGGCAAGTCTCATCTTGTCACTATCCATCACATATCTTCTATACAGGAATCCTATTACAGCTCTGACAATGGCAAGATATCCGAATGCCGGACATTCTTCTATATATATATTTCCAAACATATCCGCCATAAAACTCTCGCAGTACTTCTTGAAATCCTGTTTGTCACTGTTGTAGCCATTCAGATACACGTATAGCTGCATGCACATATACGGAGTCTGAATATTTTTCTCGTAGAAATCTACCCACAATTCCTCACATGCCACCTTGTCACAGCTCACATATATGTTCCCACCTGCCTCACCAAGCAGGCCGATCTCTCCGTCAGCCATCTCATACTCATCATTTTTGTGCTCATCCACAAATGCATCAAATTTTCTTAATATATTTATAACTTCTGAATCAGATGTCGTGTCTTTCTTTTTAGGCACAATCTTTGATTTGAGTTTTGCAAATGCACCCTCGCTCTTGGCAGTCCTGCACACATTATCATTTGCAATCCCGCTTTCAGGGAAATACTTTTTGTACAGCTCAAGGCACTCAGCCAGATAACTCTTGTCAAATACCGGCTCATAGTCCGCATTTACATCATAAAGTCCATACCCCTCATCTGCACCAGCCCGGTCTGTGCCAACATTTTTAATCTCACGTATAAGAATCTGCTCCTTAGTTGTAACACTGGATCTTCCATTCGCAGACTCCCTCTGCATAGCGTCTATATGACCAACACAATCTGCAAAAAGTTTCTGCCTGTTCTCATCATTTTTGAGCTGGAGCAGCAGGTCAAGTCCCGCTGTTCTCTTCTCCTCCTTGGAATCTGCGAGAAGTCTTCCGATGAGATCATCCATGTCATCACCATCAAGCTTATATAATATAGACAGTACAGTCTCCCTTATGTCTGACTTCTTGTACTTGAGCATATTCTCAAGCTGTACATAATTCTCCGGCGAAAGCTTCATATCCTTAACGATCATCGCCGCCTTGTTTCTGGTATATGTCTCCTTGTCGGCAACCGCATCCACCAGTATGGCACGCTGTCTGTCATTTGCCGGCTGCCTTACAAGCAGAAGCAAAAGCGCATCTCTGCTATACCTTGCGGAATCTATCTCAGGAACCATCTCCGCTATGTAAGTGATCTTGTCCTCATCCTTTAGAGCGCTTGCGCAGACCGCAAGTCTCATGATGATTGCGGATCTGTCCAGATATTCGGCATTCCATGGAAATACACACGGATCAAACTCAAGCCTTTTCTTCGGCATGCGCTCAAGTATGCCCATGAGGATATCGTACATCTCATGACATTCTTTCCTGCTGTCAAAATATTTGTCCACCTCGGCAAATGTCATTTTCTTAAGTTCATTGTTGTACGATCTGCCGTCTTTATATATGAGACTATTCATATAAGGCTGGTAATCCGACATAAAGCTTGGCATGATGACCGCCATGGTGTCCATCTCGTCTGGGAATCTCTTGATAAATTCCTTTGCAACGCTGTGTGTGTACACCTTTCCCAGACTCATTGCCCTGATATACGTGCCAAATACCAGTCTTTGGTGTCTGCTGCCATCAAGCGCCAGCTTGTTCATCACATGGCATGCCTCGTCCACATCAAAGAAACCATAGCTCCACAGCGCAAGATAGATCTGCATGGCATCCTCGCCGGATAAAGCTTCACGCCTTGCATTTTCATCATTCAGATATGTATCTATAAGAAGCAGCTGTTTCTTCTGTATACGGTCAAGCTTGCTCTCCTCGTCAGTCACAAGTCCTGTCCAGGTGGCTACAGCCCTCATGACAGATGAGAATCTCAGAAGATCATTCTCCTTTATCACATGGAACAGGGTCATAAATGCACCTGCCGTTCCATAATCCATATTCTCACATATCGCCTGCCTGAGTCCCTCCTGAAGCTTTGCCGCAACGAGCAGCTTGCCTACAGCCTCATGGAGTCTTGTGTTGGAGCTCATATATATTCCCCTGAGGATATTAGTCGTGAGCCTTGTCTGCGCACTCTCACCGAACATGATGTCCATGAGCACTTCCTCAAGCTCTGCATTTCCCCTGTCGAGCTCCGCCTGTATCCAATATTCAGATACTATTCTATACCCATTGCTGTTGCCATCCCTGTAATAGCACAATATATCCTGCGGTAATTTCTCCTTGTAGAGAGATACTATGTCGCATCCGTATATCCCCATGGAGTGATATTCATTCATGATCCTGAAATATCTGTCAAGAAATGCCCCATACCTCTTCGTACGCATGGTTCTTCTGTAATAATACTGGCTTGTCTGCCACTTGATTATGCTGTCTATAGAAGTGTAGAAATCTTCCATCAGATGATCTGGCACCCACCCCGGCAAATGCTTCAGCTCGTTCCTGAAGAATTCCGAAGGAACATTCTTTTCATTCTCAAGAAATGTCTCAAGTCTCTTGCCGATCGTTGACTCTTTTACATCTCCATAGTAATTATCCATCTCCTTAAGAAGCTTCTGCGCATCCGCACTGTAGCTCTTTCTGAGCTTCGTGGAATTCTCGTCAAATGCCTCTCTCACTTCATCTGCGATCTTCTTCTGCTCCTCAAGCTCAAACCTTGTCTTCTTGTCCACCGCCATTGTAACCCCTTTCTTTATGTTCTACCACATTCTGCCCGCCAACATTGTGAGGCGGATAAATGTGATCTCATCCCCTTCGTTAAACTTCTCTTCCCTGTCCAGCTCCGTTAATTCATCCATACCGCGGAACACTCTGAACAGTCCATCCTCAAATCCTTGAATGGCTGTCTTCACTGCTTCATCCACATCCGGTTTCTTCTCCCCATAGACGATCCCGAACGCTATCTTTCCTATTCTTCCCATATCATCGATCTGTTCATCTGTCAGCACTGCATCGCCGCGATCCATGTGGGATATGTACTGTGCCACGCAGATCTTTACTGTCTCTGTTATGAGTTCCCGCAGCGTGCTCGGTGCTGTGTCATATTCAAATGGGACCTTGTGCACTGTGTTTTTCCGCTTGCCAAGCTGTTTTATGTTCATGTATAAAGTCATGTGATTCCCCCGAAATCTTGTTATATGTATATTCACATTGTGCAGAAATTGCACATACTGAAATAAATGTTCAACTTGTGCAAAATTGCACATATTGAATAATAGCGTCTGTTAAGCCACATTAGCATTTGCATTTATCTGATCTATTACTTTCTTTATGCCCATCCATACAGACGCGTTAAATATATCCGTTATACTTCCCCTGTCTGTAAATGGCGACTCCATCAGCACTGACATATCCTTTATCATTCCATTGTGCACCACATACTCAACTATCTGATTGACAAAGTATATCTGCCTGCTGTCATAATTTGTTTCATTCAGATATTCACTAAACGCCTCCTTTGCAGCGTTCATATCAAGCCCTACTATCTCACGGACAAATTCACCAAGAGGCTTGTCACCGATCTCACCCTCATAATCCTTTCTCGTTCCAATCTCATTCCAAAGGATATCCTCAAGTGCCTTCACATCCCCAGTAGTAAGTGGCTTATTTGTCTTGAGTTTTGCAATTACAATATTATCCTGATGCTGTTTTATATAGAATTCAGCCTTTGCTTTATAATTCTTCAGATCATCGTTCTCAAGTTCTGATTCATGCCAGTCAGTAGATAGGATATCATCATCAAAGTTAGTGTCGTATGTTTGTACTGTGCTTTTTATAAAGCTCATGATATCCCTAAGTCCTGTCCTTATCTCTTCGAACTCTATAATTCCAGCACCATCTACATAGCTATCCGACAATACTTTATCTATGATTTCTTTTCTGCAATCAATCTCATCAATATGTTTTCCTATAAGTCTTGAAAGTGCATTAGCCCTTTTTATAAGATCTCTCTTTGCTCTCTCGTCATTCTTTCCCGCCACATGTGCAAGCTCCAAGCCATATATAAGCGCATCAAATCTCAAAGCACTCGGCTCATCACCATCTGCCATGATATAAGGCGATACCTCTTCCTTTACGATATTGACATCAGGGAACGTTATTTTCTGGTAGTTAACTTCATCCGAGTATTTGTCCAGATATCTCAGATGCTGCTTTACTATAAAATTATCCCTGTTATCCCTCGACAATCTCTGCACTTCACTGCTCATGTCAGATATCAGTTTTTCCAAGAAGAAATTCACCCTGCCGTCCCTATCAGTAAGTGACTGCAGCTTATACGCTATCTCAAATCTTCTCTGGAATATCGCACCCTGTATAGGCATCACATTTACAGCCTCTTTGCCCTTTTTCTTTACCCTGAAGAACTCAAAGTTACTACAGAAATCAAATATATAGAACAACTCTTTATCTTTACCGTCCAGCAGTCCTTCGCAAAGTCTGGTTCCCCTTCCTATCATCTGCCAGAATTTTGCCTTACTCATTACCTTCTTGAAAAATACCAGATTGAGTATCTCTGGAACATCTATTCCTGTATCAAGCATATCAACTGATATGGCTATCTGTGGCAATTTGTTAGGATCAGAAAAGTCATCTATTGCTTTCTGCGCAAATTTTGTCTGATTATCTATAACTTCCGCGTACCCAACAAGATGCGGATATTCCTCATTGAATACTTCAAATATCTTCTCTGCGTGAGTATGATTCTTTGCAAATATTATTGTTTTTCCTATCTTCTGCCCGTAATCTATCTTGATTCCATTATCCATAAATACACGTAAGACTTTTCTTATTGTATCCTTGTTGAATAACCAGGAATTAAGCGCAGCGGACTCTATCTTATCCGGTACATCCCCAGACTCTGTCACAAATGTTTTCTCATACTCTTCCTTATCTGCGTCCGAAAGTTCTTCATATACAATTCCCTCATCAAGGAACTTTACCTTGCTCTCAATTGTCATATAATCAACAAGATATTCATCCTCAACAGCCTGTGCAAGATCATAGCCATATGTAGGAACTCCATTTGCAAGTTCAAATATATCATAAGTATTCTTGTCCACTTCATCCTTCGGTGTCGCCGTAAGTCCCACAAGCGGTGCATCAAAATAAGTGAATATATCTTTATACTTGTTATATATTGACCTGTGCGCCTCATCACATATGATCAGATCAAAATGTCCGCAGGTAAATATTCTTCCACCCTTGTCACTTGCACTGTCAACGCATCCGATCATGGTCTGGTATGTGGAAAATACACACCTTGCATTATAATTATTCTTCTCCTCCACCAGATTCGTACAGGATAAATCCTGCAGCATATTCACAAAATTACGCTTAGCCTGCGTAACAAGCGAATTTCTATCTGCCAGAAACAGAATATTCTTCACCCATCCGGCATTTATCAGTATCTTGCAAAGTGCGATTACTGTTCGTGTCTTACCAGAACCTGTAGCCATGACAAGCAATGCTTTTCTTCTGTTCTTCTGGTCAAATGCATCGCACACTGCTTTTATCGCTGCCTCCTGGTAATAACGTCCGGCAATTGTCTTATCTACCGTTACGTTTCTGAGACTTGTCCTCATAGACCTCAGATTAAACCACTTTTCCAGATCCCTTTTGGAGTAAATGCACGAACACTTTCTCTCCGGATACTGTCCATCAATAATATGCGTCTCAAACCCATTTGTAAGGAAGATAACAGGTCTTCTGCCATACTTTCTCTCAATGCTGTCTGCATACTCCTTCGCCTGATATCTGCCTGCCTCAACTCCGACACATGTCTTCTTTGCCTCTATAATAGCAAGTGGTATCTGTGTATCATCGTAAAGCACATAGTCCACCCGTCCATTTCCTGACCTGCTAGGAACACCATCAACATCAACTTCATCGATCCAGTCTGATCCCTGTACCCATCCTGCGTCCTCAAGCATAGCATCTATATAGAGTTTCCTTGTCTCGAACTCAGATATATCAAGCGGATGCTGCTTATAACGCTGCCTCTGTACCTGACTGCGTGCAGATAACTTCTCCTTGAGATCTGCATTTTCCTCAGCCAATGTCTTTAGATCTATCTTCTGTCTTTCAATCTCTTCCTGATTCTGGCGAATCAACTCTTCCTGTTCTTTGAGCTGGCTCTTTGCATTCTCAGCATTCTCCCTGAATTTCTTGGCATTTTCACGTCTGTTCAATATGGCATTTCTATCAAATTCTCTCTGCTCATATCCCCGTACATAACAACATGAAATAAAGTCCATAAATATATGCAGATTCTCCAGGCAAAGCATAGCCTCGTCAAATCCCTGACGCCTGTTATTGTGAGCCACACTGTTGCCTTTTCTTCGTATATAATCCAATCGTCTCCACAGGTCATTTCCCACATAATCTCTGAAGTCCTCTGAATTCAATAAACTGTGAAGATTATCCTGATACGGCGTTTCAAGTGAAGTCTCAACTGAATAAATCCATTTTATTGCAAACTCCATAGCCCTGCGGCAATTGAGTATACACACATCAGGATCTATAAGAATTATTCTCTCAGCCGATATTGCAACCCCAGCAAATGCGGCAAATCTTGGTTCATCCCTTAAGAAGTCGAAATTATTCATATTTTTCTACCTCCTCCCCTTTGTCTTGTCGGTATATTATAAACACATTATATAGGTAAGTAATCAGTTGTTCCAGTAGTTTGATGAGAGAGAGCAATTTTGATTTGTCGACTTGCTCACTAAATAATGAGTATTTTAATTGAAGTTCTATAGGTGGTACAATTGTAGGCAATCCCCTTAATTGACTCATATTTATACTTGCTATACCTGTCGTTTGTTTTGCTGCTCTTAAAAAATAGGTCTTTGCTTGTGAACTCTGTAAATATGCAGCAAAATATCGTGGCAATATTTGCGTTTCATCTAATCGTACTCTAAATATATGATTCTGATGGATACAATCTTTCGGTGGCAAAGATATAATAGCTCCTCTTCCTAATTTATCTGGATCTCCCCCCTCAGTCATTAAGACATCATCTGGCAATAATTTATACTGAATTATTTCATCTTCTGTTGCTAATATTGTTTTAACAGTTGTCCAATCTATATATCCGTCTTTTACGTTTGAAACAGCCATATATGGCACTTCTCGCAATTCCCCACATTTTGTTTTTCTTCCTTTAGTTATTCCTGAAACAATATCTGCAATTTCTTCCAATTTAACTTTATTATATTCTATTTCGTTTTCAAACATCTCTACAAATCGGGCTTTGATAAGGCTATCTAATAACTCTAACTCCCTTTTTCTTGCACTAATTACTTTTTCACATCGTCCTAAGATTTCCACGATATTTTTTTGCTTATCGAGTGAATCATAATTAAACTCTTCACTTTTATAATCTTTAAAGTAAATATGAGGTATTGTCGCACCAGAAAAATACTTTTCCAAATGCATATGCCCTACAACATAATATAGATATTTTGGCAACACATTATCTTTTGGCAAAAGATATTGCATTGTTCCAATAACAGACGATTTAGCCGTATGAAACGTAGTTCTTCCAATTCCTGCCCCATCTTTAACAATAGCAACATATGGTTTTTCCTGATGATAAAAATCCACATTTCCTATATAACCCGAGGCCCCATAAATTGGATAATCACCTGTCATCCCCAAAATATCTGATTGTTTTAAACTAGAAGAACCTCTTTCACATACATCTTCTAATTTCAATTTCATCTACACTATTCCACAAGCTCGCCATTTATTTTTATGTTGTATGCCGAACATATGTTTGTTATAGTATATTTGGTGCTACCCTATTCGGTAGGCGGTTAGCCTTCGCCACAGGAGTTTATAGCCTGTGTTAACATAGATAAATCCACTTGTGGAAATCTATACGGAGGTTTGTGCTTATGCTTACAACGGAACTTTTTATAGCCATCATCAGCTTATGCATTACATGCTTTGCTCTTGGTTATGCCGTTGGCTCTAAGAGCAATGATAAGAAATAAGACAAAAAAGTAACCGCCCTGTCCTGACAAAACTTGGCGGTTACTTTTTTGTAAGCGTAATATCAGGGCTAACCGTCTATCGGTAGCACCTTTTAATAATATATTAGCATCCAACCGCTTTCATGTCAAACATATATTCGATTGTCATTTACTCATACAAATACGAATTTGCTAAAGTCGAGTTTGTTTTCCCCTTTCCTAATATTTTCAATCAATTACTGGTTATCATCAGCCAGTAATTTCTCAAGTTCATCCATTTCCTGACTTATCTGTCTCTCCAGATCTCTTATATTTGCCATTATCTCAGATGTAGGTGGATACTCTACCGGTGTATACTCCACTTCCTTGTACTTATTGATGCTGAGGTCGTAAGCATTGTCCACTATCTCTTCCTTTGACACAAAGAATGACTTGTCCGTTCGCTTTCTGTCATTTTCTTTGTCAAGATGTGCAAATCTCTCTATTATGTCAGGTATATCGTTATCATTTATCGGTGTTCTCTTATCATCCAGACTGTATCCGTCTGCCGTCATATCATAGAACCAAACTTTATCTGTTCCGCCGTGATCTGTCTTTGTGAATATCAGTATCGCAGTTGACACTCCCGCATATGGCTTAAACACTCCCGATGGCATGGATATGACCGCCTGAAGTTTCTGATTTTCCACTATTTCTTTACGGATTGCCTTATGTGCTGCAGACGAGCCAAATAAAACTCCATCCGGAACTATACATGCACATCTGCCGCCTACCTGCAATATTCGTATGAACAATGTCAGGAACAGCAATTCTGTCTTCCTTGTCTTGCACATCTTGAGAAGATCTGCTGAAACCGATTCGGCATCGAGACTTCCCTTGAATGGCGGATTTGCAAGAACAAGTGTATATTTATTCTTATCACTATTCTGATCTGACAAACTGTCTCTATATTCAATACATGGATTGTCTATACCATGTGTCATCATATTCATGGCACCTATACGAAGCATCGTTCTATCCATATCATATCCATAGAACATATGATTCATATAGTGATCTCTATTTGCTTTGTTATAAAAGATGTCTTCTTTCTTCTTTTCTCTGAGGTACTCCCCTGACGCAACAAGGAAACCGGATGTTCCACACGCAGGATCACATATCATCTCGTCCGCTGCCGGATCCATCATCTCAACCATCATACGGATGATGTGTCTTGGTGTCCTGAACTGACCGTTTCTTCCAGACTGTGCTATCTTTGAAAGCAAATATTCATATACATCGCCTCTCACGTCAACTGACTGGATTTCATTCATCAATTTATATATCTCATCCAGCGAGTCAACAACCTTTGAAAGAAGAATCGGTGTCGGAAGCTTGAATATGGCATCATCCATATATTTTGAATATGCGCTGTTCTTGTCACTATGCAGATTTTTTATGAATGGGAATACCCATTCCTGCATGACACTGTACATTTTCTCAGCAGGGAAATCCCTGAATGCAGACCATTTGAGCTGCTTTCCATCAATGTTTCTGTCTCCTATCTTCACCTCATCAGCAAATATACTGCTAAATGGAAGCCCTAGCATCTCACATTCCTTAGCCTTTTTGTTGTCCACATCATCAAGATCATGGATAAACATAAGATATGTTATCTGCTCTATAACCTCAAGTGGATTGACGAGTCCGCCTGCGGCAAATATGTCCCATAAACTGTCTATTTTATTCTTCAAATCCCCTGTTATCATTTGCATTCTCCTTTACACGTACAACAAACCAAAATTTGTATGCTATAAATTATACACCACGTAATATCAAAAGCAAACAAATAAAACTCACCAGGCTAGCCATTTATGAAGGGAAAATATCAGATATGGAACACCTTGTCCCCTGGAACATACACATCTCTTGCTACTTCGTTCCGTCAATTCTCTCCCTGAGAACTTCCTTCTCAGTGTATGTGTGCTTTCCAAGAAGTTTGTCTCGTTTTCCGCCAAATACCTTATTTAACTTACCCAGATTGAATCCAACAAGGAATGCGGCAATAACCGTACCGGCTCCCACACTTCCAAGACTATGTATGCAGATCAGACATGTTACGACCGACACAGCCACCATAGAACAGTCAAATCCGATCTTTACCTTTGAAAATTCAATGTGTGTGACCTCTGATACAGCCTGCATGACACCCTCTCCGGCAAGCGGAATAAGATTGGCCGGCAGATAGAAAAAGATTCCAACCGCTATGAATACAGTACTCACAAGCATAAGCACAATTCTCATCGCTATATTATCAGTGCTCGGCAGAAATGTAGCCAGGTAATTGCAGAATGTTGTAAAATATCCGAACACGATTCCCACGACCACCTGAAGCAGATTGATCGGCTTGAACCGCTTCCTGAGTAATAGGATCTGTATAAGCACAAGTGCCGCATGGAATATGATCGTAGCCTTTCCCATCTCTATTCCCCATACACAGGTCATGGTATATGGTATGGAACTCACCGGCGACACACCGAGATTGGATTTTACCGACAGTGCAATTCCTATAGTCATAATAAACAATCCAACGAAATACATTGGAATTCTTACCTTCATGTTCTTCATCTCTTACGTTCCTCTTTTCTGTTGTCTTTTTCGCTGCCCTTCATATTATCGTACACCCTTACAAGAAGTGACTGCAATTCTTCCGTCTCTTCCGTTGTAAATCCCCTCAGCGCCACAGATTCAACTAAGTCAAACTTCTTATTGAGCATCTCCACATACTCTCTGCCCTTATCTGTCAAATACACGTACAGGGATCTTCTGTCCCCTGACTTTGTACTTCTCTGTATATATCCTTTATTCTCCATGCCACTCAACACAGCGGTTATCGATGCCGGCTCTATATGACATCCCGCCGCGATATCCTTCTGACACGCCCCATCATGATCCTTCAGATAGTCCAGCACCTTGGGCTGTCCCATGGTGAGCTCTGTATCCTTTATCTGACTCAGCAATGCCTTCTGCACCATGAAATGATCCGCCATCAGCAGATAATGTATGGATTTTGTATGTTCGTCCATATGGATTCTCCTCTCCAGATAGTTATAATTCTAATTATTAGAACACTAACGATATTATACACATATTTTTACCCATGTCAAATCGAACTTCGGTCACCCCCATACGCACAAAAAAGATCCGGGATCATATGAACCACCCCGGATCTCCAATTATTCTTTATTTTATTGAGCCTTTATTTCTTTATGACTGCTTTCTTTGACACTCCTCTTTTCAGAAGGATTGTCTTATAGCTCTTAAGCTTCTTCGACGGAACCTTGACGGTCATCTTGGCGTATGTCCCTGTAAATGCACCAGATCCAACTGTTTTTCCTGTCATCTGTGTATTCTTTATCACTACTGTCCTGAGCTTCTTACATCCATAGAACGCCTTGGCACCTATAGTCTTGACGTTTTTGCCCAAGGTCACCTTTGTAACCTTTACATTCTTCTTGAACGCCGCTTTTCCTATCGCTGTGACCTTAAATGTCTTGCCACCAAGCTTTATAGTGTCAGGAACCACAACTGTCTTGGTCTTCTTGACAACAGATACGAGAGTTACCGTTCCCTTGCCATTCAGGGATGCATTTGTGATCTTGTACTTGTAATTTCCATTTGCATAGATCTTGCCAACAGCCGCAGTTATGTCAAAATACTTTGTCTGTGTTCCACTGTAATTACCGATTCCCATTATCACAACTTTTGCCTTGCCAAAGTCTTTATTTGACGAATATGCAACTCTGTAATCCTTGCCCGCTGTGAGTGTCCGCTTACCGCTAGTCACCTTCACCGCTGGTGTTATAGCCTTGCCTGTATATACAGCCGACTTTGTGATTGTCACAGAGGCTTTACTTATCGCCTGCTTGTTTATTGCAAATGTAAGAGTCTTTGAGCCCTTATATCTGCCATGACCTTTGACAACTACCTTTGCTGTACCGGCATTGGTATTGCTGCTATATGAAACTATATAGTCAGTTCCCGCATCAAGTGTTCTTCCACGTGATACAACCTTTACGGCCGGTCTTATCGCTGCGCCTGTATATGTAGTCTTGTACGAAGCATTTCCAGTTGCCGCAAATGTAATATTTGCATCAACGCTTATATCCACAACTATCCATGTCCATACAGCCTTAAATGTTATATCCTCTGATACAGCGCCGTATGCAGAATCAGCATTATAGCTTGTTCCGGCTTCATCCTGCCATGCCAGCGCATATCCAGCCCTCGATGTCTTGTAATCAGTACCATCAGACATGGTGATATTTATTTTCGACAGATCAAGAGTTGATCCCTTGTTTACAGATGACGCATACAACTGGTTGCCATTCTCATCTGTGAACACAACCTTTACCATGGTTACACTGTCGCCCTTGCTGTCTACCGGATCCTTGGAATAAATTGGATCTCCACCTATTGACACATCGCCATCAACAATGATCGTTCCATCATCTGACTTTACGCCAAATGAATTTCCACCGGTTGATCCGGATGCATCCGCCGTAACACTTCCACCAACCAGTTTGATAGAATTGTCTGCTGAGATTACCGACTCCCCATCGCCAAGTCCTGATGACTTTGCATCAACAGAGCCTCCTGTGATCTCCACATCCGATGCCAATATTGCCGAAGATACAGAATCTATGCTGTTGCTTCCACCTGCTATCTTCACAGTTCCCGCAGATTCGATTCCCTTACCATCGGACTTTATCTGTATGTTGTCTATCTCAAGATTTCCATCTGTCTTGATCGCAGACGCACCCGGGGTTGTCGCTGATATCTTGGAAGATGTATCCTTTCCAGATACCTTTACATCCGCTGCGTTACTGTTATCGCTGACGCATGTTATACCATCAGCAATCTTATTTTCTCCGCTTACCTTTATGACAAATGTTTCAGAATTGCCCGGACGAACCGTGATCTTCTTTACAGTAGCATTGTCCACGGTTATTCCACTTGCATTTCCGGTATCTACAATTACATCCTCACCATTTCCTGTGATCGTGTAATCCTTATTCTCGGTAAATGAAACTGATATGATTCCACCAGACTGTGATACCTTTACAGTTGGATTTTCCTCACTGTCTGTGAATGCTCCAACATATCTGCTGTCATTCAGTCTTCCGATGTCAATTACGAAAGGATCTGATAAAGGTGTAGTCACCTCAAGTGCCTGGCTGATCTGACCAGCCTTGACATTTGCAGTTTCTTTTACCCTGCCATATACATAATATGTAGTAAATTCCTTGAATCCGGTAAACTGAGCACCATTCTGCCATACAAGCTTTGATGCATCAGCATCCTTTTCACTGGATATTGCATACTCGATCTCACCCACTATACCTGACACCTTGCCGCTGACAGTCACCGCATCAGATGTTACTGATGTCTTTGTCACAGTGACAACTGCGGTATTTTCTCTCTTTGCCACTGTCGCCTTGAGTGTTATGTTCGCTGAGCCATTTGCTGATGATATAACCAGTGTATCGCTGTAGCTTCCGGCACCAAGTCCATTTACCGGTTTTACAACTACTGTTGTTTTATTTCCTGCAGAAATCTGCCCTGCCGGTGATGAAACGATCTGGAATGCCGTTCCATCCTTAAGCTTGGCCTTTACATCTGTAAGGGTTGTCTCCCCGGAGTTTGACAGTTCAATAGCTGCATGATTCGCATTTGAATAGCCATATACGAGGTCTGTCCATGACTTGTCAGCACTGCTACATGACAGCTTTCCAGGAGTGAGCACTTTGACAACACACGCCGCCTTTATTCCCGAGCCATCCTTAGCCGTAGCTGTGATAGTCGCCGTTCCGGCTGCGAGGGCTGTTATCTTGCCATTCTGTACGGATACCTTAGCCTTGTCTGAACTTGACCACACAAGGGATGTATCTTTTGCATCAGCAGGTGTTATCGTTGCCTTGATCTCATCACTGTCGCCCACATTAAGTGTTATGTATGTCTTGTCAAATGAGATTCCTGTAACCTTTACGGCTGGGGGCTCTGACGGAGTCTCTGTGTCTTTCTCAGACGTTGAACCCGTTGTTGATCCAGTTGAGCCAGTCGATCCGGTTGAGCCGGTTGAGCCAGTTGAAGGATCCTTCGTGTCGTCCTCTGTTGTCATGCCTCCACCTGACTCCCCGCTTATCGTCCTGAGCTCTGACGACACCTCGCTCTTAGGAACTACCTTCTGTGCTGCCTTCTCCTCATCTGTTCCGCTGTTCTTCACATACAGATAAAGTCCGGCTGCTGCACCCACAAGGCCTGCATTATAGTCCAGTGCAACCTCGTTCTGGTTATAGTCCTCTGAGCTATCTACATAGGTTGTACTCGAACCCGCCGGTCCGCCAACCAAAGCGCCGACTAGTACATGTGCCTGCTTTGTATATGCATTTCCAGTTACAGAACCCTGATATCCGCTTGAGGCTCTGTGATGAGGGTACTTTGATGAATACTTGTTGTAACCTACAACGAAACACTTTGAACCAGCATTGTTGCCAAGTATGTACTTCATCTGACCATTTGCCCATGATGAATAATCAGTCTTTCCATATATCGTGTCATACATGAGACCTGTCATCTGATGAGCGGTGTTATATCTCGCCGATCCCCAGCTATCTATCAGACAGAAGTTGTTATCTCCTGACTGTGTCTTGCTCGCTATAAGTCCTGACTGGTTCTCTACAAACACACTCTTCTTTGATGAGTTAGGACTGTAAAGCAGAGCCGCCTGAGCCACATTGTTCCAGCAAAGAGCCCAGTTAGGATTTGTTCTGCCACCATATACATTATTGTATTTTGTTGCATATGCCGATTTACCTGTAGCCTTGTACAGAAGAGCCGCCGCAAGGGCATAGTCATCTTCCCATGAATCTGAGCTATAGAAACCTGATGCCGGACCCGAGCTGTTCTTCTTAGCCTTAGTATCCGCATATGTGAAAAGCTTCTCCGCATAGGAAAGCGCTTTCTTATCCTTGTAATTTATATAATATGCCGCAAGTGCCGCCGCTGTCTCTGAAACGATATCTGTACACGTATCCGAATCAGATGTGAATGTTGCCTGTCCACTTCTTGATGACTGCTTTTCCGGAGCTCCCCAGTATCCATGATCGACATTTCCATCACCGACCTGATAACAGAAAGCCTGAACCGAGCCATCACTTCCAAGGACTGTGCATCTCTCAAAATAAGCAACGAATCTGTCCATGATCCTCTTATAGTGTGCCTCTGTAGCAGTATCCGCAAATGCCTCGGCAAACTCCATGTGCGCAAGTCCTAGAACTGTAGCCGAATATGCCTGTGGCAGACCAAACTTGGCATGATCTCCCGCATCATGGTATCCACCGCTGACATCCACAGTCTTTCCATTATATGTTGTTTTTGCATCCTCAGTATGGCAGTTTGATCTCCAAGAAAACTCACTCTTTGCAGATACATCACTTCCGCACATATTCGCATCATAAAGATACAGTGACTCCTGAAGAAGCTTTGCATAGTTGTACTCAACATCCGTATTGATCTCACCTGTATTGTCCCCGGCTCCGCCAGATGATGATGAAAGTGAACCGATAAATGAGTCAAATGCACCTGACTGTGAGCTGTAGTACACCTTGACACCTGTTATAGACACACCGTTTGCCGTACCTGTGTAGCCAAGCTTTGAATAGCTCACGCTCGAACCTGCATTTACTGCACCTGACTTCTTGGATGTGTTTGGATATATGTACAGCTTTCCATCACTGAATACACCCTTGAGGGCTGACCAGCTGCTGTAATCCTTAACTGCAGTTACAGAGCCACTCACATCAGCCACCGCTATCCAGTCTGCTATGTATGAATTGCTCTTGTTATTTATCGTTATCTCTGTCTCGTAGTAGCCGTCTCCCTTGGCTGTTCCATCTCCATCAGCAAGACTTGCGGTTACGCTTGAACTTGTGTTTCCAATTGAATCAAGGTCCGCACTGCCTGATCCGCTGTCGCCTGAACCGCCTGACTCCCCTGATGAACCACCAGAGGTGCTCTTTGTTCCTGAGAGAACCGCTGACACGATCCTGAATTTGATCGTGCTGTTTTCCTGAAGATTGGCAACCTGTATTCCAAATGCCACCTTCTCCGTGCTTGTTGTGCTGATAGATGACAGATCAAGTACGGTCTCAAACTGACCGCTCTTGGACAGATCTATCCACTTGTCATTATTCGACCATGAAGATCCATATGATGCAAATGGCATAACTCCCGCATTCTGTCCACTTGCAGCGGTAAATGTGTCAACCGCATATGTGATCTTGAGCGTCTTGTATCCCGCATCCGCAATAGCCTTCATGGATGCCAGATCTGATGAAGGCGAAAATCTGATCTCCGCCTTTCCATAATCACTCCACTCATCTGTTGCCGCAGTCACCGTCTTCCAGCCGGTGTCCGGTTTCAGATCCAGCGTGATGCTCTCCGCCTTAGCTGTGATCTCCGGCCAGGTTATACTGCCGATGATCATGCATAAGGTGAGAACATATGCCAGGATCCTGCTCGCTGCTTTCTTTCTCATTTTACTTTTCCTCCTTGTACTTCCTTTTTCCTCCTAAAAAATACCCTATTATTAAAAATATAGCACAGAAAACATCTTCATGCGACCCAATAATCCGTCATTATTTATGCGCATAATTACCAATGTTTTCTGTGCTATTTTACCAATACTTTTTTAGCAAGTATTCTTTTTGAAGTTTCTATGTCATTTGCCATCTGGGCCTTGAGCTCATCCAGGCTTCCAAATTTCTTCTCACCTCGGATCTGCTCGATAAGCTCCACCTTGATGACCTGTCCATATATGTTCCTGTCAAAGTCAAAGATATTCGTCTCTATGGTGATATTTCCCTTGTCGTTAACTGTAGGATTGTCTCCTATGTTGGTGATTCCCATATAGACTCTGAAAGGATCCTCATGTCCCGTATGCTTCCCCCGGATTATCCTGATCCTTGAAGCATACACACCAGCCGGCGGGTACAGCTTGCGCTCCTCCGGCAGCATATTCGCAGTCGGTATTCCTATTGTCCTTCCAAGCTGTTTACCGGACACCACTTCACCTGTCATACTGTACGGTCTGCCGAGCATCGGAATGACCGACCTCACATCTCCCTCAGAAATATTCTTCCTGATGACAGTTGAGCTGACCACCTCGTCATCCTGTTCCAGCTTGTCTATGACTATGACCTTATATCCATACTCGTCCGCATAGCTTCTGAGGGTATCCACATCGCCCTTTCTGTCTCTGCCGAATCTGTAATCGCTTCCAACCACGACATATCCGGCCCGCATCATGTCCACCAAAACATCTCTGATGAACGCCTTCGGCTCTGTAGCCGCAAATGCATCGTCAAACGGATATTCAACCAGGACGTCAACTCCGGTATCCGATACCACCTGTGCCTTCTCGTCAGATGTGTATATGGTCTTCATATTGCTCACATCAAACACATGATTCTCCCTCATGTCAAATGTGAACACAACGCCCATATATCCCTGTCTCTGAAGCTTCAACACCTGCTCTATCAACAGCATGTGTCCCTGATGGATACCATCAAACTTGCCCAGGGCAACCGCCGTGCGCTCTGTGCTATTCAGTTTTACCTTCTTCGTGTCCTTTATATGAATCATAACTGTCTGTCCTTAATTGCTCACCGGAAACATCTTGAACGGCACATACTGCCTCTTCTCATCGCTGTATTCATACAGTGCCGCAAATCTTCCATTCTCATCGAACACCTTGACATAGGTATCCCTGTGTATCTTATTCTCGGCAAATGCATCCGCACTGAGCTTATTTCCATTTGCAAGAAGTTTCTCACCCTTTGCTGATATATGGAGTTCTGGAATATCCGGCATAAGCTTGTCTGTTGTGAGCACATGCTGCATGAGTGTCCCGTCATCCCTTGCCTTCTCCACCTCATCAAGCGTCAGACTTTCTTCTATAGTAAAGCCCTTCACCTCGGTTCTGACAAGCTTCTCCATCACCGCACCGCAGCCAAGCTTCTCTCCTATATCCCTGCACAGGCTTCTGATATATGTTCCCTTGGAACAGCTCACATCGAATGTCACCCTCGGAAGTTCTACCGACTGTATGGTGATACCATGTATCGTGACCAGTCTCGGCTCTCTCTCTATAACCTGTCCGGCTCTCGCCAGCTCATAGAGCTTCTTACCATTTACCTTGATGGCTGAATACATAGGCGGGATCTGCATGTAATCGCCTACAAAACTCATCACCGCAGCCCTGACTGTCTTCTCATCAGGATATACATCTGTCACGTCTGTCATGACTCCTGTCACGTCTTCGGTGTCGCTAGTCTTTCCGAGAAGCATGGAACATGTGTATGTCTTGTTCTTCTCAGTGAGCAGATCGCACATCTTCGTAGCACTTCCCAGACACACAAGAAGAACTCCCTCCGCCATGGGATCGAGAGTTCCGGTATGACCTATCTTTTTCTGTTTTAATATACCACGGAGCTTTGCCACCACATCAAATGACGTGAACCCCTGCTCCTTATATATATTGATAAATCCATCTATCATAACTATTTCAAATCCAATCCAAAGTCTTTTACATCAGTCCGCTGTATCAGTACCTGTTCCAGATCACATCTTTTCTGCAATTTATCAGCCAAGCTGTTTCTCTATATCCGCAACTATCTCCGCAACTATCTTTTCCGGATCACCTGACATATTGCATCCCGCAGCCTTCACATGGCCGCCACCGCCGTGGCTGCACGCGATCTCACTCACGTTCACGATATCATTTGCCCTGAGGGATATCTTGTAATTATCCTCACCAGCCTGATACATGAAGAAAGCAACCTCAGTACCTGATGTCAGTCTGAGCTGATCCACTATTCCATCCGTATCCATCTTGCTGGCACCAAATCTGTCGAAGTCCTCCTTTGTCAGAAGTGTATGGGTTATCTTTCCATCTGCAAACTGCTTCATGTTGAGAAGCGCATAGCCCAGAAGCTTATTCTGTGTGAGCGTCTTCTTGTAAAATGTCTCATCTATGACAAAGCTTGGTCTCGCTCCCTTCTCTATCAGGATTCCCGCTATGGTCATGGACTCTCTGGTGGTATTGCTGTGCTTAAACACTCCTGTGTCGTGGACTATACCGGTATACAGACACTCTGCGCACTGCTGGTTGATCTTTTTCTCATCCAGGAGCTTGAATATAGCCTCCGCAGCGGAGCATGCATCACTTTCCACATAGCACACATCACCAAAGCCTTTGTTAGACACATGGTGGTCTATGCAAAGAGTTCTCTTCGCAGTCTCATAATATCTGACAAATGGTGTGAATCTGTCCATATCTCCGCAGTCAAGCGACATAAACAGATCATAGGTCTCGTCATCTGCCTCATGCTTTACAGTAGATGCACCATTCAGGAACATGAATACATCCGGGAATTCCTGAAGATATACCTGAACCCTCTTGTCAGGGTAATTGCTTGTAATATAGTTATACATTCCAAGTGTTGAACCTATACAGTCACCATCAGGATTGATATGTCCTGTTATGGCTATGCTGTCTGCGTTCTCTATCTCCCTTATAAGATCGTTCATGATATACCTCCTTTTAAATTCTCATATTATATCCTACTCTTCAAACTCATCTTCACTCTCTGAGTTTTCATCTGTACTCTCATCAGCATCGCCATGCTTTCCGAGAGCCTCATCTATCTTGTGGGACATACTGACACCATACTCTATGGACTGGTCCATGATAAATGTTATCTCCGGTGTATTGCGCAGATTTACAGAATGAGCAAGCTCTCTTCTGATATATCCCATTGCGCTGTTCAACCCTGCAAATGTGGAATCAACAGCATCCTTGTCACCCAGGACACTGATATATGCCTTACAGAACTTGAGATCAGGTGTGACAACCACATCAACGACCGAAGTCATAGGTGATATTCTTGGATCCTTGATCTCACGGCTGATGATCCTGCTGAGTTCTCTCTGGACCTCACCGTTGATCCTGTTATTCTTTACACTGTTTTTTCTCATATCTATTACTACTTTCTAGGCACCTCTACCATCTCGTATGCCTCTATCTGATCTTCCTCTGCAACGTCCTGGAAGTTCTCGAATACCATACCACACTCAAAGCCGGACTTAACTTCCTTGACATCATCCTTGAATCTCTTGAGTGAAGCAAGCTTTCCTTCAAATATAAGATTGCCCTCTCTGGTAATCCTTACGCTGCAGTTTCTGTTGATTGTTCCGTCGAGAACATATGAACCGGCAATGACACCGATACCAGAAGCCTTGTATGTCTGTCTGATCTCTGCGTGTCCGATGACCTTCTCCTCATATATAGGATCAAGCATACCCTTCATTGCTGAATCAATATCCTCTATTGCATTGTAAATGACTCTGTACAGACGAACATCTACCCCCTCGCTGTCAGCCATATCCTTTGCTCTCGCATCCGGTCTGATATTGAAACCGATTACGATGGCATTTGATGCTGATGCAAGAATTATATCTGACTCGTTGATAGCACCTACACCTGCATGTATGCACTTGATAACGACCTCGTCATTTGAGAGTTTTAAGAGACTCTGCTTAACGGCCTCAACTGAACCCTGTACATCTGCCTTGATGATGATCTTGAGCTCCTTGAGGTTGCCGGCCTGGATCTGGCTGTACAGATCGTCAAGTGACATTCTCTGCTTTGTATCTGCAAGAAGCTTCTCCTTACCCTGCGAGATATATGTCTCTGATATGGTTCTTGCTTCCTTCTCATTGTCAACTGCCATGAATATCTCGCCTGCATCAGGAACTGTGTTGAGACCCTGGATCTGTACAGGTGTTGATGGAAGAGCCTCTGTAACTCTCTCACCTCTTGAGTTGGTCATGGCACGTACCTTACCATGTGACGCTCCGACAGCGATGTAATCTCCAACATGGAGTGTTCCCTTCTGTACAAGCATTGTCGCAACAGGTCCACGTCCCTTGTCAAGCTCAGCCTCGATGACGATACCTCTTGCCTTTCTGTTAGGATTTGCCTTAAGTTCAAGCACATCCGCTGTGAGGAGGATCATCTCAAGGAGATTGTCAATACCTTCCTTAGTATGTGCAGATACAGGACAGAATATTGTTGAACCACCCCAATCCTCTGGGATAAGCTCATACTCTGTAAGCTCCTGCTTAACTCTCTCTATATTGGCACTTTCCTTATCGATCTTGTTGATCGCTACTATGATCTCAATCCCAGCAGCCTTTGCATGGTTGATAGCCTCGATAGTCTGTGGCATTACTCCATCATCGGCAGCTACAACAAGGATAGCGATATCTGTACTCTGTGCACCACGCATACGCATTGCTGTGAACGCCTCATGTCCAGGAGTATCAAGGAATGTTATAGTCTGGCCATTTACATCGACAACTGATGCACCGATGGCCTGTGTGATTCCACCAGCCTCACCTGATGTTACCTTTGTCTGTCTGATGGCATCCAGAAGTGATGTCTTACCATGATCAACATGACCCATAACGCAGACTACAGGAGGTCTTGAAACCATATCCTTCTCGTCCTCTTCATCCTCCTTAAGGAGCTCCTCGATCACATCAACTTTCTCCTCTTCCTCAGCTATGCAGTTGTACTCAAGTGCGATCTCTGAAGCCTCGTCAAATGGAAGCTCTGAGTTCACATTGACCATCTTACCTGCGAGGAACAGCTTCTTGATAAGTGCTGTTACAGGAGTCTTTACCGCATCAGCCAGCTCCTTGAGTGTTACAACCTCAGGAAGTGTGATGGTTCTGATTGCATCCGGATCCTCCTGTGGTGCCTGCTGCTTCTTCTGTGGCTTGTTCTTCACATTCTTCGCAAGTCTGCTGATATCAGCCTCGACCTCCTCAGGTGATCTTCTGTTGCCCTTACGTGGCTTGTTCTTATCTCTGTTGTAGTTATCTCTGTTCTGGCTCTTTAAATCCTTACCCGGCATCTCCTTCGCATCGAAGTCCTTGCGGTCTCTCTTGAATGGTGCTCTCTTCTGAGCTGGGCTGTCATCCTCGTCATCCTTGCCAAATGGCATATTGATACGGTTGCTGAAACGGTTGCCACCATCTCTGTTAAAGCCTCTTCCGCCCTGGTTTCTATCGCCATTGCCGAAGCGTCCGCCACCCTGGTTTCTGTCTCCGTCTCTGTTAAACCTTGGTCTGTCACCCTGGCCGTCCCTGTTAAATCTTGGTCTGTCACCCTGGTTTCTATCACCATCTCTGTTAAACCTTGGTCTGTCATTCTGGCCGTCTCTGTTAAATCTTGGTCTGTCACCCTGGTTTCTGTCACCATCTCTGTTAAACCTTGGTCTGTCGCCCTGACCGTCTCTGCCTACTCTTGGTCTGTCACTCTGATTTCTGTCGCCCTGGCCATCTCTGCCGAATCTTGGTCTGTCACCCTGATTTCTGTCGCCCTGGTTCCTGTCGTTGCTGAATCTGGCTCTGTCTGAACCGCCCTGTCTGTCGTTGTTAAATCTGACTCTGTTACCGTTGTTATTCATCTTGCCGCCGTTTCTGTCCTCCCTGGCAAATCTTACATGATTGCCAGAACCCTGTCTGGCTGCTGAATTGTCATTCCTTGAAGGATTCTGCTTCTGCGCGTCCGCCTTTGGCGCTGCAGCAGGCTTTGCTGTCTCAGGCTTTGGCTGCTCTGTCTTAGGCGCTGCCTTTGGAGCCTCCTGCTTTGGTGCTGCAGGCTTTGGGGTCTCAGCCTTTGGAGCCTCGGCCTTTGGCGCAGTCTTTGCTCCAAACTTAGCTTTAATTATTCCAACCATCGAATCGTCCAGATTGGACATATGACTCTTGATCTCTATTCCCTTTGCGCCAAGTGTATCTATGATATCTTTATTTGAAATGTTTAACTGTTTTGATAATTCGTGTACTCTGATTTTAGCCAAATGTTACACCTCCATGTTTTCATTTACATTCATGTACTTTATGATCTGATTTCCGAATCCCTCGTCAAGTATCGCAATGGATGTTCTCATCTCATTGCCACTGTACTTGCCAAGCTCATCCTTTGTCCCGTACTCATAATAAGGAATCCCATAATAATTACATTTCTGGTCGAAAAGTTTCTTCGTATTGTCAGAAGCGTCCTTTGCCACAATGACCACGTACGCGCTCTGATTCTTAACTGCTTTCTCTACTGAGAAATTGCCACTGCACAGCCTTCTGGCTCTGGCACACAGAGAAATTAACGAGTAGATCTTGTTATTCTTCAATGTCACGCAGCTCCTTGTCTAATTGTTCATACACCTCAGCAGGTATGCTGACCTTGAAAGCCTTCTCAAGTGCTTTGCTTCCAACCGCCTTCTTAAGGCACTCGGATTTCTTGCATATATAAGCGCCTCTTCCGTTGAGCTTGCCGGTTGCATCAACTGCGAACTGCCCGTCATTGCTTCGGACTATCCTTATCAGCTCACTCTTCGGCATCATCTCACGGCATCCAAGGCATTGCCTCAGAGGTACCTTCTTTGCCATCTCATCACTCCCTATTCTCTATCATGTGCCACTACATCAATGCAAATGATTACTCTTCGTCGTTTGTGTCTACTGTTTCATCTATGTCAAATGAAGCAGCATCGGCATCTTTATCTTCGCTTACTTCATCATAATATTCATCTTCGTTATAAGGATCAAAGTTCTCATCCTCTGGCTGCTCATCAAAGTAACCCATCTCCTCGGCCTTTGAATGGCTCTTAATATCGATCTTGTATCCTGTCAGCTTGGCTGCAAGGCGGGCATTCTGACCCTTCTTACCGATTGCAAGTGAAAGCTGTGTATCAGGTACTACGACAAATGCTGTCTTCTCATCAAGATCAACTGATACGTCCTCAACATCTGAAGGACTGAGCGCATTGTAAATAAACTCAGCAGGGTTCTCACTCCAAGGAATGATGTCGATCTTTTCACCGTTCAGATCTGCAACGACAGCATTTACTCTGTCACCATTGATTCCTACGCATGCTCCAACTGCATCGACGTTCTCATCGTTTGACCATACTGCGATCTTAGATCTTGATCCTGCCTCTCTGCAGAAGCTCTTGATCTCAACTGTTCCGTCTGCGATCTCTGTTACTTCCTTCTCAAAAAGTCTCTTGACGAGCTCTGGATGAGTTCTTGATACAGTGATCCTTGGTCCTCTGTTTGTCTTCTTGACCTCTGTGATATAAAGCTTTATTCTGTCGCCTCTCTCGTAGCTCTCTCCCTCGATCATCTCTGACGGCTTTAAGAGTGCCTCTGTCTTGTCATCAAGGCTCACATTCACGCTGTCTCCAACCTGTCTCTGAACGATTCCTGTTACGATATCCTTCTCCTTCATATGGAAGTGATCGTATATAGCTGCTCTCTCATTCTCATTGATAGCCTGAACGATGACATTTCTCGCACGCTGGGCTGCTATTCTTCCAAAGTTCTTAGTTGTGATCTCTATATTTACTGTATCACCTATCTCGTACTTGCTGCTTATCATCTTGGCCTGCTCCAGTGTTATCTGGCATGCAGGATTCTCAACTTCCTCAACAACCTCTTTGGCTGCATATACATGGCACTCACCAGTCTCTCTGTCCAGTGAAACTGTAATGTTCTCGTCTGTATTGAAATCCTTCTTGCAGGCTGTCTTGAGTGATCTCTCTATAGCCTCAAGCAGAACATCCTTGCTAATGTTTCTCTCCTTCTCAAGCTGATTCAATGCTTCAATGATCTCTGACACCTTTTTATCCTCCTAATATATAAATGCTAATCGTATCATGGAAATATCTTTTCTCGTTATCGTTATCTCTGTCTCATCCTCAAGCTCAATGGTGACTGTATTCTCATCATATGCCTTGAGCACACCCTCGAATTCCTTTGCACCATTCACCTTGGCAAATGTCTTGATCTCCACGACCTTACCTATGCTTCTCTTGAAATCCTTCTCTTTCTTCAGTGGTCTCGTAAGCCCCGGTGAGCTGACCTCCAGTATATAGGCATCTCCTATATAATCATCCTGGTCAAGCAGGTCTCCAAGTGCTCTGTTCACTATCTCGCAATCACCGATCGTGATGCCACCTTCCTTGTCCGCATACACTCTGAGGTAATAATCACTGCCTTCCTTGACGTACTCCACATCAACAAGCTCCAGATTGTTCGCCTCAATGATCGGCATCACAAGTGCCTCCGTCTTTGCTTCAATATCCGCTCTCTTCGTAAATACGACCACCTTTCTGTAAAATATTATCCCCACAACAATTGAGAGTGGGCCAAGGCCCACTCTCATGCTGTAATCTATAACAATCTCACTTATTGTATCATAATTATCAAATAATTCAAGTACAAATATTAACAAATATTTATGCGTTTCTTCTGGCTGCGTCCTCACGGTAATATTTGTCAAGCACCTTGTTCGCCTTCTTGTCGTCAAGAACGCATTTGTTGGACAGTGCAACCTTGACGAGTTCATCCAGTGCTTCCTCCCTAAGTGCCGTGCTCTTGATGTTGACATTTGCAAGCTCTGTGTACGCTCCCATCTTTCTTGTGAGCGTCTCGTACTCCTCTGGAAGCATCCTGTCTATCATATTCCTGATCTGCTTGGATACCGCCTGGCTGTTGCCGCCTGTTGTGACTCCCACCACAAGATCTCCGCGGACGATAACGCCTGGAAACAGGAAGCTGCTGAGCTCCTTGTTATCAGCCACATTTACCATGATGCCCCTGTCATTACAATATGTACCTATCTTGGCATTGATCTCCGGGCGCCTGGTTGCCGCCACAACAATGTCTGCATTCTGCAGTATGTCAAGTGCCACGTTGCTCTCATGTACATTTATTCCCTTTATCGCTTTTATATCATCGCACACCTTCGGCGCAATGACCGCTATCTTCGCTCCGAAATACAGCAGCGAATTGATCTTTCTAAGTGCTGCCTTACCTCCACCTACAACTATTACTTTCTTGCCCTCAAGATCGATGTACATTGGAAAGTATGCCATATCTTATCTCCTCCGAATATTCTATAAATCTAGTCATATACTTACTGTGAAAGCTGCTTAAAAAACTTTCACAGCAAATTATAAATGAGGAATTAAGAAATGGCAATTACAAATAACGTTGGTTCACTAAAAATTCAGATAACGAACAACAATTTCTTTCCCGTCGAGGGTGCTTCCGTATACATAAGCCCTACGGGAATACCCGATTCCACCTCAGAGGAATTTGTCACCGATGAAAATGGTATCGTCATCGACGAAGAGCTTCCCGCCCCCGATGTCGCCTACAGTCTGGAGCCTGGCGACAACCAGCCATACTCGGAATACAACGTGCTTGTGAACGCTCCCGGATACAACGAGCGCTTCATCTCCGGGGTTCAGATATTCTCCGGTGAGAACGGGATCCAGAACATAGAGCTGACGCCATCCGATGGAAGCGATACGAACCCTACCGTTCTCGACGCCCACACCCTCTGGGAGCAGTATCCACCCAAGATCGCCGAGGACATGATAAAACCGGTGAATCCATCAGGCGGCATAGTGTTGAGCCGCGTCGTTGTACCTGAGACCATAGTTGTCCATGACGGCGCCCCGGCGGACTCCACCGCCAGGGACTACTATGTTCCATATAAGGATTACATAAAGAATGTTGCCTGCAACGAGATATATTCCACCTGGCCTGATGCAGCCATCCGTGCAAATGTACTGGCGATACAGTCATTTACCCTTAATAGGGTCTATACCGAGTGGTACAGGGGAAAAGGATACGACTTTACTATCACGAGCAATACCGCGTTCGACCAGAAGTGGGTCTACAATGCAACCATATTTGAAAATGTCTCCCAGATCGTCGATGAGATGTTCGCCAACTATCTCTCAAAGCCCAACGTTACACAGCCACTATTCACCCAATATTGCGATGGCAAACGTGTATCCTGTCCGGGCTGGATGACCCAGTGGGGGTCAAAATCCCTGGCAGACGACGGTCTCACCGCCATCCAGATTCTCAGATACTATTACGGGGATACAATATACATCAACACCTCGGAGACCATATCCGGTATACCTTCATCATATCCGGGCTACGAGCTGACCATCGGCTCAAGCGGCGACAAGGTCTCCCAGCTCCAGAGGCAGCTCGCCAGGATCGCACTCAACTATCCCGCCATCGGTACCGTAACCGTCGACGGCGTATATGGTCAGGAAACCGCTGATGCTGTGAGAAAGTTCCAGCAGATATTCAATCTTCCGGTTACCGGAGTCACCGACTATAAAACGTGGTATAAAATTTCACAGATATATGTGGGAGTTACGAAGATTGCGGAGAATGTGTAGCACCGCTTCACACACTATGGCATGAAAACACAAAAAAGCTGAAATCTTAATGATTTCAGCTTTTAGCAGTTCGTAGGGGAATCGAACCCCTGTTTTCGCCGTGAGAGGGCGACGTCTTAGCCGCTTGACCAACGAACCATAAGTCTTGTTATTTAATTATTGAATCTTTCGATTCTAGCAGTTCGTAGGGGAATCGAACCCCTGTTTTCGCCGTGAGAGGGCGACGTCTTAGCCGCTTGACCAACGAACCATAAGTGCTTGTATCCTGCCGCTTCGCTTGCGACCTGTTTAATATAACAGAAACGAAAGCAGAATGCAAGCACTTTTTTTATAAAATTGCAAACTTTTTTCAGATTATTGACTTAATTTGTTCCGCCAGCCTACATAAAGTCAAACAGCGAAAGCTGATTTGTCTCCGGCATTCCGTCCAGGATGCCCAGCTCACTCATCTTCTCGATGGTTCCCTTGCCAATCTTGGCACGCTCATTTATCTCCTCTTTGGAGAGGAACGGTCCTTTCTGGGCGGCATCGTAGAGCTGCTGTGCAGCCTTCTCTCCCATTCCTTCTATGGATGCGAAGGATGGCATGATCTTGCCGTCTATTATCTGGAACCTGTCAGCCTTTGCCTTATATATATCTATTGGAACAAAGTCGTAGCCTCTTGCGTACATCTCGAGAACTATCTTCAGATCCTTGAGCTTGCCCTCGTCCTTGGCTGATCTCTTGTTCTTGTCCACCTTGCTTATCTCATTGATATGGAAGAGAACTCTCTCCTTGCCAAAGCACATCATCTCGTAGCTGAAATCATCAGCTCTGATACTGAAGAATGCTGTATAGTATTCAAGCGGATAATTGACCTTGAACCAGGCAATTCTCCACGCCATCATGACATAAGCCGCCGCATGGGCCTTTGGGAACATGTACTTAATCTTCTGGCATGACCATACGTACCAGTCCGGTACTCCGTGGGCAGCCATCTCCGCCTTCCAGTCATCCCATTTGTCACATTTGCCCTTGGCAACTATTCCCTTACGAACCTTCTCCATGATGTTGAAGGCAAGTCCGGCATCAAGTCCCATGTGTATCAGATAAACCATAATATCGTCACGACAACAAATGGCTGTCGATATGGTACACTTGCCCGACTTGATGAGCTCCTGCGCATTGCCCAGCCATACATCGGTTCCATGCGCCAGACCCGCTATTCGCACAAGATCTGAGAAACATGTCGGCTTGGCATCTATAAGCATCTGCATAGCAAAGTCCGTTCCGAACTCCGGCACACCCAGACTTCCAAGCGGTATTCCGTTGATGTCCTCCGGAGTGATCCCCAGCGACTTTGTGCTGTGGAACAGTTCCATGACATCCTTGTCATCAAGCCTTATCTTCGTGGCGTCAAGTCCCGTCAGATCCTCCAGACGTCTTATCATGGTAGGATCATCATGGCCGAGAATATCAAGCTTCAGCAGGTTATGATCGATTGAATGGTACTCAAAGTGCGATGTGATAATATCCGACGTCACATCATTTGCCGGGTGCTGTATAGGTGTAAATGAATATATCTCCTCATGTCTCGGAAGAACTATCATACCACCCGGATGCTGCCCCGTGGTTCTCCTGACACCGGTACATCCCAGGGCCAGACGCTCCATCTCACACCTTCTCTTTGTGACTGTTGCATTCTCCTCAGCGTACTTCTTCGCGGATTTCTCATCCATTCCGGATGCCTTGGCCTCCGCCATAAGCTCCTCTTTGGAGTGATCCTTGAAGTAATTATACACATAACCAAATGCTGTCTTTTCCGCAACACCACCTACGGTTCCCGCCTTGAATGCCTTGCCCTTGCCGAAGAGTACCTCGGTGTATGCATGTGCCTTCGACTGATACTCACCCGAGAAGTTCAGATCGATATCAGGCTCCTTGTCTCCGTTGAATCCAAGGAATGTCTCGAATGGTATATCGTGTCCTTCCTTTATAAGCGGTGTTCCACAATTCGGACAGTCTCTGTCCGGCATATCACATCCGCTCATTCCCGAATACGACTTTACAAGCTCTGAATCAAAATCCACAAAGTGGCATTTCGGACAGATATAGTGAGCCGACAGCGGATTTACCTCCGTGATACCGGCCATTGTTGCGACAAATGAAGATCCAACCGAACCTCGGGAACCAACCAGATATCCGTGGTCATTGGAATCCCACACAAGCTTCTGTGCGATGATGTACATAACCGCAAATCCATTTGAAATGATGGAGTGCAGCTCCCTGTCAAGTCTCTCCTGAACCTGAGGTGGCAGGTCTGGGCCATATATCTCATGTGCCTTGGTATAACATATATCCGTAAGTGTCTGATCCGAATTCTCGATGATAGGAGGCGCCTTGTCCGGTCTGACCGGCTCTATCCTCTCTATCATGTCCGCTATCATATTCGTGTTTGTGATGACGACCTCCTTGGCCTTGTCACTTCCAAGATACTGGAACTCTGCCAGCATCTCCTCCGTGGTACGGAAATACAGCGGTGGCTGCATATCAGCATCGTCAAAGCCCTTGCTCTTCATGATGATCGCCCTGTATATATAATCCTCAGGATCAAGGAAATGCACATCACAGGTTGCGACCACTGGCTTGTTGAACATCTCTCCGAGCTCCACGATCCTCTTGTTGTATCCGATCAGATCGTCCATGGTCTTTGGATTCCTTGTATCCCTCGTCATGAATTCATTGTTGCCAAGCGGCTGTATCTCAAGGTAGTCAAACCAGTTGACCAGTCTCACTATCTCCTCATCCGACGCATCATCAACTATGGCACGGAACAGCTCTCCCGCCTCACAGGCAGAGCCTATTATCAGACCCTCTCTGTATTTGTTGATGAGACTCATCGGCATACGCGGCCTTCGCGCAAAATATGTCAGATGAGACTCAGATATGAGCCTGTACAAATTGACTCTTCCTATCTCGTTCTTTGCCAGGATGATTCCGTGATATGTCTTATCCTTCTTGATCGCATCAGGTGAGGTGCTTCCAAGGACATTTAGATCATCCATGGTCTTAACATCTCTCTCCTTCAGCATGTCGAGCAGCTTGAAGAATACTTTCGCCGTGGCCTCCGCATCGTCTATGGCTCTGTGGTGATGCGCATTCACGACTTTGAGTTCCTTACACACTCTGTCCAGAGTAAATTTTCCGAGCTCCGGCAGCAGTATATGGCTGAGCGTCATGGTATCCAGAACCGTGTTGTCGAACTTAAGTCCAAGCTCCTCCGCATTCATTCTCACAAATCCCGTATCAAATGACGCATTGTGGGCAACCACGATATCGTCACCGCAGAACTCCACAAATCTCGGCACGATCACATCGAACATCGGCGCATCCTTTACCATATCATCATTGATGGATGTAAGCTGTTCTATCTGGTATGGGATAGGCACACCCGGATTTATAAATTCCGAGAATGTATCTACGACCTCTCCGTCCTTCACCTTGACCGCACCGATCTCTATGATCTTGTTGTGCTTCTTGGAAAGTCCCGTTGTCTCTATATCAAATACCACGTATTCCGAATCAAGGCTCTGATTCCTTGAGTTCTTGACCAGATCCTTCAGGTCATCGACAAAGTAACCCTCGACACCATATATGATCTTGAAATCTTTTCTGAGTCCCTTTGTATGGTTTGCTATAGGGAAAGCCTGAACAACACCGTGATCCGTGATCGCTATGGCAGGGTGTCCCCAGTCGCTGGCACGCTTCACGATGGTCTCTATATCGACCACGCTGTCCATCTCGCTCATCTTGGTATGCATGTGAAGCTCGACACGCTTCTCAGGATATGTATCCATACGAGGTACACGGAAGTCCTGAATGTGCTTCATACCGAGCACTCGGCATATCATAACCTCCTTGGCATACGAGTCGAACTCGGCAAGGCCCTTCATCCTATAGAACTTACCCTTCTGTATCTCCTCGCGGTAGACCTCCATATCCTCAGGACTGCAGAACATCTTGAAGCCTATGGTGTCTGTGAAATCTGTTATATATCCCGTCAGTATGATCTTGCCATTTCGGAGCTCTCTCTCCTCAGTGCTCATGATCTGTCCGTGGATGACGACCTCTCCGATACCATCGTTGATGCTGGATATCTCAAGCAGCTTGCCCTCCACATCTCTTCCTATGAACACCTCTGGATCATCTGAATATCTTCGCCTTCTTCCGAACTTCTCCTTTTCACCGCCATTTTTCTGGCCTGAATCGCCGCCGGAGGATGCAGGAGCAGCCTTCTTCTCATCAGGCTTGTGTCCCTCGCTCTTCTTATCTTCCTTCTTCGACACTCCGAGCTTATCCTTGTCCACGGCCTTTCCATCCACGATGATGTCGCCATGATCCCTGAGGTTGTTCAATATGGCATCTATCTTCTGCTGCTCAACAAGTGCACTGGCTCTCCTCAGCTTCTCCTTGTCCGCCTCACTGTACTCAAATGCAACATTGACATTCAGGTCAAATCTCTCCTGGAACATCTTCTCCATATACGCCTTTATTTTCTCAGCGTGTATATGCGCTATCTTACTGTCCTCTATAGCTATGGTTATCGCGTCTCCGTCACAGTACAGTTCTCCTATCGATCTGGATATAAGCCTGTAGCCCACATTGCTGAATGATCTTATATCGTAGAGTATGCTGTCCTGATATGCTTTGACTATTGCTTCGAGATTGTACTGTGTAGAAAGTGTATAGTGTTCCCGTATCTGGACCGTATACCTTTTATTGCCAAATACAAACTTACGGATACACTCCTCCGCCTTTTCTATATTCGGTCTGCTTATTATATGTCTCGATCTTATGTCAACCTGCAGGATATTTTTACTGTCATATATCGTGACTTTTGTCACATACACCTCGGTGAACAGACCTGCAAGCTCCTTAGTCATCTCCACTCCGGGGAACACCGTCATGAAGAGCTCCGCCTGCCCATTTCCGGCATCTGAAACCGCCGTTGCAGAGTCATCATTACTCTCATTTCCACTCACTGAGCCTTCCGGTGTATCAGCATCAGCCTCGCCCCCCTCGACCATATCGCCACCAGTGCCATCACTGACCACGTCTTCGTCCTCGGCATCCTCCTCCATATCATCTGCGATATGCCAGTCCGAGTCGTGAACATCCGCCTGGGTGTACGATGCGCTCTCCTGCTGCATATCAGCATACATCTGGCTCTCATACATCTCCTGTTCAGCCATCTGGGCTTCATAATCCATCTGAGTCTGCATCTCATCGGCATACATCTGATCTATATTCTCTTGTTCCAAAATACGATCTTCGTTGTTCAATCCTATTCACTCCAATTATCTAACTCGCGCTTCAGCGCCGGTATAAATTCATCCTCACTGAGTTTGCCAACTATCTCACCCTTTTTGATGAGCAGTCCGCAGCCCTTGCCTCCTGCAATACCAAGATCTGCCTCCTTGGCCTCTCCCGGGCCGTTCACCACACACCCCATAACTGCGACTTTAATATTGAGATGGTCATAGTCTGACACAAGCTTTTCAACCTTGTTTGCAAGTCCGATAAGGTCAATCTCAGTACGTCCACAGGTCGGACATGACACAAGCTCTACTCCACCCTTTCTGAGTCCAAGAGCCTTGAGAATAAGCTTTGCCGACAGGATCTCATCCACCGGATCTCCTGTCAGGGACACTCTTATCGTATCGCCTATTCCCTCATGGAGTATGATTCCAAGTCCCACCGATGATTTGATATTTCCTCTTGTGACGGTTCCTGACTCCGTGATTCCCACATGCAGAGGGTAATCTGTCTTGTCCGCGATGAGCTCATGGGCTCTCACGCACATCATAACATCAGACGACTTGATGCTTATGACTATGTTGTGATAGTCAAGCTCCTCGATCATGCGCACCTTGTCAAGAGCGCTCTCAACTATTCCCTCTGCGGTCACTCCGCCGTACTTCTCCACGAGATTCTTCTCCAGAGAACCACTGTTTACACCGACCCTTATAGGAATATTTCTCTTTCTGGCAGCCTCGACTACCTTTGCCAGCTTCTCCTGTCCTCCAATATTTCCCGGATTTATCCTGATCTTGTCCACACCATTTTCTATGGCCTTTATGGCAAGCCTGTAGTCAAAATGTATGTCGCCCACAAGCGGAATGTGGATCTGTTTCTTTATAGCCGGGATTGCATCTGCTGCAGCCTCATCGTTTATCGTACATCTGATTATGTCACATCCGGCCTTCTCAAGCTGGAGTATCTGTGCAACCGTAGCCTCCACATCGCTCGTCTTTGTGTTGGTCATGGACTGTATAAGTATCGGATTGCCTCCGCCTATAACCCTGTCACCTATATGGATCTCTCTTGTCTTCATATATACTCACAGCGCCAGTACATAAGCACTGGCGCCTTTCCTCCTTCTTTAATTGCCTTTAACTGAAAAATACATTCTTTATATCATTGAACAATATTACGACCATGAGGATCATGACCAGCACAAATCCCACAAATGTGACTATGTTTTCCTTGTCCTTCGGAACCTTCCTCCTGGTTATAAGCTCGATCAGCAGGAACAGGAAACGTCCTCCGTCAAGTCCCGGTATCGGAAGCATATTCATGATTCCAAGGTTGGCCGAGAGAAGCACTATATAGTTCATCCAGTTGAGGAGAACCGTAAGGACATCGACCTTTGCAGCCTCATTGAACGTATCGTTCATGGACTTTGCCACACCCACAGGGCCGGACACCTCATCTGAGCTGACCTGTCTGGTGACTATGAGCTTAAGGCTCAGGAACGTGGCCTTGACCCAGTATCTGACCTCATAGGCAGAATACTTCATCAGCTCGCCAAAATTCTGTGGCAAGACATAACCGCAGCTTACGATTCCCACCTTATAACCTGCACTTGTCTTCACCGGATATACAGTCGTATCGTACACCGTGCCATCCTTCTTCTGCATCTTGAGGTCTATAGGAGAACCGTCCCCGTATATCTCAAGATATATCTGAAGCTCCCTGAAGTTCTTGATCTTGCTTCCGCCGATCTCAAGGACGGTATCTCCATCCTCTATCCCGGCCTGCTCCGCAGGATAAACTCCATTGAACTCCTTGACAACATCCGCATACTCGCTTTCCTTCGCCATCTCGCTGTCGTACACCCTGCCGATAGTCGCAGGATCTGTACCACAGAAGTGGATTATGACCGCTGAAAAGATAAATGCTATAACTATGTTCATGAACGGACCGGCAAGAACCTCCGCCATACGCACCCATATGGACTTCTTCTCAAATGCGTTCTCGTCATCCTCATGACCTTCCTCGCCTTCGCTTAGCAGCATACAATAACCGCCCAGAGGTATGAGTCTCAGTGAATACTGTGTATCCTTCTTGGTAAACGAGAAGAGCTTTGGGCCAAGTCCCATGGAAAACTCAATTACCGATATATGATTGATCTTTGCGACAATAAAATGTCCAAGCTCATGAAAAAATATTATCACACCAAATACTAGAATTATGAGAATTATGTTCAATCTACCACCTGCTTTCTACAAAATCATATACCCAGCGCTCAGTGTCAAGTATCTGTGACACGTCAGGGTTTTCTATAACTGTATGACTCGCCATACACTCCTCTATTATCCTGTATATATCGAGGAAGCGTATCTTCCTGTCAAGGAATTTTGCCACTGCGCACTCATTTGCCGCATTGAATACAGTCGGCATTGAACCGCCATCTGCTATGGCAGAATACGCATACTTTAATCCCTTAAATGTATCCATGTCCGGCTTCTCAAGAAGAATCGAGTTCATAGTCCAGAAGTCCAGTCTGTCACCGGCCATGTATCTTCTCTCCGGATAACACAAAGCGTACTGTATCGGAAGCTTCATGTCCGGAGTTCCAAGCTGTGCTATGACTGCGCCATCCCTGTACTCAACCATCGAGTGGATTATGCTCTGTGGCTGGACTACCACCTGGATATTCTCCGGCTTCACATCAAAGAGCCACTTTGCCTCTATAACCTCAAGTCCCTTGTTGACCATGGTTGCTGAATCTATTGTTATCTTTCTTCCCATACTCCAGTTTGGATGCTTGAGCGCATCCTCCACCTGAACATTCTCAAGAAATGCGGTATCCTTTCCCCTGAAAGGCCCACCTGACGCTGTGAGCAGTATCTTCTCCACATCGCCGTGCACATTTCCCTGAAGGGACTGGAATATAGCGGAATGTTCGCTGTCAACAGGCAGTATCGCTACATTCTTCTCCGCCGCCAGCGGCATGATGATATGTCCCGCTGTCACCAGAGTCTCTTTATTGGCAAGTGCTATGTCCTTTCCCGCATTTATGGCTGCTATAGTCGGTCTTATTCCGATCATACCAACTATTGCCGTGACAAGGATGTCTGATGACGAAAGCTCTGCTATCTCTATCAATCCGTCCATGCCCGCAACAACTCTTATGTCAGTGTCCGCAAGGCACTCTCTGAGTCTCGCAGCATTCTCTTCGCTCCATATTCCCACAACCTCAGGCGAAAACTCCCTCGCCTGTTTTTCCAGGAGATCTATATTACTTCCGGCGGCAAGCGCCACTATATTCAGATCTTCCTGAACCCTAACTATCTCAAGGGTCTGTGTTCCAATTGAACCTGTAGAGCCAATTATCGCTACATTCTTCATGTTATCCTCCTGTATCCGGATTTACCGGATCATCTATCCGAATATAATAGGCAGTATCCAGTGAACCCACTGGGCACTGCCCATCATGTATCCTACAGCAGATATACAAGCAGATAATAAATTATCGGTGCTGTAAATATTATGCTGTCAAATCTGTCCAATATTCCTCCGTGACCCGGAATCAGCTTTCCGTAGTCCTTGATGTCGTTATTTCTCTTTATCGCAGATGCTGCCAGATCTCCAATAACCGCCGGAAGTGCACCGACAGCGCCGACAACTGCAAAAAGTAATGGCGCATAGTTCATGGTGTCTACATACTTATCAAACAGTATGCCAAACACTGCTCCGAATACACCTGCTCCAACGATACCGCCGATAAGACCCTCTATGCTCTTCTTAGGGCTGAGCACAGGTGCCATCTTGTGCTTTCCGAGGGCTCTTCCCACGAAGTAAGCACATGTATCATTTATCCATGAGCTGACAAATATCAGCAGGACAAGTACCAGTCCATGCTCCATGTTTCTTATGAGATATACAAATGACAGCATGACACTTACATAGAAGAAATCCATAAATGCCGCCATGATCTGTTTATCGCTGTATGTTGGGAATGTCAGCACATACACAGCAAGCATAACCAATAAATATACGACCATCATAGGAACAATAATGTCCATACGATCCAGGTATATGGCTATATAATACAGAACTGTCGCCAGGTAACACACGATTCCCGGAGTCTTCTTGTTCACTCCGTATACTCTGAGCAGCTCCATATTGCCCACAAGGGATACCAGAGCCATAAGGCCGCATGTTACTATCCCTCCAAAATATAATGTGATGGCCAGTATCACTACCAGAACCGCACCACTTATCACTCTCTGTTTCATTAACTAATATCCTCCGGATAACTATTTTGCATCTCCGAATCTTCTCTCTCTCTTATTGTAGTACCTCACGGCTTCTATCAGAGAATCCATGTCAAAATCAGGCCACAGTGTATCTGTGAAATAAAACTCAGAATATGCAAGCTGCCATGGGAGGAAGTTGGATGTTCTCTCCTCACCGCTTGTCCTTATTAGCAGATCAGGATCAGGCACACCCTTTGTGTCGAGATATTCCGCAAACAGGCTCTCGTCAATGTCATCCGCACTGATCTTTCCCGCATCGGCATCCTTCATGATCTTCTTCACCGCCCTGACAATCTCATCACGTCCACCGTAGTTTATCGCTATATGGAACTGAAGTCCTGTATTCCCCGCAGTCTCCCTCTCCAGCTCATCCATCTTCTGAACTATATCCTCCGGGAGGCCCTCTCGCTTACCTATGAGGTTAACCTTCATGTTGGAGTTGTTAGATCTCTCTATACTGTCAACCAGGTACTTTCTGAAAAGATTCATGATACCTGTGACTTCCTCAACAGACCTCTTCCAGTTCTCCGTGGAAAAAGCATACACTGTAAGATACTTTATTCCAAGCTTATCGCAATTTTCACATATAGCCTCTAGAGCCTTCGCACCCTCTGCGTGTCCATAGTTTCTGGGAAGAAATCTCTTCTTTGCCCATCTGCCATTTCCATCCATGATCACAGCCACGTGCTCCGGCACATTAAGTAATTCTCCGTTAATTTCTCTCTTCATATTCTCTCCGCATTCCATTTGAGGGATACATCATATCCATGATTATTATACTGTCATGATCTCCTTGGATTTTGACTCAACAGCCTTGTCGATCTGACCAACGTACTTATCTGTGAGCTTCTGGATCTTGTCCTCGTTGTCCTTGAGCTCGTCCTCGCTTATGTCTCCGTTCTTCTCCATCTTCTTGATGGCATCGTTGGCATCACGTCTGATATTTCTTATAGCGACCTTTGCGCCCTCACCCTTCTTCTTGATATCCTTGACGAGCTCTTTTCTTCTGTCCTCTGTGAGCTCTGGGAAGTTGAGGATGATGTTTCTTCCATCGTTGTTAGGTGTGATTCCAAGATCAGAATTCATGATAGCCTTCTCTATCTCCTTGACAAGTGATGGCTCCCATGGTGCGATGACCAGTGTTCTGGCCTCTGGAACAGTTATATTTGCAAGCTGCTGCATAGGTGTTGGAACTCCATAATACTCAACCTTGATCTTGTTGAGGATGTTAGGGTTCGCTCTTCCTGCTCTGATTGTAGCATACTCAGCCTCAAGATTCTCAACTGACTTCTGCATCTTCTCTTCGTACTGTGTTAACATGATTCATTCCTCCTGGATTATATATTTTTCTTATTATTTTCCCTTTTATTCCGCATTCACATATGTTCCGGTGAAACCGCCTGTAACGGCTTTCACTATGCTGTTCTCATCATTCAGGCCAAACAGCATCATAGGCATCTTGTTCTCCATGGCAAGAACTGCTGAGGCAAGATCTATTACTCCGAGCTTGTTGTCTACTATATCGCTCATCTTCATGCTGTCATACTTCTTAGCGTTCGGATTGGTCTTAGGATCACTGTCATATACTCCATCGATGGCCTTACCTGAAAGAATGACATCTGCCTGAACCTCTATTGCCATAAGCACTGTCGCCATATCTGTTGAGAAATATGGATGGCCGATTCCACCTGCAAAAAATACGACATCTCCCTGCTCCATATATGCGATTGCCTTGTCCTTGTCAAAAAGCTCAGTCATATTACCACATACAAATGGTGTCATGATGTGTGTCTTTATTCCGCAGCTTCTGAAGCTGTCCGCTGTGTAGATACAGTTCATGACAGTTGCCAACATTCCTATGGAATCCGCCTTAACTCTGTCCATGTTGTCTGAGGTTCTTCCTCTCCAGAAGTTTCCTCCTCCTATTACTACACATACCTGTATTCCCTTGTCTACTATCTGCTTTACCTGATTGGACACATCTCTGACTGTCTCCTCGTCAAAACCATGTTTCTTATCACCGGCAAGAGCTTCACCGCTCATCTTGAGCAGAATTCTGTCCATCTTCATATCGCGATCCATCCTTTGTGTTCATATTTTATTATTCATATTATATATCGTCATATCCTGGCATGATAACCCATGCAGACATCTGCCTGACGACCTGATTCATTATAGCACATACCCTTTACATTTCAAAGTAAAAAAGAAAGGCACATATCACTGTGTACACGTGCATATGATATGTGCCTTGCTGTTATGCTTATTTCTGTTATATGTCACCCGACATCCTGCTTTCAGATCCCAGATATCATCAATAGCCATCAGAATAATCTGACTCCGTCGATACAATGGAATCCACATCATCCTGAACTGTAAATGTATCAAGATCGAGCTGATTCTCACAGCCTGAATCATTGATGATGTTGTAGCTTATATTCTGTACGGTAGCTGACGGTGTATAATTCATGTCGTCGAACAGGAATCTGTGAAGTGCTGTGGCATTCGTTGCGAGATCACAGGCAACGACATAGCTCACCTCATCCATGGTAGGACTGGCGATGGTAAACGGGAATCCTGTTGTAGTAGACAGCTTGTAGTTGAAGCAGGATTTTGCCATATCAATGATCTCTTCCTCTGTAAGGCTTGATGCAACATCATCCACAACCACGTTGATACAATCAAGCAGCTTGGAGATTCCTGCTGTCTTTGCCGCCTCTATCATCTTAGAGATAACTGTTCTCTGTCTCCATGTTCTTGTTATATCACCCTCATCTGTACTTCTGATTCTGGAGTATGCTGTAGCCTGCACACCGTTCAGATGAACGACACCTGTGTCATATACATAATCTGAATAAATACCATTTACACCCATCTGCTCGTCAATACACTGGTTGAGCTTATAAAGCTCCTCCTCCTTCAGCTCTATATCAATTCCACCCAGGGCATCGATGGCTTCTGTGAGGGCTGTGAAATTGACTGCAACGTAATCTGTTATATTCAGGTCAAGGTTCTTATTTATCATATTGACAGCGCCCTGTGCTCCGCCGTATGCGTATGCATGAGCCGCCTTCTCGTATGACTGGCTGTCATTACAGAGCTCAAGGTAAGTATCTCTGTACAGTGAGAGAAGCTTGACCTCCTGTGTATCATTGTTGATGCTGCAGATGATTATACTGTCTGAACGCACTCCTTCGTCAACCATGCCTGCATCTCTGGTATCTATACCAAACAATGCGATGTTGGTGTATCCTGTCATCTTCTTGACTGTTTCTTCATCCAGATCCTCATTTATATGAGTGTCCTTCAGCTCTTTGTACTGCATCTTGTTATATGTGTTGTTGATGTACGCCTTCACAAACAGAACGCCTATGACTATGGCTGCAACAACCTCGATTGCAAGTATGATTCCCCATACTCTGTTCTTTTTCTTTCTCTTCTGATCCTTCATATCCTGCTCTTCTTCCGCATATTCATCTTCATAATATTCATCATCCGATGTATAAGCTTCCTCTTCTGATGCCGCATCCGCTTCATCATCTGCGCCCGGTCCAAATGCGCTGTCGGAATAATCATCCTTTGCAATACCGGTTCTGCCATGATCATCTGAATAATCGTCGGCATCGTCATCGTAATCATCTTCATCGTCAAAAAGCATCTCTCCGGCATATCTGCCCTTAACACGCTTCATATCATCGTCATCATGACCACTCATTTTATTTCCCATATTTTTCTCCTAAATATCGAATGTATCTGTCAAAATTTAACTCATATAGCAATACATTTTACTACAAATATCTCATCAATTCAACGGGATACACATAATTCACACATTTTTTATACTTGATCAGTCAACCAGGATAAACTTGTCCACCACCGGCACAAGTCCGTCCTCGTCATTTGACAATGTTATATAATCGGCATGTTCCTTCACTATGTCCTGTGCATTTGCCATGGCGACTCCCACCCCGGCATACTCTATCATCGTGAGGTCATTATATCCGTCACCGCACGCCACAAGATCCTTTCTGTCCATATCAAGGGCCTCAAGAAGCTTCTCAAGGGATGTTGCCTTGTGAACATTTGGCGGCATGATCTCCACAAAATATGGCTCCGAGCGGAATATGTTAAGCTGATCACCGAACTTTTCTGCAAGCTCCTGCTCTATCTTCTCCGCCTTGTCAGGATCTGCGGTAAGAAGACATTTGTTGAGAGGAAAATCGATATATTCCCTGAAGTTATCTATCCTCATGATCTCCATATGATTGATACTTGCCTCAAATGTCATGTATCCGTCTATATCAGTTCCGGTTATAACTCGGTCTCCATCGTATGTCACCATTCCGCAGCCCGCTTTCAGACAGTAATCATATATATCCCTCACCACATCATTGTCAAGCACAGCCTGATATACCACCTCGCCGGTACTGTAATCGACGATCCTTCCGCCGTTGAAAGCAAGCACATATCCGCCAAATCTGTCAAGCTCTATGGTGTCTGCTATCTTCCTTATTCCAGGCAGTGGACGTCCCGATGCTATCGCAACGATATGCCCCTTCTCCTGTGCCTCTATTATTTTCTCCAGCGTTGCCGGAGTAATATCCTTCTGAGTATTTGTCAGCGTTCCGTCAATATCAAGTGCCAGTAATTTTTTACTCATTTTATCCTCCATAATGTTATAACATAATTTGCTATATATTTTCTCCTTGATGCTATATAATGTCAGAGTTAGGATGCCGTTACGCCATCCTGCCGCCCATTTCTGACTTTAGGAGAAATCACATGGATATAAACATATACGTTAATCAGAAAAAAATCAACCCTTTGTATCAGAAAGCCATCGCCGAGTACGTCAAGAGACTTTCTCCATACTGTACTCTGTCTATAGTATGTGTTGCAGGGAAAATTAAATGCACCTCAGGGAAAAACACCACAAACTACTGCATATCCGGCTCCGATACCATCTCATCTGAGGACTACGCAGCCCGCATCAACAGTCTGACTTCAAGCGGTACCTCAAAGATAAACTTCTACATAGGGTACGATGAATCACTCACAGCTGATATGGAAAATTTCTCTCTCTGTTCAGTACAGCCGTCCGCCGAGATGACTGCCCTCCTGCTGTCCGAGCAGACCTACAGGGCATACACTATCCTGAACAACATAACCTACCACAAATAATCCCTGTCAGCTCCGGCTTATGATCGCAAGCTGCTCCGCCAGCGTCACCCTTATGAGCTGATGCGGAAATGTCATATCCGACACGCTCATCCTGTAATCAGCCCTCCTCACTATATCTGCAGCAAGTCCAAGAGATCCCCCTATCACAAATGTAACCGTGTCATGTCCGCGCTCCGATGCCCTGCGGACCTGATCGGCAAGTCCTTCCGTGGTCGTCTTCTTTCCTTCTATACACAGTGCGATAACATAGTCGTCTCTCCCGATCACATGTCTCAGCCTGTCCGCCTCGGCCTCAATGATCATGGCATTTACCTTGTCGCCAGCCTTCTGAGGTATCCTCTCGTCAGGAACCTCGCATATCTCCAGACGCCCTCTCTTGTCGATCTCCTTCTTATATTCATTTAACATCTGCGTAAAATGCTGTTCCTTTATCCTGCCGACGCAGGCAATCCTGTATATCATATGAACTCCTTCAGATCAGGCCTGATCAGCCCTCATCCTGTCAAATATCTTCAGTTCTTCCTCTGTATTTTTCTGCGTGCACACACTTACTCCAATGGTGAACAGCAGACTCACTGCAAATCCAACCACGTCACCGCTGATACCCGAGTATGCCGCCAGGCTGCCTCCGTTCACAAACGGGAGATATTTCCACATAACAAATGTGAGTATTCCTGCTATTATTCCAGCATACATGCCTTTTCCGGTCGCATGCCTGTACGTCAGTGTACAGAAAAGAGGAGCCGCAAGTGCCGCCGCACACAATCCCCAGTTTTCGGCGATCATATGCTCTCTGTTGAATTCAACAAACTCTGCCACCAGGAAAATGCAGCATCCGGTCAGCACAACAACACCTATATCTATAAGAAGCTTTGCGATTCCACCGGCTCTTGAGATTGCCGGAACAAGCCCTCTTATATGTTCGCATATATTTCTCATGAACGATTCCAGCATTACGACAACCGCCGCTATAAACACCATAAGCGCGGCAAATCTGAACACATACGCATAGGTTCCCGTTCCAAGCAGCTTCTTGAGCATCAGGTTGTACACCTGGAATGAGTTCATATTTGCCCATGCCTTCTCAGGATAGAGCACCGGTACGACCAGAAGTGCCAGTATACAGCTTGAAAGTATTGTGAACCCTTCAAAGATTACAGCCCATATTCTTCCGACATCGAGCTCCTTGTTATCCCGGATATTTAAGACACCCTTGTACATCAGCGGCATGGCTATACATCCAAGTCCTACTCCCGTCATGGATATCGCACTTCCTATATCCACTGTTTTGCCATCGTAATACAGTATATTCAGATAAATGCTGGTTCCCCCTGCAAGCCTTGATCTCCTGTAATTGTCAAGTATCTCCCTCGCATCCATCCTGTAAAATACCAGTCCGATCATCGTCAGACATACGATTATAACCATTATGAACACTATTGTCTTGATTATTCCCATCAGCTTATTGTCAACCAGTATGGTGGCAAGGATGAGAAATGACACTATGATGGCAAGGCTTATGCTCTCCGGCATGTCCATAAAATAGGCGACAACCGATACGATAACCTTGAGAACAGACACCAGTATCAGGCCAAGCGTCACTATCCATATGACGGACACCAGATCTTTCAACTTCCATGACCCATATCTTGCTGCGAACAGCTCCGGAGCATTGTGTATCTTTTTAGGGGATATCTCAGCATACGAATTCATACGCTTTGACAGAAATATCCATCCGACAACATTGCCCACGAACAATCCCATGGCCACAAGGCACTGTCCTGCACCATGTATTACTATATTAATAGGCAGCAGAAATATGACCCACAATATTACATCATTGGCGCATACCTGCCCTGCGGTGGACACACCGCCACAGTTCTGCCTTTTGATTCCAAATACTCTCTTATCACTAAAAACAGACATGTATCAGCCACTCCATTCTTTTATCTGAATCTTCGTTATCATTTTTATATAATATACCCTGCTCATTCTACCACAGTTGAAGTTTTGCCGCCACCATCATATTTATTGTGACATTTGCCGAAATGTTACCATCAATTGCATTATTTTTTCAATAGTACAAAAACTAGTGATGTGTTATAATCTGAATCGTATGGGATTTTACATATTTATTACATATTTTTTACCTGTCAGAAACACAGGTAAAATTCATTTTACTCAGGAGGGCTATAATTTTGGATTTATTTTCTATTTTAACATTGCTCGGAGGCGTAGGTTTATTTCTGTTCGGAATGAATCTCATGGGTGCCTCGCTGAAGAATCTCGCCGGTGGCAGTCTGGAAAAGGTTCTTGAGAAACTTACAACCGGAAAAAATCAGTTCACGGGAACTATCAAGGGTTTTACACTCGGTACAGCCGTAACAGCCATCATTCAGAGTTCGGCAGCAACGACCATCATGCTCATCGGCTTTGTAAATGCCGGAATCATGAAGCTTGGGCAGGCCATACCTGTCGTGTTTGGTGCCAACATCGGTAGTACCGCGACCGCACAGATCCTTCGTCTCGGAGATCTTGCGGAGACTAATATTCTTCTTAAACTTTTAAAACCGTCATCATTTGCTCCTATCCTTATATGTATAGGTGCATTTATCATACTATTTACAAATAACAACAAGAAACGTGATATTGCAAGTATTCTTGTTGGTCTTGGAATCCTCTTTCTCGGCATGAATACCATGGAGGGTGTATTTGCGCCACTCAAGGAATCAGAGAGCTTCCAGAATCTGTTCACATCGTTTAATAACCCATTACTTGGTATTTTAATAGGACTTGTGCTCACAGCCATCATACAGAGTTCATCTGCATCAGTAGGTATACTCCAGGCCATTTCGTCCACAGGCGTCGTTACATACGGAACAGCCATTCCTATCATTATCGGTCAGAACATCGGTAAGTGTATGACCATTATCCTCGGGGGAATCGGTGCGAACAAGAAGGCAAAGAGAGTTTCTCTCTCATATCTTCTCTTTAACATATTCGGAGCTGTGTTCTTTGTTATTGTCATATACGGACTTCAGCTTTTCATAGACATGCCTTTCATGGACAAGGTCGTAAACCGTGGTAACATTGCAAACGTCCACTTCCTGTTCAACTTTATCATAAGCCTGATACTTCTGCCATTCTCCAATCAGGTGGCAAAACTTACAGGAAAGATCATCAGGGACGACGAGGAGTCCAAGATCGACAAAGAGCTCGCCACACTGGATCCGAGACTTATCGCTACCCCTTCCATCGCTATTTCACAGGCAAGAAATGTCATGTTTGCCATGGCTGACTGCATAAGAGAGAACTTTGCAATAGCATGCAGACTCATCAGTGATTTCAATGAAGAAGATGCCGCCAAACTCGAGGAGAATGAGGATTTCATAGACAAATGTGAGAGCTCACTCAACAACTTCCTCCTCAAGGTAACATCACAGAACAACATGTCCAGATCCGAACGACTTGATGTGTCTGAGCTTCTGAACAGTCTGAGTGATATGGAAAGGATTGGTGACCACTGTGAGAATCTTCTCGTTGTATCGAGAAATATAATAGATCAGAAGATAAACTTCTCAGATCAGGGAATGAAGGAGATCCATACAGCGCTCAAGGCGACTAACAATATTATTGATATGACTCTGAACGCCTTCAAGGAGGACGATCTTCAGGCAATATCAAGAATAGAGCCACTTGCACAGACCATCAGCGAGATAACAGAGCTTATAAAGGATCACCACGTTGTGAGACTTCAGATGGGCGAATGTGGTATCCCTGGAGGATTTGCACTGGTTGACATTCTCACAAGTCTTGACAGGATCGGAAGCCACTGTAAGAACATCGGCCTTCACATTGCCAAGAAGATCAGGGGTATCCATATGGACGAGATGCACGGACACATCTACATCACCGGATACAAGACATCTGAGGAATACAAGGCTCTGTATGCATATTATTCATCCATGTATGCCGATCCGATAACAGAAGGCTTTGATGCAAGCATCCGCGAACTCCGTGAGTTAACAACACCTGATGAACCTGATAACAAAGCTAAGGTTTCCGGCGACGAGCAAAAGAATGAGTCAAGGAACAACCAGAAGTCCGACCTGAAGAAAAAGTCATCAGCAAAAAACAAAGTAGCCGACAGGCACGAAAAGATAAAAGAAAAGATAAATGAGAAATATCCTGAAAAGGGTAAAAAGAACTCCAAGAAAAAGTAAAGGAATATAACAAACTGCTATGTGAAAAAGCTCTGCACAGATAATACACTGTGCAGAGCTTTTTCGTTATATTTATATTGTAGTTTATATGCCTGGTCTTTTAAACCATATCAGTCACGGCTGTAATTGACGATCATATAGCCATCTTCTATCTCTATCCTTGCATCCTCCGATACAACCCGGTTGCTCACTCCAAGGCTGTCTCCTATCTCAAATGTACGATTCTCCACGTTGTATTCAAACCCTGTAAGTGTTACCCCCGTGACGCATCCACCGTACGGTATAAAAGATATATAATCGTATCCCTCCAGCCGGCTTATTCCGGCACTGGAATTTATCATGGTTATTACATTATGGTCATCCTCTATATACGCATTTACGCCTTTATCTGCACACTCCTTGAGCAGTCCTATGTTTGCCATTGTGTGATCAAGTCTTGTTCCTGTGGCCCCCGATATATAAATATCCGTAGCACCTTCCTCCATGGCATGCATGATGGCTACATGAGTATCCGTGAAGTCCTTGTGTGTGTCCAGATCAACAAACTGTATGGAGTGCATCTTTTTAGCCATCTTCCTGTACACGCCCACAGTCACCTTGCTGGCTGAATCGAAGTCACCCACGATCACATCTGGTACTATTCCTATCTTATTGCAGGTCTCTATACCCTTGTCCACAGCTATCACTCTGCTGCTTTCAAGGTGTCTGTCCATGATTTCCTGAAGTGAATACAGATCAACTCTGCCTCCGGATATTATAATATAACTCTTCATATCACTATTTGCCCTTTATTATCTATGCCTCATATTTCTCAAATACTTTGAGAAAGCTGCAGCTGTTCTCATAAGCATCTCCGCCAAATACCGCAGAACCGGCAACTATGACATTTGCACCGGCTTCTATGACGTCACCCACATTCTTCAGATTGACTCCACCATCCACCTCTATATTGAGCTCAAGGCCTCTGTCATCTGCCATTTTTCTGACCTCAGCCACCTTTCTGAGTGCTGAAGGAATAAATGACTGTCCGCCGAATCCCGGATTGACACTCATAACAAGTACCATATCCAGATCGTCTATCACATAGTCAAGCACTGATACAGGAGTTGCCGGATTGAGTGCCACTCCGGCCTTCATTCCAAGCTCATGTATCCTGGCAACGGTTCTGTGCAGATGCTTACAGCTCTCTGCATGTACGGTTACCCAGTCAGCACCTGCCTTCTTGAAATCCTCAAGATATCTGTCCGGCTCCTCTATCATGAGATGCACGTCAAATATCATGTTCGTCTCTTTTCTGAGACACTTTATGACAGGCGCACCAAATGATATGTTCGGAACAAACGCACCGTCCATAACGTCAAGGTGCAGCGCAGGAACTTTCGCTCTGTCAAGCTCCGCAATGCCGTCCGCAATATGTGCAAAATCAACTGACAATAATGAAGGTGAAAGAATTATCATTACCATTTCCTCTTTTCTTTTAAGTCGTTATATATCATTACATAATCTTCGTATCTTATACGGCTTATCTCTCCGTCCGCAACCGCCTGCTTTACCAGACAATCCGGCTCACTGACATGATTGCACATGTTGAATCTGCACTCTCCCGTATATGCCGCAATATCCGGGAAATACTCCTTGAGATCCTCCGCCTCTATGGAATCAACATAGAGCGATGAAAAGCCCGGGGTGTCCATAATATATGTCCTGCCGCCAATGTGCATGAGCTCAGAATGTCTCGTGGTGTGCTTGCCACGCTTTATCTTGTCACTTATAGCGCCTGTCTGGGCCTCCGCCTCTGGCTTGATCGCATTGAGAGTAGACGACTTGCCGACTCCCGATGGCCCCGCAAACACCGTTGTGCGGTCTTTTATGATCTCCCTGAGCCTGTCTATGCCCTCGCCTTCCCTGGCGCTTATAAAGATTGTCTCATACCCGCTCTTGCTGTATGATCTGCAAGCCTCCATATTGTCCGGCGAAAGATCCGTCTTGTTAAAACAAATGATAGTCTCAACACCGCTTTTCTCCATGCTGACAAGGAATCTGTCAAGCAGGTTAAAGTTCGGCTCAGGCTCGCTCACGGCAAATATTATGATCGTCTGATCCACATTTGCCACAGCAGGTCTTATTAAAGAGTTAAATCTAGGCAATATCTCAACGATATTACCTAGATTGTTCTCAGGATCAAGTATCTCTATATTCACATTATCTCCGACAAGGGGCTTGATCTTTTTGTTTCTGAAGATGCCCTTCGCCTTACATTCGTACAAATGTCCATCCTCGGCGTCTATATAATAGAATCCACCGATTCCTTTGATTATCTTTCCTGATATGATCTCTGCCACTACTAATTACTCTCCTGTGTAAATGTAGCGGACAAACCGCCCGTGTTAAAGCTTGATGTGACATCTATTCCCTCTGAATCCGTGATGGTCACAGAGAATGATCCCTGGTTGCTCTCAAGTCCTGTAGGACCCTCAACTCCATCTATATTGATAGGGAAGTCTCCTGCACCAGCCTTGCCGCTGTATACAGAGAATGTCTGTCTGCCTATTGTGTATGAGATGTCAACTGTCACACTTCCAAATGTATCAAAATCAAACTCTATATTCGATATTGAACCGCTGAAAGATACAGAGTATGTAACCTTCTGAGGTCCCTTACTGACAACATATGACACGGTAGTTCCCTCGTCAACCTCAGTGTTGACCTCAGGATCCTGTGATATTACCTGGCCTTCCTTCACATCATCGCTGTACTCATAGCTTGGATTGCCTACCAGGTTGACCTCCTGAAGCTTATCTGCTGCATCTGCCTCAGACATACCCTTGAGGTTAGGAACTGCGATCTTCTTCGTCTCCTTACCGTTACTGATGATTATCTTGACTGTTGAGCCCTCCTCAACCTCTGTTCCGGCAACAGGATCTGAGGATATTACATGATCCTTCTCAACATTATCATCGTACGCATAGCCATGTGTTACCTTAAGTCCTGCCTCCTCGAGCAATGTTGTGGCCTGACTGTCCTCATATCCGAAAACATCCGGCACCTTGGTCTTTTCCTTGCCCGATGACACGTAAATAGTTATCTGTGTATCCTTTGTTATGGATGTTCCATCATCTATACTCTGTGATATTACATAGCCCTTCTCAACTGTGGCATCTGTCTTCTCCACAAATGTATAGTTGGTGAAGCCATTCTTCTTCATCTGCTCCTCAGCCGCAGTCTTATACAGACCTACTACATTGACCATAGGTACTGTCTCCTGTGCAGTTGTGTCGTTCGTTCCCTCTGTGGTTATGACATCGGTGCTTTCCTCCGTCTTACCCTTACCGCCCAGAATATTCCAGCCGGCTATCTTGCCTATGAGAAGTATGGCAAGTATGGCAAGAACCACCGCGATAGCAATACTTGATACCATGATTATCTTCTTAAGTCTTGGATCAAGCTCCTCTTCTCCATCGTATTCCTGCTCCTGTTCTCCATCATCTGCCACTGACTCGTCCGTATCATCCTCTTCATCGTCGTCATCTGGGAACAGATCGTCGAACTGTGACGGCGGCATAACTGGCACGTTAGCCTTGATCTCTGACGTTCTCGGACTTACAGGTGGAATCTCCGTAGTATCTGCCTTATCGACCTGTCTTCCGGTCTTGATCATCTCCATCTCCTGCTTTGTCATCTCAATGGTAGGGGATGTAGGAACGCTGGTCTTAGGCACCACTATACAATCTATATTAGGATTCTCTTTTACTCTGTTGAGATCAGCTATAAGCGCATTTGCTGTGAGATATCGTCTCTCCGGCTTCTTCTGTGTACACTTTCTTATGATCTTCTCAAGGCTTGTAGGTATATCCGGGTAATACTCCCTAGGTGATACCATCTCGCCCTGAATGTGCATCAGCGCTATAGCCACATTGTTCTCGCCTTCAAATGGAACATGTCCTGTGAGCATCTCATACATGGTGATACCTAGTGAATAAATATCACTTCTCTCATCTGAGAATCCGCCCCTTGCCTGCTCCGGTGATATGTAGTGAACACTGCCCATCGCATTTGTCGTGGTCGTGCTTGACGATGCGGCTCTTGCGATTCCGAAATCAGTAACCTTCAGCGTGCCGTTGTTCGACATGATGATGTTCTGAGGCTTTATATCTCTGTGTATCGTGTGATGCTCATGGGCCGCCTGAAGTCCCTGGGCTATCTGTATGGCAAAATCGATCGCCTGCATAGGCTCTATTCTGCCGTGGGCCTGTATATATTCCTTGAGGGTGGTTCCCTCCACAAGCTCCATTACTATATAATATATTCCGTTGTCCTCACCGACATCGTATACATTCACAATATTAGGATGTGACAGCCCCGCCGCAGACTGGGCTTCTATCCTGAACTTTGTAACAAAATTAACGTCTGAGCTGAACTCAGGCTTAAGCACCTTTATGGCAACATATCTGTTTAACACATGACATTTTGCCTTATATACCTCTGACATACCGCCAGATCCAACCAATTCTATGATCTCATAACGACCGCTGAGCATCGTTCCCGGATTTAACATACCAATTTATTCCTCCCAATCTATCGCAGCTACAACGGCAGATATATTGTCCTTGCCGCCGTAGTAATTCGCTCTCTCCACCAGCTTCTCACCGACTGTCTTAAGATCATCCGACTCTGATACAATGTCCCGAATCTCGTCGTCCTCTATCATGTTCGACAAACCATCAGAACATAGAAGGATCTTATCATCCGCTGAAAGTTCTACTTCAAAGAAATCCGGAACCACATCATCACCTATTCCAAGTGCTCGGGTTATAATGTTCTTCTCTGGATGATTCCGTCCCTTATTCCTGTCGAGCTGACCATTCCTTATCAGCTCCTCAACCAATGAGTGATCAAGTGTGACCTGTCTTATCTCATTGTTAACTATATATAATCTACTGTCACCTATATTCGCGACATACATGATTCCATCATCGATCACTGCAGCTACAAATGTCGTTCCCATACCTGCGTAATCCTCCGGATTGCTGAGCGCAAGCTTATACACCTTGTCATTGGCATATATTATCGCCCTCTTGAGCAGCGATACAGGATTGCTTATCTCGCTTTCACTTATATATTCAACTGCGGCTTCAATCGCCGTTCTGGATGCAACGTCCCCGGCCTTATGACCGCCCATGCCATCCGCAACTATGTACAGATTGCTGATAGCCCCTATTGGCTCATCTGTATAAAATATGCTGTCCTGATTCATGGAACGCTTTTTTCCAACATCTGTTATTCCAAATGATTTCATATATTCTCTCCATCAGCCTAAAATATTATCTGATACGCCACCTTGCCTATTTTAGCACAACACATAAAAAAGAACAAGACGAACTATTTATCCGTCTTGTTCTCCTCCTCATATTTACGGCGGAGCTGTCCGCACGCTGCGTCTATGTCACGCCCCATGCTTCTTCGCACCGTAGCTGTTATCTGGTTTCTCTCCAGAATATTTTTGAAATTCTCAATGGCGCTGTTATCCGCCCTCTCGTAATCCCTCTCCTTGATCGGATTTACGGGGATGAGGTTCACATGGCAGTTTCTTCCCCTTATGAGACGCGCCAACTCGCATGCCTTCTCAGGGCTGTCATTCTGCCCTTTTACAAGAGAATACTCAAATGTTATCCTCCTGCCCGTCCTATCAAAGTAATAATCACAGGCGTCCAGAACCTCTGCAATGCTGTATCTGTTGGCTATCGGCATGAGTGCCCTTCTGTCCTCGTCATTTGGCGCGTGAAGCGACAATGCAAATGTAATGGAAAGCCCCATATCCGCAAGCCTCTTTATCTCAGGCACTAAACCGCAGCTCGACACTGTGACATTTCTCTGGCTTATGTTCAGTCCATTCTCGTCCGTCAGCATCTCTATGAACCTGACAAGATTGTCAAAGTTATCCAGCGGCTCTCCTGTTCCCATCACGACCACATTTGACACACGCTCACCTGTTATCTTCTGGATGCTGTATATCTGTGACAGCATCTCGGACGCTGTGAGATTCCTCACCAGCCCGCCTATGGTCGATGCACAGAACCTGCAGCCCATACGGCAGCCCACCTGGGATGATATGCACACGGAATTGCCATGCTTGTACTTCATGAGCACGCTCTCTATTACATTCCCATCATGGAGTCTGAACAGGAATTTATTTGTGCCGTCATCCTCTGAAATGAGTCTGGTGACAACGCTCACACCATATATTCCATATTCATCCATCTTCTCTCTGAGGCTTTTCGGCAGATTGGTCATCTCCTCCGTTCCGTCCGCAAGCTTCACATGAAACCACTGATATATCTGCTTCGCCCTGAATGCCGGCTGACCGGCACCGGTGACCCAGTTCCTGAGTTCTTCCATATTCATTGATTTCAGATCCGGCTGTCTAATATCCTTATCTTCTCTATCCTTTACTTCCATACTCTGTCCAATCTTTTATACATGTTCTATCTATTTTATACGCACGAACTTCGATATGAAAAATCCATCACACTCATCTACTCCCTGTAACAGAGTTACATATCCTTTATCGCCGCCGTGCCCCGGTACGATCTCATCTATACTCACAGTCTCAAAATCATGATTTTCCACAAACCACTTAACATTGTTCTGATTCTCCCTGCTGTCTATAGTACATGTCGAATACACCAGTGTTCCACCCGTTTTCACATATCTGGATACAGTGTCAAGAATATCCCTTTGAAGCTGTGCCAGCTCGTCTATGCTGCCACCTGTCACATTGTACTTGATATCGTTCTTCCTGCCCATTATGCCAAGTCCCGAACACGGAAGGTCTGCTATTACCACATCAGCCTTTCCGACAAGGTTCTCATCAAGTTCTCTCGCATCCCATGCCTCGACAGTGACATTTGCCAGTCCAAGTCTGTCCACGTTCTCCTCTATGAGCTCCGTCTTGTTCTCGGTGAGATCCCTTGAGATAACCCTTCCTGTCTGTCCCGCAAGACTTGCGGCATACATGGTTTTGCCACCCGGTGCTGCACACACATCCACCACCAGATCTCCATTCTGTATACCTGCTGCCCTTACAGCCAGACACGAACTCTGATCCTGTACAACAAATTCTCCATCCATGAATCCTGGGATCCTTCTGACATAATCATATCCCTTTATAAGAAGTGATGTGTCATTCAGGCTTCCTCGCACTGTCTCTATTCCAGCGGTCTCCAGCTTCCTCTCGACTTCATCAACGCTTATCCTGTCTGTATTCACCCTTATGGATGTCGGACGCATTTCGTAGCTGCTTCCGAGTATCCTGTCCACCGTTTCGCTGTCATAGTCCTGCAGCAGTATCTCCACAAGCTCCACAGGAACTGAATATTCAACCGAATAATATTCCAAAGGTGATGTGTTCTTATCAGGGTATTTTATACCATCCCTGTTTCTTGCGATATTTCTGAGCACTCCGTTGACAAAGCCTCTGAGGCTTCCAAATCCATGATCCACCGCCAGCTTCACCGACAGGTTGCAGGCAGCCGAATCCGGAACAGAGTCCATAAAGAACAGCTCGTAAGTTCCCATCCTGAGGACGCATCTTATGAGCGGCTTGCACTTGTTCACCTTTGTTTTGGAGAACTGGTTTATTATGTAGTCCAGCTTTATCCTCTGCTCTGTGACTCCCTCGACCATTCTCGTGATGTACGCCCTGTCCTGTTTGCTCATGAACTGGTTGGCCCGGAGTGCCGTTCCAAGTGCTATATTTGAAAATGTATGATTTTTCTCTATGTCCAGTAATGTGGTCAGAACCACCTCTCGAGTCTTTGTATCCATTCTACCTCTGTCCATTCTTCATCAGATATATTTGATCAGATGTGCTCTCCAGCTGTGAGTTTATTGCCCGCAAGGAACGCCACCGCATCCATAGGCTTCTTGCCCTCAGGCTGCAATCTTGTTATCTGGAGTGCATCCTGTCCACACGCTATGGCAAATGTCTTCTTGGTCACCATGGTTATCTCACCAGGTGCAATGCCATCCTCACGGCTCACTACCTTTGCCCCATATATCTTGACATTCTTGCCGCCTATCCTTGTGTATGCACAAGGCCATGGCTGAAGGCCTCTCACAAGTCTCTCTATCTTCTCTGCCGGCTCACTGAAATCTATATCTCCCATACCCTTGTTCAACATGGAAGCGTAACAGCTCAGGCTGTCATCCTGAGGTGTCCGGACCGCAGTTCCATTCTCAAGCTTTTCAAGGGTTGACAGTATAAGCTGCGCACCGCTTGCCGCAAGCTTGTCCGTCAATGTCTCTCCAGTGTCATCGTCACCGATAGACACAATCGAATGTTCTATCATATCTCCGGTATCAAGTCCCTTTGCCATGTACATGGTGGTGACTCCGGTCTCCTTCTCGCCGTCAATGATCGCCCACTCGATAGGCGCCGCACCGCGGTACTTCGGGAGCAGCGATGCATGGATATTGACACATCCGTACTTCGGAATATTGAGTATGCTCTCAGGAAGTATCTGGCCATATGCTGCCACAACTATCACATCAGGTGCATACTCTCTGATGATGTCCACGTTCTCCTGCTCACGGAGCTTCACCGGCTGATATACCGGAATATCATATTCCATTGCCTGTACCTTCACCGGTGTCGGTTGAAGCTTTTTGCTCCTTCCCTTTGCCTTGTCCGGCTGCGTAAAGCATGCCACAACGTCATGTCCCACTTCCACTATGGATACAAGTGCGTGCACGGCAAAATCAGGGGTTCCCATATATATAACTCTCATCTGCATGTCCTCCTTGTTATAGGTTAAGTATCTCTTAATTCTGCTCTACCTCGTGAAGGCCATCCTCGACAAGATCCTTGTAGAGCTTTCCGTCAAGATGATCAAGCTCGTGGCAGATAGCTCTCGCCAGAAGTCCCTCTCCCTCGACTGTAAACTCCTCCATATTCTCGTCAAATGCCTTGCATATTACATGCATAGGTCTTGTAACTGTTCCAAATTTTCCAGGAAGGCTGAGGCATCCCTCCTCACCTGTCTGCTCTCCGTCTGATTCTGTTATCACAGGATTTATAAGACAGAGTGGATTGTCATCGCCGACATCAATAACAACTATCCTCTTGAGTATTCCAACCTGAGGTGCGGCAAGTCCAACTCCATTTGCCTCATACATGGTATCAAACATGTCATCTATGAGTGTAAGTGTTCTGTCATCCATCTTCTCAACCGGTCTGCACACCTTTCTGAGTATGTCATCTCCGTCATATCTTATATTTCTTATCGCCATGTCCACAAATCTCCTTTTCACTAATACATATTTACCGGATTCATGTCAAAGAATACGCTCACATCGCTATCTCCGTTCTCCTTAAGCCATTCCTCGACATAATCCTTGACATCCACCAGCATCCTGTAATCCCGGTGTTTTATATACAACACCCGCCTGTACACATCCTTTATCTTTGATATGGCCGGTTCCGAAGGACCGATCACAGACAGATGTCCTGCATTTATATATTTTCCCCTTATAAGAGAATACATCCTATCCATTATATTGGCAAGCTGTTCTTCGTCCATGCCCGTGCCCATTATGACCATCATATTCCACTCCGGCGGATACCTCATGAGTGATCTGTACGCCTCCTCGATATCGTAGAATGCCCTGTAATCCTGGGACGCTGCCGCAGTTATGGCGTAGTTGTCCGGCTTGTAGGTCTGTATCACAACCTTTCCGGGCACATCACCTCTTCCGGCTCTTCCCGCAGCCTGGGTCAGCAGGTCAAATGTCCTCTCACCGGCTCTGTAGTCTCCGCTGAACAGTGTGAGATCCGCCAGCAGCACACCCACAAGTGTCACTCTGGAAAAGTCATGTCCCTTGACTATCATCTGGGTTCCTATGAGTATGTCCGCATCGCCTCTTCCGAAGCTCTCAAGTATCTGCTCATGAGAATTCTTCTTCGAGGTCGTATCCCTGTCCATCCTTAAGGTCCTGGCCTCCGGGAACAACCTGTGTACCTCCTGCTCGACCTTCTCGGTTCCGACTCCATAGCCTCCTATGAGCTTTGAACCGCACGCCGGACATTTGTCCGGCTCCGGCATTCTGAATCCGCAGTAGTGGCACACAAGCACGCCCTTCTGTGTATTATTTCCAGAGTGCAGTGCCATGGACACGTCACAGTGCGGGCATTTCACTGCCTCTCCGCAGCTCCTGCAGGATACAAAGCTGTTATATCCCCGCTTGTTGATGAACAGCATGATCTGTTCCCGCTTGCTGAGCCTGTCCGCTATATCATTTGCAAGCTCGTCGCTTATTATGGATCTGTTGCCCCGGTGGAGTTCATCCCTGAGATCTACTATGCTTGTCTCTGCCATGGCTCTGCCCTCAACACGGCTGTCCATGGTCCACAGCCTGTACTCACCCGCCAGTGCACGCTTGTAGCTCTCCACAGAAGGAGTTGCGGAACCGAGTATGACACTCGCCCCCTCAAGCCTTGCACGTTCTATGGCAGTCTCCCTTGCGTGATATTTTGGCGGGCTGTCACTCTTATAGCTGCTCTCATGCTCCTCATCTATTATTATAAGTCCCAGCTTCTCAAATGGGGTAAACAGCGCAGACCTCGGGCCTATCACCACATCCACATCGCCCTTCCTTGCGCGCTCAAACTGATCATACTTCTCCCCGCTGCTGAGCTTTGAGTTGACCATGGTTACACGGTCACCAAAGTATCTGGAGAAATATGTCAGTGTCTGATACGTGAGTGCTATCTCAGGTATCAGCACGATCGCCTGTCTGCCCGCGCGGACGACTTCACGGATACATCTCACATACACCTCAGTCTTGCCGCTTCCCGTCACGCCATGAAGAAGATATGTCCTGTGTATACCCTGATCTGCATCACTTACGAAATCATCGACTATCCTCTGCTGGTCACTGTTAAGCTCTATATCAGGAGCCTCAAATGCCTGCTGCCTCACCGCGTCAGACACCACATCCCGGTATCTGCTGTCCTCAACGATACGAACGACACCTTCGTCCTCCATGGCCTTAACCGCCTGATATGACACATTCAAAGTCCCGGTGGCCTCCGTCATTGGGAGCTCATGTCTCACCATAAGCTCGCGGAGGAGCCTGAGCTTTGCCCTGGCATTCTTCTTCATATATCTGTATTCCCATGTGTCCACATCCTCGCATGAAAGGACAACATATCTGACCACCACGGACTTAACCGTTTTTTTCACCGGCATCACCGTCTGGATGGCATTTATCATGGTGGAGCCGTAGTTCTCCTTTATCCACGCCGCAAGGGCAAGGAGCCTTCCCGGAGCTGCCACGCCGTCCTCGCACAGAGAATCTATAGACTTTATCCTGCTCTCATCATATTCCGTGGAATCCGATATCCCTATGACATAGCCTTTTCTCAGATTATTTCCCTTGCCAAATGGAATGTTGACCTGACTTCCTATCTGTATCCTGCCGGCAATATCGTCAGGAATAGCATATTGAAATGTTCTGTCTATCGCCTCATGGGATATATCAATTATCACATCTGCGTACAATCCCCGCATTTTTCTCCTCCAATATCTGCCGTATCATTTCTCTCTCGTCCATTTGTGTCCTGCGTCCCTCTATATCCTGATATGTCTCATGGCCTTTGCCGGCCAGAAGGACTATATCATCCCTGTCCGAAATCTCCAGAGCGTATCTTATAGCATCCAGACGGCTGCATATCTTTACATATTCTCCTCCGCCCTCGAGAACCCCGGTCTCAATATCCGTCATTATCGCCTCCGGGGATTCAAATCTCGGGTTATCACTTGTTATGACCGTCATATCCGCCAGCCTGCCCGACACAAATCCCATGCCTTTTCTGCGCCCGGCTGATCTATTGCCGCCGCATCCGAACAGACATATAAGCCTCTTCGGCCTGTACTGTCTGAGGGTGGTCAGTACATTTTCCAGGCTCACGGCATTGTGGGCATAATCGATGAATATCCTTGCGTATCCCGGAATCTCCACCGGCTCGAGTCTGCCCCTCACCTTCATATCCGACTGCGAATCCTGCATTACCTCCATCGGTATCCCGATGATCCCGCAAGTGGTTACCGCAGCAAGAGAATTGTACACATTGAACTCTCCCGGTATGCCAACAGTCATGTAAGTGCTCTCCCCGTCCGTTCTCTCACACTCATAGCCTATCCCCATAACTCTATGGAGAATGAGCCTGTGTATTGCTCCCGCCATACACACATTGCCATCCCCGGCTGCAGTGTGATTCCTCACACCATAATATACCACTTCAGCCCCTGCATTCACAGCCTCGGCAGCAATACACCCAGAATACATGTCATCTGCATTTATCACCGCAGTCTTACACTTTGAGAACAGGCTTCTCTTCCATCTCCCATACTCGGCAAATGTGCGGTGTTCATTCCGCCCAATGTGATCCGGAGCAAGATTTGTATATACGCATATATCAAATTCTACCCCCGACACACGGCTGTGCATAAGCCCCTGTGACGATACCTCCATGACGCAGTATTCCGCACCATTTGCCACCATGTCTGCAAGCTTGCGATGGAGATATATCGTTCCCGGAGTGGTGTTCACAGATGGTATCTTCCGAATACAGTCATCGATCTCTATGGTTCCCACAAGACCGGTTCTACGCCCCCATCTGTCCAGCATAGACTTTATCATACATGCGACCGTGGTCTTTCCCTTTGTCCCGGTCACACCTATAACCTTCATACTTCGTGACGGAAAATTCCAGAAATTATTACATATCATTCCTATACCGTGGCGATAGTCATACAGTCTCACGATCAGTACACCATCGGTATCCCCCCAGCGTCCGGCTGACCGCTCCGCAGGTATGCCGATATCATCTGTCATGACTATACACGCTGCGCCCCTTGCCACGGCATCATCTATATAGCGATGTCCATCTGTTCTCGCACCTCTCCGGCACACAAAAAGAGTTCCCTGTGTGACATCTCTGGAATCATCTGCCAGATCCGTAATCTGACAGTCAATGTCCCCTGCCAGGATCTCATAGACCGTGCCTTTTAGAACATCTGACGCCCTCATGATACACCTCCCGTCGACATATTCCTGTTTATTTAGAATATGCCACATCCGACACAGTTGTGTATCAGAAAAATAGGAGGCTGTGCTAAAAGCTCCAACCTCCATTCTTCTCACTTACCGCTATATATTCCGGTCTGTTAATCCTCGTCTGCTCCGACGATCTTTACCTTTCCATGGTAAACTTCATCTACAGCGATGGATAATGGCTTCTTCTTTGGGTCTGCTGCCACCATAGGCTCCTGACCATCAATGATCTCTCTTGCTCTCTTTGCTGTTGCAAGAACGATTGAATATCTGCTGTTTACTACAGGCTGCTCACCTGGCTCAACCTCTGCATTTACTACTGACATTAAGTCTGTGTATGATGGATGTAACATGATATTATATCCCCTTTCTTATATGATTATTGAAATATTCTTCTAAACTGCTGTCCACTGTTATCCAGTCTAATTTATCAGAGTTTCTTTATCTCTGCAAGCTCTTCTTTTATTCCGGCTATATATCCAAGCTGATTATCTCTTCTGCAGCCATAGCTTCTGATGACTGAATCCACGGTGTGTATACACTCGTCCAGATCATCGTTGACTATGATGTAGTCGTACTTGTCCATGTCCTCAGCTTCCTCTGTGGCCTTTCGGAGTCTCTTGATTATGGTCTCCTCCGACTCTGTTCCTCTTCCTGCCAGTCTGCTCTTAAGCTCGCTTATGCTTGGAGCTGATATAAATATGAGAAGCGCATCAGGGAACTGCTTCTTGACATTGAGTGCACCCATGACCTCTATCTCGAGTATGACGTCCTTGCCATCAGCAAGCTTCTCCTCAACATACTTCTTTGGAGTTCCATAATAATTCTCTACATACTGTGTCCACTCGATAAATCCGCCGTAGTCAATGAGATTCTCAAAATCCTTGCGATCCATGAAATAATACTCTCTTCCATCGACCTCACCCTCTCTCGGTGATCTTGTCGTCGCCGACACTGAAAGGTTATATCCAAAATCCGACACAAGTCTCTTGACAACTGTGCCCTTTCCAACTCCTGAAAAACCGGATATGACTATGAGCGATCCACGCTTTGTATTCTTATCTGCCATCATCATTACCTCTAAAAATTATGTATTCTATTCCAGATTCTGTATCTGCTCTCTGACCTTCTCTATGTCAGTCTTGAGCTGTATCGCCTTGTCTGACACATCAAGTGAATTGGCCTTTGAAAGTATCGTGTTCGCCTCTCTGTTCATCTCCTGTGCGATGAAGTCCAGCTTCCTGCCGACGCTTCCGCCATCCTCCAGAATCTTCTTCGTGCTGCTGATATGGCTCTTAAGCCTTACAGTCTCCTCGTCCACACATATCTTGTCCGCATATATAACGACCTCTGTGGCGATCCTGTTCTCATCTATAACAGGATTGTCAAGAACTTCTGTGATCTTGTCCGTGAGCTTGCGTCTGTACTCCTCCACAAGTTCAGGTGATATCTCCTCTATATAATCAACGGCAGCTCTCATTCCGTCAAGCTTGTCGATCATGTCCTTCTTAAGGTTCTCTCCCTCTGTTATCCTCGACTGCACGAACATCTTCGCAGCCTCGTCAAGGGATGTCTCTATTATCTTCCACAGCTCATCCTGGTCGACCGCCTGCTCCTCAACCGTGAACACGTCAGGGAAGCCTCCAAGCTGTGCAGGTGTTATGCTGTTCTCAATTCCAAAATCCTTGGACATCTCCTCGAAATATCCCATGTACTTCTCGGCAACGTCCTTGTTGTACTTCAGCTTGACATTGTCATCCGAGAAATCCTCGTATGTGATGAACACGTCAACCTTTCCTCTCTCAATATATTTTTTGAGATATGTTCTTATGTTTGTCTCAAAGAAACTTATCTTCTTCGGGAGCTTTATATTGATGTCGCAGAATCTGTGATTGACTGACTTCATCTCTACAACTATCTTGTATGCATCAGTCACCCTCTCGCTGCGGCCAAATCCTGTCATGCTTTTTACCATATCTGTCTCCTAATATTCCCAGGTTATATGTTGTTTTCAATTACCTGATAACAGATAATATATTATACTTCACACCTGTTTAAAAATCAAATTATTTATTGTACTTCCTCTATTCCCGCAATCCTCGGCTCTGCAATCATCGAGTAATTCGTATGATATATTACAAATCCAGGCTTTGCCCCCGCAGGCTTTTTGATATTTCTGCGCTCGGTATAGTCTATCTCCACCTTCGGTGCCGTCCTTCCAGACGAATAATACGCTGCAAGTCTTGCCGCCTCCTCATATGTAGAATCAGGAAGTTCTCCCGCACCCTCAAGTCTCACGATGACATGGGAACCCGGCATCTTCTTAGCATGGAACCACATATCCCCACCATTTGCGAATTTAAATGTGAGCTCATCGTTCTGGATATTATTCTTGCCCACATACATATGGAATCCATCGCTGGATATGTAGTGCAGCGGTTTTGACTTTGCCTTTTTCCTGTCGCCCTTGCGTCCGTAATGTCCCTTTACATATCCGCAGGCTACGAGCTCCTCCTTGACCTGTGCCAGTGAATTCTCATCTATCGCCATATCAAGGAACGTCTGTACCGACTGAAGATGCTCCAGCTCACTCTTCGTCTCGACAGTGAGCTGTGTAAGTGCCTCATAAGTCCTCTTGAGCTTGTTGTATCTCGCAAAATATCTCTTGGAGTTGTCCATAACAGATATGGTCTTGTCAAGCGGGATCTTTATCATCTCGTTAGTATAGTAGTTGAGAGCCTCAAAACTGTCCGCTCCCTGTTCTATATTGTAACCATATGTGTTGATCAGTTCTCCGTACACACGGTACTTTTCCCTGGATTCAGTGTCCTTTAACTGAGCGAGCTGCAGGTCGTACTTCTTGCTCGTTCTCTCAATGGCATTCGAGACGATCTTTCTAAGATCCGATGACTTCTGTCTTATCCTTGTGACCGCACTCTTTCTGTAGAAATACTCATCAAGCACCTTTGAAATGTCGTCCCTTGATTCTATGGCCTTGTCGCTGTACATCGACAGATGCACCGACGAGAACTCCACTGGAGTGTAACCGTCCAGTATGATCTCAGGAGTATAGTTCCCGTTCCTTATATCAGATACTATCCCGGCAAATTCATCATAAAGCCTTGCGACATCCGCCTCGCTCATGCTGTCCACAGGCATGTTGCCGTCAAGTCCTGCCCTGTAGGTTATCTCACTCGCCACAACCGGTGAAAATCCGGTTATGTTCTGGTATATCGCCTTTATGATATTCGTAGGGCTCGAGCTCACACGCTCTATGAAGTCCCCGCGCTCTATCTCAAGCGGGGATACCTTTCCTCCCGCCGGAGGATACTCATAAGTCCTGCCCGGAAGAACCTCCCTCACTGAGCTCACCATATGGGATATATGCTTTATGCTGTCGATGATGACATTCTCATCCGTGGCAAATATGATATTGCTGTGCTTACCCATGATCTCTATGATGAGTTTCTTTCTCTTTAGATCTCCAAGCTCGTCCAGATGCTCGATGACCATGACAACTATTCTCTCAAATCCCGGCTGATACACATCAACTATCCTTCCGTTGTTGATATGCTTCCTGAGGAGCATACAGAAATTCGGCGCTGTCATAGGATTCTCCTTGGCGGACTGCTGAAAGTATATAAGCGGGAGGCTTGCATCCGCAGACATGAGCAACCTGTAATTCTCCCTGTTATTCTTTATTACTATGTTGAGCTCGTCCTTCTCCGGCTGATATATCTTATATATCCTTCCGTCGATGAGTTTCTCCTTCATGTCTCTTACCACATTGGATATCACTATTCCGTCAAACGCCATATCTGTCTCTCCTATATCCCTGAAAAAAGGCAGAAAATGCAAATTCATTCTCTGCCTCTTCCATATCTACTACCACATTACTGCTATCCTGATCCTACAGTGAATTGTAGAGATCCTTATATATATTCGCCGAGTTATACCATGAGTAATCCTGTCTCATGCCACGCTCCTGGATTCCATACCATGCCTCTTTGTTGTTATAGTACACTTCCTTTGCATAGTTTATGGCATTGAGGAGCTCATATGCATCATAATTAGCAAATGAGAATCCTGTTCCTGTACCCTCGAACTGATTATAAGCCTCAACAGTATCTGCAAGACCACCTGTCTCTCTTACTACTGGAACTGTGCCATATCTGAGTGCCATGAGCTGTGTGAGTCCACATGGCTCAAATCTTGAAGGCACGAGCATCACATCGCAGCCTGCATACATCTTATGAGATCTCTCATCTGAATAATAGATGTTCGCTGATACCTTTGCAGGATGTATTCCCTGATAATACTTGAACATGTTCTCGTACTTGCCGTCACCGGTTCCGAGGACGATGAACTGTACTCCGTCACAGCATATATCGTTCATGATCCTGTCAACCAGATCAAGACCCTTCTGGTCTGTGAGTCTGGATATGATTCCTATTACAAACTGATTCTCATCCTGAGGAAGTCCACATTCCTTCTGCAGTTCGATCTTGTTGATCTTCTTGAGCTGTCTGAAGTTATCCACGCTGTAGTTCTTATATACCTGTGGATCTGTTGCAGGATTCCATACCTCGTAATCTATACCGTTGACAATGCCCCAGAGTGACTGCCATCTGGCACTTAAGAGCCCGTCAAGTCCCTCTCCATAATATGGAGTCTGTATCTCCTTGGCATATGTGTTGCTTACCGTTGTTATCTTATCTGCATATACAAGTCCGCCCTTAAGCATGGAAGCATCCTTCTGGATCTCCAGCTTGTCCGGTGTAAATACATAATCAGGGAGTCCTGAATACTCCTGAATGGTCTTTATATCCCACTTGCCCTGGAACTGGAGATTATGAATAGTCATAACAGACTTCATGCTTGTATAGAACATATCTCCTGCAAACAGAGTCTTGAGATATACAGGCACAAGTCCTGCCTGCCAGTCATGACAGTGAAGTATATCCGGCTGGAAACCGATCGATGGAAGGATCGAAAGCGCTGCCTTTGAGAAATAACAGAACTTCTCGATATCCCACTTTACATCACCATAAGGTGTAAATCCGTTAAAGTAATACTCGTTATCTATGAAATATACCTTGACACCCTCATACTCCAGATACATAACGCCAACATAATCATTCTTGTAACCGATGTCCATATAAAAATGCGTTATATACTGCATCTTCTCCCTGTACTTGTTCGGAATACAGAGATAATTCGGCATGATGACTCTCACATCATACTCGTTCTTATCAAATATCTTTGGCAGTGTTCCAACTACATCCGCAAGACCACCCGTCTTTATAAATGGCACACACTCTGATGCTATATATGCAACCTTCTTCATCAAATAAACCCTCCATAACATTTAGACATTAAATCCTTGTACATTATATCACACGGGTATCCATAATTCAATAAATCAGTGTATCTATATTGTTGCATTTGCCACATTCCGCTGATATACTTTTAGCATGCAGCCGCACGCAGATACGGCTGGATCACAATCCAGAAAACAGGAGATTTTCAATGTTAGACATCACCATCACCGAGACCAGGGACTTCGTGAAGAAGCTTCTGATGGACAATACATTTGACCGTTTTCTCGCCATGGAGGCATTTGTAAAAAGCGGGATAACATACAGCTTTGACGGAAGGGTAAACAAGGATTTCTATGACAAGGAGGAGCTGGAGCTCATGGCTTCCACATCCTACGCCTCATGGGAGTCCATAAAACCACATGTATATAATGTTATAAGAGGAAAGAAGCTGCCACTGAGCTTCAAGATAGTGCTCGTGCTCTCCCAGCCGGACATCATGGATATGCTTGAGAAGAACCATCTCACCATACCGGTATCCGATGTGGCAAATCTCACCTTGAACGTCTACTATGACGGCATGAGCATACAACTCACATCCATGGCGACCCAGAACATATTCACCATGGATAAGACCCTTGAGCATGTGTGGGATGCGGAGATCAAGGATTTCCTGAAGACTGCCGGAATATATTTCACCGAAAGCTGATTTTTTGAAGAAATTTAATATGATTTTTGAAGATCCGGCACCTCATCTGATGCCGGATTTTTTACGCGCCGCCCCTGTTAGCACTCATTTTGTCTGAGTGCTAATTTTTTCTTGACTTTAGTTCCCAGCTGATTTATCATACCTTTTAGCCTGATGTGTCAGTGTACATTTCTATTAAGATTGAACACAGATCGGGGATGACACATCTTTCATTGAAAACCATTATATTTTAAGGAGATGTATACAATTATGAAGAACGGAAATTTATCGATCAACAGTGAAAACATTTTCCCTGTCATCAAGAAGTGGCTGTATTCAGACCACGATATATTTGTCAGGGAGCTTATATCAAACGGCTGTGATGCCGTGACAAAGCTTAAGAAGCTGTCTCTCATGGGCGAATTTGACGAGCCGGATGAGCCATATCGTATAGATGTGACCACAAGTGCCAACGACAAGACCATCACATTTACCGATAACGGTATCGGTATGACTGAGGAGGAGGTTGAGAAATATATCAACCAGATTGCTTTCTCAGGAGCCGAGGCATTCCTTGAGCAGTACAAGGACAAGGCAACAGAGGAACAGATCATCGGCCACTTCGGACTGGGCTTCTACTCCGCATTCATGGTTGCCGACAAGGTCACCATCGAGACAAAGTCATACAAGGACGGCGAGGACGCTGTATACTGGGAGTGCGAGGACGGCCTTGAATACTCCATGAAGAAGTGCATTAAGGCTGACCGAGGTACTACCATCACCCTTTATCTGAACGAGGACAGCTATGAATTTGCAAATGAATACAGGATCAAGGAGGTCATCGACAAGTATTGTTCGTTCATGCCTGTTGAGATCTACTACACCAACGCAGACGAGCCACAGGAAGATCCTAAGGATGCTACTGTAGACGTGGATGCAAAGGAAGTCAGCGACACAGCAGATAATGCTGAGGACAGCAAGGGCCCAGACGCAGACGATACAAAGGCCGAGGAGAAGAAGCCTGAAGCTCCTAAGCCACTCAACACCACTACCCCACTGTGGGCAAAGCATCCAAACGACTGCACCGACGAGGAATACAAGGAGTTCTACAGAAAGGTATTCCACGACTACAAGGAGCCTCTGTTCTGGATACACCTGAACATGGACTACCCATTCAACCTGAAAGGTATCCTGTACTTCCCTAAGATCAATACACAGTATGACAACCTTGAGGGAACGATCAAGCTGTACAACAACCAGGTATTCGTCGCCGACAATATCAAGGAAGTAATTCCTGAGTTTCTCATGCTCTTAAAGGGATGTATCGACTGTCCTGATCTTCCACTGAACGTATCACGTAGTGCGCTTCAGAATGACGGATTTGTCAAGAAGATCTCAGACTACATCACCAAGAAGGTTGCAGACAAGCTGTCCGGCATGTACAAGACACACAGAGAGGACTACGAGAAGTACTGGGATGACATCAACCCATTTATCAAGTTTGGTTGTCTGAAGGATCTCAAGTTTCTCGACAAGATGAAGGACTTCTGTATATACAAGAATCTCGAGGGCAAATATATAACTCTCCCTGAGTATCTTGAGGCAGGAAAGGAAAAGTATGAGAACAAGGTATTCTATGTAACCGATGAGCAGGCTCAGTCACAGTACATCAATATGTTCAAGGCTGAGGGCATGGACGCGCTGATCATGACACAGACCATCGACAGCCCATTCATCACACTGCTTGAGCAGAAGAATGAGAATGTTCACTTCTACAGAATAGACGCTGAGCTCTCTGACAACTTTGTCGGCGAGGAGCTCTCCGAGGAGACTGCAAAGGAATACAAGGATAAGCTCACAGCTACATTTGAGAAGGCTCTCGACATGAAGAACCTGAATGTAAAGGTTGAATCCCTGAAGGATGAGAATACATCTTCTATCCTCACCCAGCCTGAGGAGACAAGACGTATGCAGGAAATGATGAAGATGTACGGCATGGCCGGTATGGATCCATCAATGTTCGGTCAAGGCGAGGGAGAGACACTCATCCTGAACAGCAACAACAAGCTTGTTAAATACGTTCTGGACAACCCTGACAGCGACAACACAGCTACGATCTGCTGCCAGTTATATGATCTGGCCGTACTTGCCAACCGTCCACTGTCAGCAGAGGCAATGACCAAGTTCATCGCAAGAAGCAACGAGATCCTTGGAATACTTACAAAGTAATATAATCTGTCTGCCGGTTTACGGCAGCAGATCTTAATGGATAACTAACACAACAAAAAGCAGCAGCCCGATATGTCTTTGATAGCATATCAGGCTGCTGCTCTTTTATTCTATTCCACTCCCTAGTGGGCAAGTATCTCCACTCCATGTTCTGTCATAACCAGTGTGTACTCCCACTGTGCCGATGGTGAGCCATCCTCCGTGTAGATAGTCCAGCCGTCATCTGCATCCTGATATACATCAGGGCCGCCCATGTTGATCATAGGCTCAATGGTAAACACCATTCCCGGAGCAAGCACATAATCCTTGCCAGGCTGTCCTATATGACTTACATAAGGCTCCTCATGAATTGCAAGACCTACTCCATGGCCGCCTATCTCACGGACAACCGAATAGCCCTGCTCCTGTGCAAATTTGTTGATGGCATATCCTATATCTCCTATGGTCACATATGGCTTGCTGCACACCTCAACACCTATATCAAGAGCCTTCTTTGTATCCTCTACAAGCTTCTTCCATGCGGGATCAACATTTCCCAGCATGAACATTCTTGATGAGTCTCCGAAATATCCCTTGTACTCTGTTGTACAGTCGATATTAACTATATCTCCATCCTGGAGAATAATGTCATCACTTGGAATGCCGTGGCATACCACATCATTTACCGATATACACACACTCTTAGGATATCCCTCATATCCAAGACATGCAGGAATAGCGTCTATGGACTTTGTATAGTTATAGATAAGGTCATCCAGCTCTCTGGTAGACACTCCTATCTTGACAAATGGAGTTATGTAGTCGAGCACAGATGTGTTGACCTTTGAAGCCTCCCTGATTCCCTCGATCTGCTCTGCGTTCTTGATCATCGCATGTGTAGGGATCTTGAATCCTCTGTTCTTCATATCCTCAAGCTTATCGTCAAGAGCCAGGTGACAGGTCTTGTATTTCTTACCACTTCCGCACCAGCACATATCATTTCTACCAAGTTTCATAATTAACCTCTTTCTTTATTGCATAATATTTTCATTACATACCTATGGTATTAGCCACAAATACTATAATACGTTTTTGAGAATAATTCCACATTTTAATATGATAAATATTGTCAATTATCCTCGTCTATCCCCAGATACCTGGCAACATATGTATAATACCCCGACTCTGTTATGTTGTCAGCTGCTGTAAATTTATCCGCGACATATAGCTGCATCGCAATGAAACTGTCATCCGATACCTCCGCACCCGTGTGGGATGTCAGCGTGTCCGTGACTGCGTTATATTCAAATGCATCCGTTATAAAGCTTCTGTCCGGGAACAGCACCAGTCCTGTACTGTCTGACAGGATATCCCTTCCTATGATGAGCCTCGAATCATAATCCACTCCCATGAGATTGAGCATGGTCGGCAGGATATCTATACTGCTGCACACCTTGTCAACTCTCACCGGCTTCTCCATCGACGCCGACCATATGACAAGTCTGCTCCTGTACGCCTCAAGACTGTTTCCAAAGTTCTCCCCTGCCAGTTCATCCACAACGTCCATATTGTCATACGGTACATGATCCCCCGCCAGGACGATAACAGTATTGTCTAGCAGCCCCTTCTTCTCAAGTCTCTTCATCATATATTCAAGCATCTTTTCCATTTCGTACTGGGATGCCAGATATGCCTTCGTCGTATCCAGGACATAGTTAAGGTCACTGACCACAGCCTTGTTCTTCTCCGCCATGGCATTTGCCGCACCGTATCCATATGGCACATGACCGCTGACCGTCAGGTAGTACAGGTGGAACGGCTGCGTCTCTGTATACTTGTCAAATGTCTCCTCCATCATGACAAGATCCGACTGAGGCCACATGTCCTGCCCGTTCTCGTCAGTCTGGTACTCAAGCCCATTACCGCTGGCTATCCACTCGTATCCCAGCGCCGGATGGGTGATATTCCTGTCATAATATGTATAGTCGTTGTCATGGAATCCGTAACAGCTATAGCCGAGTCTCTTGAGCGTATTCGCCATGGAAAACAGCATGCCATTCTCATTGTCGGCAGCCCTGCACATACTGAGGTATGAACCGTTCTTAGTCGGGCTTCCCATCAGGTTTGCATACTCTCCGCCTAATGTTGAACCGTACCATAGCGGCTGATAGTAATTTTCAAAGACAAAGCCCTCGTCCGCAAGTTTTGACAGTGTAGGGAACAGACCGGAATCAAGCGCATAGCCTGAGAACCCCTCCGCAGTTATCCATATGACATTATAGCCCTCGAACATACCTGTATATTCATTCTTATTTGTCGGGGGTATATTTGCAAAATATTCGCTGAGCGATGAAACCGCATCATTTCCCGCAAGGTCATTTATGGCATCAAAATCCAGATCCAGGACATTCGGGGATATGTCGATCACAACCTCCTCTGTGGTCGCTTCCGCGACATCCACCGTCTCGGTGGTAATCTCCTGCATCGTTGTGCTCTCTGTGGAGGCAAGTGAGTCGATATCGACCTCACCACCCGAGGCAAAGTTTATCCTGCTCTGTGCTGAGCTCTTGCCTGCGATACCCTCTCTGACATCCACCACAAAACTCTCCATGACGCCGAGCTTTTCAATAGAGAGATCAACCGATGTATATTCCTTGTATAAATTGTACGGACTGTACACATCCGAGTCCACAGCCCACATCACAAACAGTGTTGTGGCATACACTAGAGCTGTTCCGGCGGCACCTATGAGGTTCACCCACCACCTTCTCCTGTCAAATGCCATAAATGTCCATATGCACACGATCATTATGAGCACCGGGACAGCCAGAAGAATAACGTCCACTATCTGTGCCTTTATATTGGATATGACCGTGTCCGCATTGTCCACAGCCTGATTGCCGAATTTTATGGTTCCAATAACAGACAGATAGTTGTTGAAGACCGAATGATATACGTACTGGGCGATGAAGATCACACCCGTAAACAACGTGAACAGCGTTGCAAGTATCTTATTGATGACCGGCGGAAAAAATCCTGTCAGCACGCCGAACACGCCTCCAACCACCACCGCAAATGCTATTATAGCGGCTATGTTTCCATCATCCAGGCTGAAATTCATGCCGTGAAACAGCAATTCATAATACAGGATCAACACAGTGAACAGTATCCACCCCGACCATTCTCTGAAATATTCCCTTACATCCCCAAACATCGCCTTAAAAAACTTTATCATACGTTGAAATCTCCCATATAAACAAAAAAAATAAAGATATGGCCCTTAACTCCATATCTTTATTTTATATAATATTTTAAGACTTTTTACAATATTTTAAGATATATTATATCTACTTTACACCGTACTGATCGTAGTAAGCGTCGATAGCGGCCTTAAGGGTGTCATCTATGATAACTCTTCCCTTATACTCTCTGTTGTAAAGATGCTCCACTACCTCTGCCATTGTTACGATAGCTGTTGTCTTGATTCCGTAGTTCTCCTCGATCTCTGTCAGCGCACTCTTCTCGCCCTGGCCTCTCTCCATTCTGTCTACTGAAACCACAAGACCCATGACATCCACGTCGCCCTGTGCCTTGATGATAGGAAGTGTCTCCTGAATAGATGTTCCGGCTGTTGTGACATCCTCGATGATGACAACCTTATCGCCATCCTCTATAGGACTTCCAAGGAGTATTCCCTTGTCGCCGTGATCCTTTACCTCTTTTCTGTTTGAGCAATACTTGATGTCCTCATCGTACATCTCTGCTATGGACATAGTTGTCGCAACTGTGAGAGGTATTCCCTTGTATGCAGGACCAAATAACACATCAAAGTCCAGACCAAACTCTGCATTTATAGCCTCAGCATAATACTCGCCAAGTCTCTTGAGCTGAGCACCTGTTCTGTAAAAGCCTGTATTGACAAAAAATGGTGTCTTTCTTCCACTCTTTGTAACGAAATCTCCAAACTTGAGTACGTTACAGTCAATCATAAATTCGATAAATTCCTGCTTATATGCTTCCATTTTAATAAAACCTCCTGTATTTACAGGGGTTCCGGGGAACCCCTTATTCTCAAAATAGCCTTACTACACACTTTTGAGCTTACACAGCCTTTTCCATCTTCATCATCTCTGTAAACAGTGTATCCTCTGTCACATGACAATACAAATCCATTGTCATCTGCAAGGAGCCATGTCCGAGAATCTTCTGTAATGTCTTTGGCTGCATTCCGTTCTCAATTGCTCTGGTTGCAAAAGTATGTCTTAAGCAATGTGGTGAAAACATCTCATAGTCAGGATGCTCTTTTCGAATCCGGTTTACAATGGCACCGATTGCCTCCTGCACTATGAACTGTTGTGTAGGTCTGTTGTTTTTCGTAACAAACACCAAGTCCCTGTACTGTTCCTCTGTTTCGATTCCCTTAAAGAGAATCTTCTGTTTTTGAATGCGCTGTCGTTTCAATGCCTCCAACGCCCTCGTGGTTAATGGAATCGTTCGTCTTCCATTCTTGGTCTTTGCATCATGCATCTCAAAAATGTACTTACCATCTTTTTGAAAATAGCACAATGTGTGACGCACATACAGTACCTTCTTGTCAAAATCAATGTCCTTCCACTGAACACCACAAAGCTCTCCAATACGCATTCCGGTTTCTATGGCAAGCACAAACAGATTATAGTAGAAACTACTCTGTGCCTCACCTAAAAACAACTCTGCTTCACTTACTGTCAGTACACGTCTTTCCTTCTTATCTTCCTTGGAAATCACCGTGTTTAATTGCTTTGCAACATTTTTTGTAAGTAAATCAGAGTCGATTGCTTTTTCCAGCATATCCACCAGAATCTTTTTCGTGTTCTTTCTGGCATTATCAGAAACAAGCTCATTGAGTGCATTCTGCATGATAATCAGGTTCAATGATGTCAGCTTACGCCACCCAAGCTCCTTCTGTATCCGCTTATAATGTGTGGCATAGGATTCCCTAGTGGAATTCCTGCAATTCTTCTTACAGGTATTCATCCAAATCTCATACCACTCATCAAGGGTTACATCCTTGGTGACAACATTCAGTGCCTTCTCATCCTCATACTGTTCCTCACGCATCCTTTTACGAAGTTCATTCAGATTGCTTGCGTATATGGTCTGCGTCTTGCCGAAACGATTCACAAATCGTCCCTGATAAAGTCCATCACTCTTTCTCTGTGTAATGCCTTTACCAAGTTCTTTACCTTTTATGGATTTACCCATATCTGCCTCCTTCCAGCGTGTATATACGTTGAAAGGAACCATCAGTCCACCCAATTGTAGCATATACACACTTAATTTTCAATTAGTTTCATGGTTATTTAATAAATTCATTGTCTTTTTATGAATCAAATTTCCTAGCATCCAATCTGATTCAAAAGCCATTCATCCAGCTTGCCCTTGTGAGCATACAGTCTGTTTCCGATGCGAACCGCGAATACATCAGCATTTTCAGCCAACAACTCACGTGCCTTTGTCTGACCAATCCCCAAATAAGAGCAAAACTCTTTTACAGTCAATAAAGCCTTATCCTTCATTCTTCTACCTCCTCAAAATCCTATTTCTAAGCCAAACACAAATAAATTTCTGTTTTTTCTCCAAAAATACAGAACATTTGTTTGTGTCATGTTATAATGGTTATGCGCATACCATTTCTTTTCAAAAGTAATCGTTTCTTATCAAAAACTATTACTCTCTCACTTATAGGAGATTTAGAAGGGGTTTTGCGGAAGTGTTTTTAAAAAAAGTTGCAAAAAATTTTAAATATGTATATACAAGGCAGGTTTTACGGATAAATGAACATTAGAAAACATCAGGAATTGATGGACTTCTGGGAATATTCTCATAACTTCGACAGCGAAGACGGAGCCTTTTCCATAGATGAGGATATTACCTTTGAGGCATCCCAGCAGGAATTACAAATTGAATTAGAGCATTTTAATGAAATGGATTTGGAACAGGAATTACATCCCATAAAAGATGATAATTTCCAGCCGAAGGATGAGCACCCCAATAAGACCATGTTAAAAAAGGAGCTTCGTGCCATTGCTTTAAAGCGACTGGAGGACGGTGCCCGCACTGTTTCGGATTTTGAGGAAGTGATAAGGGAATGGGACCTATTAGATTCCAACAGAGAACGCAAGGAGCGATATCACGAAATCGGCAGAGAAAACCTAGACAGCAAGAAGGATGTGGCACCACTTGCCATTGTTATCCCGGCTCCCATCAATCATGCTTACTGGCGACAGCTTATGAAAGGGGACTATATAGACATTATCTCTAACTGTCCTTTTGAGATGCACAACTCCCTTTCCGATGAGGACTATTCCAAGATTATTTATGACTTAAAGGACGACCATAAGGAGTTGATATACTTCCTATATCTTAGAGATTTCACTACCAGTCAGCTTGCTGCTTTACGTAATCAGAGCGACAGAAATATCCGTGGTGTCCGCTCTACTATTCTTGGTCAGATTGAGAAAAAGGTTCTTATGATACTGGTGGACAGGCAGGGAGAGGATTTTCCTTCTACCAATGGTAATCTTACCATGGAAGAACTGGACTTCCTATTAAGACATGAAGAAGAGATCCCGGCTACTATGGAAAAACTGGATAAAGAAAAGCTGGCTCTACTAAAGGAAATCGGTGTAGTGGTAAGAAGAATTGCCAGAGAACAGGAAAACCAGGCAAAGGAAGAAACCAAGAAACGCAAGAAAAATAATCGATCGGATCGTAAAAAAAAAGTTTAAATATGCATACAGACGTGCTATGATAGTAATAGTTTTTGCACAGAAAGGAATTACTATGAAGAATATCTTTCAGAAATCCAGTTCCAACTGGGTGAAATATGATAAATACGAATGGCGAACAGCCGCAAACGGAAAGTGTTATATTACACCTTCTGCGGATGCCAAGCCATCCATCTACAATCCTATCAAGGATTATGAGAAGCTGGTGCTGACCGCAATTAACATCGGTACTACTGCCATGAACAAGGCAAGTGAAGTTGAATTAAAAGAAGCCATTATGAGCTTTGTATCCGAATACGGTATGCTGGGACTAATGACTGCCCTGCCTACCACACCGGATTTTATTACATATGAGGCAGTCTATCTGCCAAAGAATCATTTTATCAAGGAAGGAAGCATCTCTACAGAGAAGTATCTGTCCTACTTTTTCCCTTTTGACAAGATTGATTTTCGCAAGAAAAGTGTGGAATCAAGTTGGAGTACTGACTGCGTAGAGATGATTGCTTTAATTATGACCATGAAGAATAAGCCGCAGGCTGTTATGATGAGTTTTCAGAATGAATATGCCGAGCCCTATGAATGGCTTGTGGAAGTATTCCGTGACTGGGCATTTACCTTCTTCTCCAGCTTTCTTTATTATCTGGACTACGACAGACTGGATAAGAATGAACGTAACCTATACCGTCAGGGAATGGCTGCTTTCGGCGGTGTGGCACCTACCTACCGCATAGAATTGCGGGAACGCCCTACCATTGTCTGGGACTTCAATTCCTTATTGTTATGTGTACAGATGATGTTTTCCTTTATGCTGACGGATGAAAACTCCACCATGAAGGTATGTAAGCACTGCGGCAAAGCATTTGTTGCCACCAGACCGAATATGGAATTCTGCTCACCACAGTGTAAAAACCAATACAATGTGTATAAAAGCAGAGCCAAAAAGAACGATACACCAACATAGGAGGACTGCGTATATGAATCATTCCAATATTATTATGTACACAACCGAAGACGGTTTGACGAAAATAGAAACTACCTTTGAGGATGATACTGTGTGGCTTTCCATTGACCAAATGGCAGAGCTGTTTCAGCGTGACAAATCAACGATATCACGTCACATCAAAAATATTTTTGAAGAGGGAGAATTACAGCGCATTTCAGTTGTTGCAAATTTTGCAACAACTGCCGCCGACGGAAAAACCTACAATGTCGATTACTACAATCTCGATGTAATCATCTCCGTAGGCTATCGTGTAAAATCCCACCGTGGTACACAGTTCCGTATCTGGGCTATGAGAATATTAAAAGAATACATGAAAAAAGGATTTGCATTAGATGATGACCGCTTAAAAAGACTTGGCGGCGGCAATTACTTTGACGAATTGCTTGCCCGTATCAGAGACATCCGCTCCTCTGAAAAGGTATTTTGGAGAAAAGTTCTGGAAATCTATGCTACCAGCATCGATTACGATCCTAGTGCAGAAAGCTCCATCCTATTCTTTAAGCAGGTGCAGAATAAGATGCACTGGGCAGCACACAAGCACACAGCTGCAGAAGTTATTTACCAGCGTGCCGATGCTGAAAAAGATAATATGGGACTTACCTCATGGGCTAGTGACACCATCCGTCGCCCCGATGTAGAAATTGCAAAAAACTATCTTACCCAGCAGGAATTGGATGCTTTAAACAAGATAGTTACAGCCTATCTCGATATCGCCGAGGTACACGCTCTCAATCAGGAACCAATGTATATGAAGGACTGGCTGGAAACCATTGACGATTACCTGAAAATGACCCGCCGTGATATTCTTACCAGTAGCGGTCACATCAGCCACAAGCAGGCACTTGATAAGGCTCATGCCGAATACACCAAGTACAAGAACCGCTTGGAAAACACCATTTCCCCAGTTGAACAGGACTTTATCAAAAGCATTGGTACATTGGAAGAGATTGCAGATTCCGACAAGAAATAAATACCCAAAAATACTTCAGGCGGGCCTAAACAGCCCGCTTGCAACAAAATCAACTTCTTGGATTTCCTAAATCAAATTTAGCAATCGCTTCATCCAAGATTCCGCTCCATTCAGCCAATCCGCATTCATTAAATTTCTGAATCTCGGAATTAATCACGTCTAACAACATTTCCAGCTTTATTTGGTTCCGGATTAGGCTTTGAATATAACCAATGGTTTATAAAAACAGATTTTTCACTCATCTTATTTCTCATGCTCCTATGTTTTATCTCATCTCGGCACACACCATTTCACCCTTAGAATTTACATCCACATCTATCTCATGTCCACCAAATACATAACCATCATCGTATCCTACAGTATAAGAGCCATTCTGATTCACAAATATATATTTCATTCGACCCTTTAATGCGTCTGCAAATTCTTCCGGTGTAGAAAAATGAATTTCGCATTCATCTTCATATTCTTCCACGCACTCCAATGCAGCATCATACAGATCCTCATCAGATGCAATATACGATCTAAACACCTCATCCTTTGAAGCAATATGCTCTGCAAAATCTCTGGCAACAGTCAAAGGCTTTTTCCAAGTTGCCTTACTGTCCCACTCTACCTCAATATAAATTGTGATGTCATTACCTGCAAAATCATACTTACCTTCAAACAGACCTTCCGATTTTTCTAACACTAATTTCCCCAGCACCTCATCCTCTAAGACAATTGGTGCCAGATACTTTTCCTGATTTTTATCAAGCTTTGTTCCGGATGCATTTTCTTCCAAAACCTCTCTGATGTACAGAAATGCAAGTTCTCCGAAGTAACTATACTGTAATCTTCCTGCCACCTTATAAATGACACCCTCTTTAAATCTGTTAAAATATCCGCTGTTTTTCTCCTGTGCATCATGTTCCTCGTTAGGTATAGGCCATGTCATAACCTTTATCTTCTTCACCATACTGGCAGCGTTTATATCATAGATTGCAACAGCAGAACGTGTAATAATATAATACTTGTGACTCTTGTCCCATCTGGACGAGTCACCTTTTCCAACAAGAACGTAATATATGCTCTCCTCACCCTCAAATTTATTATCTTCCTGATAGATTTCATGTATATCCATAGTCGCTCCTCCACAATAATCAAATCTATTTATGCCGTTGTACACCAAAATATATAATAAAACATTTCCTTTGTTTCTATAACCCAAGCATTGTCAAAATCTGTTATAGTACCTGTTAAGGTTTTTATGGGTTCTCCTATTTCAAAGGATACTTTTCGATTCATTCCCTCAATAATTTCATGTAGCCATTTTACAACATCGTCTGTAGCATCTACAAAAACACAGTTTTTATATTCTTCAGCATCACAAGAAAAATCATTCTTTATCTGATAGTCCAAAGCTTTTTGAATAAATTCATCAATGCTTGATGTTTCATTTTTTCCTGCAACTACTATACATAAAGTCTGTTCTGAAACCTCGCAATTAAAGGCAAGATTACCAAATTCTATTCCGAACATTTAATCACTCCAATCCATAAATCACAACACTGCAACATACCCAACCTGTAGTTCCTTACAATAAATCGGAGGCGATATATTTCGAATCGCATAGTGCAGACATATCAAGCGCTAGCGCTTTTGCAACTGCTGTCAGCACAATATCAGTAGCACCGGTATATGTATATCTGTCTTCCGCTAATGACTCATAATACTTTACAAGCTTTCTGTGATGCTTGTCCTTTACAGTGTTCAAATGTCTTAAAAACAAGTCAGTTCTTTCTGCATCAGGAGCATTGTAAACATCTACAATCCCTCCATTTTCTTTACTAAAATCTCCGAAATACCCCTTATCCCTATAATAAAAACCTTTGGAAGAATAACACTTTCCTTCAAAATATAGATTACGGATAATATCCAGACGAATATCTATGTATTTTTCTTCAACCATTTTTGTTTTAATAAAATCCACTTGCTCAGAATCAACATCAAACAAATATGCTAATGAGAGTAAATTAGCCACATCGTCATATGTTAGGTTCCCTTCACAGTACAGAACCTTCTGTTTATCATTTTCTATATATTCCAAAACATCATGCTTTATCTCATCAATTTCATACCCCAATTGATATTTAATCAAAATAACAGATAATAGCTTTAAGCCTATTGCAATATGAAGTCTTGAGGCATTCTCTTGGTTAAGATTATCTTTATATCGATTAATTCTTTTTTCAAGATTTTCTAATTCTTTCTGATAGTATTCCTTTGACTTAAAATCATCTTTTATTCTATTCATAATTTTATCCCTTCATTCCGACTAATAAATTTTTCTTAATACTCTCCCGGACATACTTCTATTCCCAACGAATATTTTACCTCATTCAATAGCTCTTCCTCAGTTAAGTTATACGGAAAAGGCTCTGCATCCTCCATAGCATTATTCATAAGTTCATCATATGTTCCATACTCTATCACAATAAATGGTTTATCCGAAAAACAAACTTCATCCACTCTATAATACTGTCCATTATACTCAAAAGTCGGTCTGACAGAACTGTTTTTCACAGCATCATTTCCTCTTCCGTCAAGAAATGACACCACAAACCGTATTGCGGCTCCGTAAAATCATATTGCAATGATTTCTCCCAATCCTTTGCATTCAAAAGCGTTAAAATATTCTTATCTTCTCCATTTGTTCGGTATGTGCTGCAGCGACACTTCATGCCATGAAATTCTACAATCATTTTTTTACATCCTTACTATTTTTTGTTCAACCATATTACTCAATTTTAGCCTCTACCAAAATATAAAACTTATATTCCTCGTTCTCAATCCACATGGAAGTCTTTGTAATTTGCACATTTAAAGGGCACTGGTCATCAAATACCGTATAACATTTCGTTCCCGAGCCCTGATATACAGCCTCTCCGTAATATTCCTTTTTCATATATGTAAGCTTCAGCTTTAATGCTTTATCAAAAGTAGACCATGCATTCGAATCATTTTTCAGATATGACTCCTTGCACCTTTCTGCTTCCATTACCATATCCGAAAAATTCAACAGCTCGATTTCTGTATTTTTATCTATTTTTAATTTTGTCTTCTTAAAGCCATTTATCACCTTTACCTTTGGAACAGATGGCACTTTTGCTTCTACTTCTGCTTCAAAAGAAACGTTTTCTCCACATTCCTCATTCCAAAACACATTCGCCTGACCGGACCATTTTACCTTAATCAAATCCTGCGTAACATCTAAAATATCAATTTTTCCTGATGTGACATCCTCGTGCTCTAGCACATACAAAGTTCCTGCCTCTTCGCCCTTGTTATTATAAGCCTCATTCCATTCAAAGCTTTTTCCTATTAATTTATTTGGTTCTTTTACTCCGATATGAAAACCATTATTATGATACAATCTAATGGTTCTAAGCTCATAATCCAAATCTTCACCCTCATAGCTTCCGTCTATATCCAGAAACATGATTAATGATTTGTTATCTTCTGACATCTCAAAACCTACATTAGCAGCAGTGATTTTATATTCATAATTATTCAGTTTCAAATACATATCGATCCCTCCCGGCATTGTGTTGCTAAATTTCTAATTTTTCATTTTGAGATAAAATGTACTCCACTGGATTTTTGCAAAACCGATTTGCTCTTGATTTTTTCATAACCCCAATTATCTCTTCCATTCGTGGTGAGTAAATCTTATCTCCCACAAGAAACATTGCACCGATTTCTTGTACATATTCAATCACTGAAATTAAGTTGGTTTTCGTAAGACTTCGCAAATCCAATCGACAGCTTATTTCATCTAATATGTTATCAATGTATATGAACTCTATACACGTTTCATCCGATTTTCCATACTGGATAATGTCTTTTGACCAACTATCCTCCTGTTCAAGAAACTTAAGATTATGCGGTGGTTGAGGTATCCCTTTCCACGAAATCATTTCATCATGACTTAATCTATCAAAATTTAATCTTGCCGGTATAATATTGCATTGAAACTGCCATATCGCCATGTTAAATCCACCCACTATCATCTATGTTATAAACATAGAATTAAAACATTCTCTCTGTATCCGTCAAGTAAACATCCTCTCCATACATACGGATAAGTTGTGCATCTTCCTCCATTAATGCCTCCACCAGCATGCGGACATTAGCCTCTGTAAGTTTTTCAACAAAAATAAACGGCGATCCGGGTTTAAGGAATGGCACATTATCTTTTTTCATAAGATTCTCCCTTCGTATATGAGTCTCACCTTATACTTTTCATGAAATAATTATCCAATAGCCTTCTAATATAGGATGGTGTCACAGGTACTTCCGAATCAAACGGTGGATATTCCAGATTTATCTTCTTATCTTCTGACAAAATGTGAATTCTTAATCTTCCATTATCATCAGCACGCACAAACCAATAGAATATATTTCCTTCATATTCTATTTTTCTTTTCCCTTTCTTTGCAACCATACTCAAAACCACCAATCCTATTAAACCATTTTTTTAATTTCTCCATACCAGCTCATCAGCTCTGACACAGGTGATATTCCACTCTTGGTATAGTTGTCATAACGATAGGATGCATCGAATTTATGCGTAGCAACATCAAATTCCAGCTTATATTCATTGGGACATTTTTGTTGATAACTATCACACAATTCAACCAGCTTATTAATATCTTTTGTTCCAATTGATAAAAACTCGTCAGAAGCTTCATCATCAGCAAAATTCCCCGCGGGTATAACATCGTTTCCTTTCACGAAAATGGCATTAAACATTTTCTGTGATGTATCTTGGTAAATGTAGATATATATTTTATCAACATTTCCGTTTGTATACTCCATACATAGAGATACAAACTCCGCCTGTAAATCAGTAAACGCGTCTTCAAAACCTTTCATCACAATTTTCTCCTTTATCCACGTATTTTCTCCAGTTCAAATTTTAAAACACAATCTCTCCAAGGTCCGGATAGCCCTTCTTAAGCACATCCATATTCCTTTTTAGCAGCGATAGTTTATCCGGCTGATTACTCTTAAAATAATCCGTAATAACTTGAAGTAGTGAAAGAATTTCCTCTCTTCGGTATGTGGATTGTGATATAGTCGCTATGGCGTAATAATATCCTTCCACCGGCTCCACTTTATTCTTCCCATCAGAGAACGGATACCTATTTTCTTCCAATGCTTTCATAATCACATCTACGATTCCACATCCTCTGAAAAAGGTAACATTCTCTGGTAGTCCTTTAATTTAATTGGTGCATGACTAAAAGAAGCTATCTTCTTACAATACTTCCAGATCTTTTCCTTATTGGTGTCGTCTGTATGAGACATAAGGATATAGGTCATAGGCTTTGTAATTATCATTTTTCTTTTGTCATCAAATATACCCTGTGCCTGTAATTCTTTAAATGATAACATTTCAAATGTATGTATAACCTCTCTCATTTCCTCTATTGTAGGCGCTGTATCCTTCATTGTATTTACCTCCGTTTTAGGCTATTTATAGCACTTTTAAAGCTTCTATCATTAATCACTCAACTTCATGTAATCATCTACTGGAATTCCACCCATGCAGATGATTCGTACATCATCCCATCTTTCTTTTAATGATTTTCCTCTATAAATTGTTGCATTCACTAATTCATCTGCTGTTAAAAATTCCGTTCCATTAGGAATATCACACAATCCAGCCCAGTAGGGTTTATCGTACTGTGGAAGGCAACCTATATAGTGTTCTGGTTCACTTATTTCATCAACAAAATAGAAGGATGTTTCATTCATAATTTTGCCTTTTCTCAATTCTGCCAAGAAATAGTTAAAATCTACAGTATTCAAATTATATTCTGTATGGTCCATATACTATATCCTCATAATAAACAATCATCACCGACGGCAACAAAATCAAAACCAAATCAGATGGATAACAAAAATCCGACCACTTTGTACAAAAAAGATTAATTGGCAATTGTAAACCATTTTCACAGTCATAATATATCAATATCTTGTCCACATTTAATTCACTAAAAAATGTTTCAAAAGCTTCTCTGGTTTTATCTTCATTCTCTCCCCACTGGCAATCTTTAATTAATACTGGAGCGCTATGATGAACTATATCGTTTATGTATGCACTCTCTTGAAATATTTCCTTTTCACAAATCCGAATCCATTCCTTCTCTACTTCATCCTTGGATATAACACTTATTGTAGATAGTTCCTGTTTAGATAACACTGCATATTTTTCATCGCTAAATCTCCAATAATATTTGAAATCTTCAATACTCAAATAATCACCTGCTTTTTCTGCAATTCCCTTAACTCATCAAAGGAATAATCCCTATAATTTTCACCCGGCTCCAGAATAGAATTTGTCGTTGCCGGAATCACCTTTAGCAATTCATTCACATCAATATCTTTCGGAAACGGAACAATATCCCCGTGTTCATTTTCGTCCTTATGTGCACAGAAGATAAATTCTCCCGCTTCCCAGTCGATAGCAAATGTATTCATACATCCAACCGCATCTAAATCCATTAGTTCCTCATGATTTGCTATAAAATTCTCATATATGAATTCAAATAATGCATCCTTTTCAATTTTAATGATTCTACATTCATTGTCCTTCATCTGTCACACCTCACAACAGTTTTTGAAATCTGCATATTATATCCACTCTCCATAAAACCATATATTCGATTTCGTATAATAGTCTTCATCATTGAGTTCTTCTATATATCCAATCTCAGGCAACTTTGTCATGATTCCTCTTTCTTTCGCAAAGGAACGCTTATCATCCACTCTCGTCCATATCTGATAAGGTCCTTTCCTGTCCCAAAAGGAATTATAATACTCCTCATCATAGAAAATAATAATCTGGGATTCCCGTACATCCGGATAGGTTATAGCTGCTACTACCTTACAAAATGGTAAATCCTTCGGCTTGTTACCGATAATTTCCTCGGTCTTTTCAAGCCATTTCTTACAAAATGCAGTCTTAATCTTACCAGAGGTTTTAGGTTTCGAAAGCCATGGTCCGCATGGTACGTGAAAATGCTCGTATGAATCCTCTGTATCTTTGAAGGGCAAATCATTTGCATTTTTAAATGGATCTATTTTATCCATCCATCTTAACAGTCTTTTAAATTTTCTCTGTTGTCCTCTGGATTTGCTTCGAATCATATATATTGACATTTTGCTTTCCCTTCTGTATCTTATCTGGCGCCATCCATCCACGAACCATATGCCTGACTTTCAATGTATTTTAAATTCAGCTTTTCATATTCCTCTATGGCATCACACAATCCCCTGTCGTAAGATTTACACAGCATCATTACATTATCATTTTGATAATAATCTGTATTTATGCGTACTTTCTGCCTGGTTTCCTTGGGATTATAATAGATGACATATTTCTTATCGCAATACTCCGGTGCAATGGTTTGACCTTCTGTAAGTATATTTTCCAGCTGTAACTTAATATAATTTCCCATATCAATCCCCCTAAGGCCGTCCCTGCTCCACAATCATCTCTACATTTTCAAACACATCCACAAACACCTGCTTTGCTCTTTCCAAAAGCTTATGACATACCTCCGGTTCCTGAAACAAAAAGCTTACACGCAACTCTATTCTTTTTACATCAGGATATTTTTCTTCATATTGTTTGGAATCTATGTACCAAATATAATTATTGAGTTTCTCCTGCAACAACAATAAATGTCGATTCATATCTGACCAGTCCATTCCATCTGCAAGAAGAAGTATCAAACTTGAAGTTTCCTGTTCATACGCCAAGCCATCTATGGTATCTGTATTTTCAACGTTCAGCTTATTATTGTTATTCTCTAACTCCATATCATCACCTATTCCATTATTTTCCGTATTTCCTCTGCATTTTCTTTCAAATAGCGATATTCACTTTTATCCGCCAAATCCAAATATTTTTCAAGTTCAGCCGAATGAATAATATGCAACACATGAAGTACCACAATCTTTTGGTACTCTGATGCATAAGCATCATCCTTATATTTATCTCTCCACCAAAAATCTATTGCATACTCCTCGGCTTTGTCCGGGTAAATATAAGCTAAGGATTGCAAAGCAAGACGCTGTGTATACTCATTATCAACCTGCAAAAAATCGAATATCAGCTCCCTTATTTCATCCTTACCATTACAATCCTTCAGACTCTCTGCGAATTGCCACTTTGCATTTATGTAATCAGTAGACAACACTTTCTTGCATAATAATTCGTACCACTCAGGATAATCTAATAACATTGCTACAATACGGCTACATTCGTTATCCCTTGCAATCCCAAATAAAATATCATCAAGCATCTGCTTCGAAGCTTCATCACAGGACGTGGTCTTAATTATATCAAATATAACATCACACATATCGTCAAATTCATTTAAGTCAATCTCCCATTCCCCATTGTCGCGACTTTCGCTCCAATCCGGATAGTCTTTATTCGCTCTTTTTATAAATTTGGCAATACACTTATGCAATTTTCTTTCATAATTATCAAACATATCTTACCTACCAATCAATAGCTTTATAACACATACAACTACGCTACTTGTACAACCTAAATTTTACCATGTTCAGGAGGTTCATTCCACTTATATTTTCTATATTTTTTATTAAAGGGCGAACTGTAAATTACAACAATTCGCCCACAACATAACAATATAGCAAATATTACGTTTTAATAATTACTACCTTGTTTCTCTACTCTTCTGTACGCTGATACTTCTCGAATCATCTCTTACACCATAGTATTTCTTACGATACTGATATTCAGCCATAAATTCATCATACACAGTCATCTTATAACGGATACTATTCATCTTCTCTCTCGTATATCCCATACGCTGACAGTAAGCATTATATTCTGCTGTATAATCATCTGTAGGCACAGGTAGAAGCGAAGCACGTTCTTCCATAGACAGCTTAGTATAATCAATCGTTTCCGGAAAAACCTCTGTATCTTCTGATACTTTTTCTTCTGTCTCAGGAATTTCAACATCTGCTTCCTCTGATACTACAATAGCCAGTAGCTCGTCTATTGAAGCAGTCTGAATAGCTGCGATCTTAGAATCCTCTACAGTCTCAGAAATCTGCTCTTGTATTGCTTTCTCTGCGTCCTTCACTTCCGCAAATTCCTCATAAGACATAATATCTTCCTTTGCCATCTCCAAAGTCACATCTGCTGTATCTTGGTATTTGATATCTTCCAAATAATCCATATACTCCCACTTCCACTTATGGGTAGAACTGGAAAGCTGGCTTAACACCATATCCCAAAGTTCTACTGCTCTGGCAGCTTTTTCATGATACAGTTCTACTGCCTGCTGTCGCTCAAACTCATCTTTGGTCATAACCGGTGCTGTAAGCTCCCCTTCCATGAATCCGGCTGCATCATTTACATTTATAAACTGTGATTGCAGATAATCCACATAGTCTTTATTCCAGTCCTCTCTTGCAAGCTCTTCACTACAATAATCCTGACAAATACGATTTCTGTCAAATGCCAGTTTTCTTTTCCGCGCAAGAAGCTCTCTCTGCTTCTGCTCCTCCTGTAGCTGTTTCTCCTTCCTTGCAGCCTCTTCTCTGGCAAGTGCCTCTGCTTTTACCCTTGCTACTTCCTCAGCAATGCGACGGGCTTCTTTTTCCGCATTACGCTCTGCCACAACCTTTGCAATTCTTTCTACAAGGTCAGCTTTGCCATAACCTTCTCCCAGCTTATTTCCTCGAATACCCTGCTTCATACCCGACGTGGAAAATGTCACTGTTTTATTCGTAACACGAATCTTCCAGTTATACATAAATTGCAGACATTCAACCATTTGCTCAAAGGAATCCACGAAAGGCAACAGCTTGTCTATGGTATCCCGAATCAATTCTCTGTTAGAAGTGACACCAACACCGTCCTTGGCATTCTGATTCATCAGATTCTTTTCCACCCAGTAGTTGTCCGTGTGCTTCTTAGCAAGCAAATCTACCTGTCCTAAACCCAGTCGGATACACTTCTCCATTACCCACTTTTTTGCATGGAACATCATCTTCCCGGTGCTTTTGTGCTTACAGCCCAGCTTCCATTCACAGGGTTTCTCATGCCACCTGCTCTGCTTTCCGGCATACTTTCTGACAGAATTGATAACCATGTGAACGTGCATATTCTGACTGCCATTGTGACCATCCGGATGAACTGCCACCACTGCCTGATGCCCCGGTGCGAATACCGAAAGCCATTGCTTGCCAAATTCCAACGCCTGCTCTATGGTAATGGGATCATTTGGCTCAAAGCTGATGATATAGTGATGCGCCTTTACATCCTTTACGGAATTATTCTTGCCATACAGACGATTGACCTCGATACATTCTGCACCAAAGCTGTCCACATCACAGTTCACACCTACAATCAGATAATTCTCACGCTCTTGTATTCTGCCTTTTTCATCCAACACAGGCTTGTTGGTATATTCATCAAACTGGCAGGTAAGATACTCCACCGCCGAAGAATAAAATCGGTTCTTTACTGAGATATGCTTCAAAATCGCCATTAACCTTCACCATCCTCTCCACTTTTGCGCCTACGCTTCTTTCCACAGGCAACATCCTCCAATGCAGGAAGTATTTTAAATTTCAAATCCAACAGCTCCCTTATGGCTTCCTTCAGTTCATAATAAATGCTGTAAAAATCTCCGCCACCATTTAAGTGCTTTGCTATCTGGTTCAGGTTGGAACCAATCTTGCCCAGCTGCATGGAATACTCCTTCAGCAGACTGGTATCACCATAACAAGGAAGCTTTCTTCCTAATGCACACCGTCTGATATATTCCGAGGTGCTAAGCCCGGTCTTTCTTGCCTTCGCTTCAATCTCTTCCTTATCCTCTGCCGAAATACGCATGGACATCAGAACCATATTCTCTTTCTTTTTATCTGTATTTCTCATAAATTCCTCCATTCCGATACACAAAAAAGCAGGTAAATAAATACCTGCTCCCTCGTACCTACAAAATATAAATTTTTAATTGCTACTCCAATAGAATAATTAAACTGCCGGATACGTCAGAAGATTTTCCCCGATGCAGATTCTGCATCTCCCCTCCCGTGCATAGCCTCGCTCCCCTAAGGTCGCTCACCAATGCGCTCGTTGCACTCACGGATATTTCCTTTAGCAGTCTGTTGCGGCTCGTTATAATTCGCTCGCCGAATATATGGAAATGTGTCATACACCTGTCTTACAGAAATCTGCTAATCACATTTCTCATAAGAAATCCTACTATAGCCTCCGCATCATTTTCCTTAAGAAATCCTTCTTTCGCTGATGCGTGCCGACCTAAGTCGGCATGGGCTCCGGATACGTCGCATAAGGTAGAGCAAGTTCCGCCCTGTATATACACGGGCAGGAACTTGTTGGGGATTTGACATCCCCAAGCCCTAGCTTTTTCGCCTTATGGACATAAAAATAAAGCCTGCAAGCAGACTTTATTTTTTGCCAAAGGCTTGGCTGGCTTCGTAAGAATTTCGTATCACAGCTTTTCCCATAGAAAAAGAACTGTCTTACAGATAAGGTCATTTCCTCATACAAGGCACCTTTTTGTAAGACAGTCCGTCATACTGTGATTTTTCATTTTCTTACTCATCATCCATATCAAACAGACTTCCAAGCATATCTTTTGTGGCACTATCCATAGCATTGGAAGTATCTGCGGCAAGTTCATTATCGGGAACCGTTGGCTCCGGCACATTAGCTGCTACAGCAGAAGGCATTACATTCGGTACAGCAACTGTCATACCATTAGGAACTGCACCAGACATCGGCAACGTAGCCATAGGAACAACTCCCATATTCATCTGCTGAGCCATTGCTCCCAGAACTCCGGCAAACATATTGTTAGCCATATTCTGTGAGGACTCCTGCACCACCTTGGTAAATTCCTCTGCCATGCTTTTGATTGCCTGCTCCATCCATTCTGTGGTTTCCTTTTCCCGAATGCCCCTTTGCTCACTTTCCATAGCAGAAAACAATGCCTGCTTGATAAGCTCTGTCTGATTCAGATATCCCGGCTGGCTGGATTTTGCCTCCAGCCACGCAAGGATTTTTCTGTCACTTTCACATTTCGGATTCAACCGAAAAGATATTGCATTTCCCATAAAAGCCTCCTATCCCAGATTTTCTGCAAGATAACGGTAGCCGATGGCATTGGCTTTCACATCCGTTACATACTGGATGTTTCTGCCCTGCGCTCTGCCAAAACGCTTCATCACACAGGCGCCACCGCCCACATACACAATATTCTCATGCATTAAATCCACCTTAATCTCCCGAAGCTTCGCTTCCACCTCGTCTGCATACTGCTGTAAGCCCTTCTCAATAAAAGGGATAAAGTCAGCATTTACATTGGACTGCTTTCCACGGATAACATCAACAATGTCATCCTCCGGCATTTCACACTTTAACTTGGGAAGGGCTTCCTTTTTGATACGCTCAATGGTGGTAATCAGTCCAAGCTCATAAGTACAGGCATCCTTATCCATAGGGATTCTGTCACGGACGCTTAATATATCCAAGGTCCAGGAGCCCAAGTCCACACATCTGAGTCTGTCCATATCTCCCATACGGTTCGCAATAGCTGCATAACACTGGGCATAAATCTTTACCTTATCCATGAAGAAAGAATAATGCACTCCCTCAAAGGTAAAAGAAATACGCTCCTTATGCCACAGATAATCACGAAACTCCTTACGCTCCGCACCAAACAAGGTCAGAGGCACACCTGCATATAATTCCACATGAGAAGCCGCTGTCTTACCCTGATACTGCAATTCCTTGGCAATCCCTGCAAGGGTCAGCAGAAAATAGTTCTCATTCTCTGTCTTGGTTGCCTGCTTTCCAAGTCTGCCCTGTCCTACGATATACTTTTTCCCTTTATACTCCAAAAGTCCGTTCTTGGTAAGAGGCTCATAATCCACCGGAACTATAGAAGTCTCCATAAAAGTATGCTCGCCCTTAATGGAACTCCAGCCATGATCCAGTGCAATTTTAACAGGTGCCATAGTTGTTTCAGTCATAAATAAATTTTCTCTCATAAAATCCTCTCTTTCTCCGGCATAATAACCGGTCTGCATAATATTTTTGTTTTGTGTTGCAGTCGCTCCTGCATTAGTGATACTTGTAAACAATCTCTCCATAAATAACCTCCTCCGCAAGCTGTTTTGCCTGCTCTCTTATTTTCCACATTTCCATAGTGGAATGTGCATCCTTTGGCTTATGCTTCACCAGATACTTCTCTACAATCCTATCTAACATCTCATAAGCCTCCTCATTTACTTCCTTTGCCCTAATCAGAAGCTGACCCAGCCTAATATGATGACGATACCTGTCAGGGTGGTTTTCCTTCATATAACAAATCCACAGATGACCGTATTTTCCGATATCGGCGGCTGCTACAACCGAAGCCGTATCGGATTTCGTATCAGTATCATCCATACCGATATTCGGATACAAAATACCATCCACCTCTGTATAAGTACCTCCCAGCTTCTCAAACAATGAAATTTCATTACTCATAATCTTAACTCTCCTTCCATAATCCATTTGAATTTTTGATAATAAAAAAAGCCCACATACCTGCATTTCTACAAGTACATGGACTTATACTTTTATCATCCTCATCTGATGATTCCTATTCGTTTGTACTACACACTTTACTACACACTTTTTATGATAAACTACACACTTTTACGATAAGTTACGATACTTTTGCGATTTCTGTAAAAGTGCTGTAAGCCTTGTAAATACGGCGTTTTTCGAGGTTTGGGAGAGTCTTCAAAACAGGACAGCCAAGAATTCGATAAATTCCTTCTTGTACTGTTCCATGTCTCTGCGAATCCTCCTGTTTTCAGGCTTTTTTGCCCTTTTTCCTACACATACTACCATAATCCATATAAAGATTCAATTATTTATTGGTGTACGGCTGTGATATGCCTCTTTCCCTGCACATCTCCACATACTTTTCTTTCTCCAGCGGCCTGCTGCACAGATACCCCTGTATACAAGCCAGTCCTATGCTGCTGAGCACATCCGCCTGATCCTCGGTCTCCACACCCTCAGCTATACAGAACATTCCCAGTTCATTGAACATGTTTATGAGATGACACATAACCGTGCGATCCACCGGATTGACAGTTATGTCATTTATCATGCTCTTGTCGAACTTGATAATGTCAAATCCCATATGGGCAAGCATAGCGACATTTGAGTATTTTGTTCCAAAATCGTCCATCGCGATCCTGAAGCCCAGTTCATGTATATTGTTCGAAATGTTCACCAGAGTATCATGCTCCTGCTCGCTGACCGATTCGGTTATCTCTATCTCGACCACATCATGCGGTATTCCGTACCTGTCAACCACTGCTGCTATCTGCTTGGCCACATTGCTCTCTATAAGCGACATTCTGGAAAAGTTACAGGATACCGGGATGTATGGCATTCCCTCTTCATGCCATTTTGCCAGATCTCTGCACACATTCTCAAGCACGTAAAAATCCACATATTTTACAGTCCTGCTCTTCTCAAGCCTGTCGATAACATCCGCTAAGTCATCATTTCCGGAATATCTTACAAGGGCCTCTGCCCCACATATCTTTCCTGACGGATACAGCATCTTCGGCTGATAAAGGACATAGAACAGTCCTTCCTCAAGTTCCTTCTTCACCATATCCTTTTTCAGCGTATTCCACTTCACCGAATGACAGTCCTGCTGTTCATACCAACGCTGTTTCTCAGAATACAGGAGATTTGCCGCATGATCCTCCATCCTGCGGACGTCAATGTTATAATCTGTCCAGACATACCCGCAACATGCCGTGAACTCACCGTAGAGCAGGTTTTCCCGCAGTCTTGATGCATATACGTTAAACTTCAACTGCTCAATGTTCTCGCATATGATGATAAAGCTGTCATAACCCATGCGGAACACCCTTTCGTCCGGAAACGTCTTCCTTATCCTGCCGACAAGCTGCAGGATCACATCGTCCGCATAATCCGGACCGAACATCTCCGCGATGCCCCTTATCTCATTGATATCCACAGCCACAAGTCCAATACTGCTCAGATTCTTTCTGCCTCTTATATAGTCTATGTAACTGTTCCTGTTAAAGCATTTTGTCTGCTTATCGTGGGTGAACTCAAACTGCTGGTCCTCCTTCAGATGTCTCTGATATATCTCACTTCCGATAAAAGCAGCGAAGTTCTTCATGAGTCTTATGTTTCCATTGTGCTTCTCCGGATTGAACACAAATACCCTGCCGAGCAGTTCATCGTCCACTATGATCGGAACCGCATACAGTGACCATATCCTGCTGTCACTCAGCATCCGTGCAAATTCTGTTTCAGGATTCCTTAATGGATGGGAACGGTCCACTATGAGAACCTCGTCCCTGAGGACTTCCTTCTCCAGTTCATCCCTCATTTTCTGTGTGACAAGAGCCTTCAGACCATCCTCTATCGACTCCTCGTCTGATGATTTCCAGTAATAAAGCTCCCCTGTGCCATCCTGTCCATACTCCACAAGGCAGGCGTTCTTGGAATTGTAGAAAGTTCCCATCACCTCGAGCAGACTGGTATATTTCTCCTCACTGCTCTGCTTTGAAGTTATATTCGCCATGAAATTGACAAGGGCATCCTCTATGTCATAGCTGTCCGCCAGAACCTGTGTTGTCTTATCTATGTCAGACACGTCAACTGCAATCTCAAGCCGGCTCTTTCTTCCGTGCCAGTCAACTATCTTATCCTTCACCACATACAGTCCCTTTGCCTTGCTGTTGTAGTGATTCCATACATAACTCTGTCCGGGAACCAGTATCTCATTAGAACAAAATGGGCACTGGTCATCACCGCCCTGGGTTATCTCAAAGCACTTTTTACCCTTGTAAGAATCGTCGTTCTCCGCAATTCCAAGACTTCTCTTCGCCGCCTTGTTGAGGAAATACATCTCGTGGGTCTTCATGTCAGCAACATATGCTATATCAGATATCTCATCCAGCATAAGACCTTCGTCATCATTGTATGTATATCCGCTGTGATGCGAATCACATGAATGCATATCCGCTGAGTCGGCATAGTCACAGTAACGGTTCTTGCCGCCCCTCTTTGCTGCGTACAACGCCTGATCCGACTCACTGTATAGAAGGTCAAAATCTATACCACCCTCTATCCTGTGGATACTTATTCCCATCGACATAGTATGCGGCAGACTGCAATTGATCGTGGTGAGTCTGGTCTGTATATTCTCAGCCAGCTTATACACGTCCTCTCTTCTGTCGACTATCGGGATAAACAGTGCAAATTCATCGCCGCCCAGTCGTCCTGAGAATCCTCCGGCTGCCGACGCAACCTCCTCCAGCGTCACTGCAACATCACACAGAAGATCATCTCCCGCATAATGTCCAAATGCGTCATTTATATGCTTAAAGTCATCTATATCCATGATATAAAAAGCGCACAGTTCACCCGGGAAAGACTCTAGCATATCCGTAATCTTGTGCTGAAATGTGACATGATTGTAAAGTCCCGTCAGAGAATCCCTCTCCGCCCTGAGCTGAAGCTCCTGACTTTTTATCTTCTCATCGTTTATGGAGTAATATTTGCCGAATATCTTGCGAACCTTTTTCTTGGAGTCCCTGAGAGGAACAAAGAGCACTCTGTACCACTCACATTTGCCTCCGCCACCCAGATCAAGGCGCAGATCACCCATCAGCCTGTCACAGCTATCCGCATCCGCATCAAGGATCTTTCTGAACATGCCGGTCACGGCGTCTCTGTCGTCAGCGTGGACTATCCTGTTAGTGTCGATACCCTTATAGAAATTCTCATATTTCATGGTGGTGACCATCTCACCATCCACGACCTTCTCATTTATCAGAGTATCCGTCGGGACATCGTACACGATTATGGATTCTCCGCTTCCCTGAAGTATCAGCCTGAGCATCTCAGACTGCGCCTTGTTCTCCAGCTCCGCTTCCATCTTGCTTGTCACATCGATAAACACCGCACACAGTGCGATGATTCCCTTTTTTATGGACATGACAGAAAGGCAGACCTGTATCCAGAAATATCCCCCGGTATTCACATCCGTAAAGCGGATGTCACGCACCGTGGTCTTGTTACTCGTTATGGTCTCCAGGATCTGCTTCTTAAGGGCAGACCGATCCTCTGGAATGGCCAGCATCACGTAGTCACTGGCATATCCGCTCATCTGATCCTCGGTCACATTGAACAGCTTATAAAAGCTTTTGCTCATGTACCTGACAGCCGGCTTATTCCCGTGAAGTTCAAATATACCCACACCGCCTGCCAGATTGTCAAGAGTCTTCTCCAGCATCCTTGCGTGATCAGATATCTCCTCGCTGAGCTCCTCATTTCTGCCAAGCGCCTCATCCAGTTCCATGCGGAGTTTTTGTGCATATTTTTCAATATCTATGTTATCTTCCATAACCCAACACCCCTTAAAACTCTTACAGAAGACTTATATCGTTCTATTTTACACAGCCTATCAGCTCATGGATATCGCTGATGGAATTCTTCTTCATATACTCCTCAATACCCTTTATGATCTCCACTGTTGCATAAGGATTGTGGAAGTTGGCCGTTCCAACTGCCACCGCACTTGCGCCGACCATAATCATCTCAAGGGCATCTTCTGTGGTAGCCACGCCGCCCATTCCGATGATAGGAAGCTTTATTGCATTTGCCACCTGGTATACCATTCTGACTGCTATCGGATGGATCGCAGGGCCTGACACACCTGCAGTCTTATTTGCCACTGCAAATGTTCTTCTGTTCACATCTATCTTCATACCTGTCAGTGTATTGATGAGTGATACCGCATCAGCACCACCAGCCTCTGCAGCTCTGGCCATCTCTGTTATGTCTGTGACATTCGGACTCAGCTTCATGATGATAGGCTGCTTTGCCGCTGCCTTGACTGCCTTTGTTATATCGTAGAGAGCATCCGGCTGCTGGCCAAATGCGATTCCACCCTCCTTGACATTCGGACATGACACGTTGATCTCAAGCAGATCCACATCACAATCGCCAAGCTTCTCAACACAGTCAACATAGTCCTCCTTGGACTTTCCACACACGTTGACAATGATCTTTGTATCGTAATCCCTGAGGAACGGTATATCTCTCTTCTTGAACACATCGATTCCAGGATTCTGAAGTCCTATGGCGTTCATCATGCCGCCGTAAGTCTCAGCTATACGTGGTGTCGGATTGCCCGGCCATGGCACATTTGCCACGCCCTTGGTGGTTACTGCACCGAGCTGTGAAAGATCCACGAACTCGCTGTACTCCATGCCTGAACCAAATGTTCCTGAAGCTACTGTTATTGGATTCTTGAGAGTCACACCCGCTATATCCACTGACATATTGATCTTATCTGACATTACAGCTCCACCTCCTCAGCGTAGAATACAGGTCCATCCTTACAGATCCTTCTGTTGTGCACCTGTGAGTGCTCATCTATATCCTTTGTCTTGCATACGCAGGCAAGACATGCGCCCACGCCGCACGCCATCTTCTCCTCCATGGATATCTGGCACTCGATGCCCTTCTCCATGGCGTATGCCTTGATTCCCCGAAGCATAGGAGTAGGGCCACATGCATATATGACAGCACCGTCCACGCCGTATTCCTTTATGGCATCTATTACGTTGCCCTTCACACCGTGCTGTCCATCCTCAGATGACATATACACCTGTGCGTATGGCTCAAATTCCTCGTTCAGGAATATCTCATCCCTGTAGCCGAGCACGACTGACTTCTCACAGTCAAGCTCTTTTACAAGCTGTAACATAGGTGGGATTCCTATACCTCCGCCTATCAGGATCGCCTTCTTGTCCGACTTCATGAAGCCGTTGCCGAGAGGCCCCAATATATCGACCGTATCTCCAGCCGCAAGCTGTGAAAATTCCTTTGTTCCAAATCCAACCACTCTGTATACAAGGCGGAGTGTTCCCGCCTCTCTGTCTATTCCGCAGAGGCTGATAGGTCTCGGGAGCATCTTGCTGCCATCGTGAGTATATACAGACACGAACTGTCCTGCTATAGCCTGTGAAGCTATCTCTGGAGCTTCAAGCACCAGACTGTATACATCAGTGGCAAGAGTCTCCTGGCTGACCACCTTTGCTGTCATCTTAAGTTTGCCCATAGTCTTCCTCCATCATCATTCTATTATCAGTGTACGGCGGACAAGCCCGGCTCGCCGCACACATTCCGGCTTAATTACGCATCAAGTGCGCCGTTGATATCCTCGATCATGTCAACTACTGCCTGTCTTGAGGCATCTGCATAGTTCTCAGCACCAAACTGTGCATACTTGTCCTGCTTGTAAGCAGCTATGATTCCTCTTGATGAGTTGACGATCGCACCGAGTCTGTCCTCATTGAAGTAGTGTACAAGGTCTGCAGCCTTACCCCCCTGTGCTCCGTAACCCGGAACAAGGATAAATGACTTTGGCATAACCTTTCTCAGCACCTTGCCCATCTCAGGGTATGTGGCACCGACAACAGCTCCAACCGCTGAATATCCTGATTCACCTACAACATCGCTGCCCCATTTGTCAACCATATCTCCGACTATCTCATAGAGTGGACGTCCATCCACAAGTCTGTCCTGGAACTCACCTGATGATGGATTGGATGTCTTGACGAGAACGAATATACCCTTGTTCTCCTCCTTGCACACATCCACAAATGGCTTGATTCCGTCTGTTCCAAGATACGGGTTTACTGTGATGAAATCCTCATCAAATCCAGCATATGTCTTGCTTCCCACCTGTACCTTTCCGATATGACCAACCGCATATGCTGTTGATGTTGAACCTATATCGCCTCTTTTTATATCTCCGATAACGACAAGTCCCTTCTCCTTGCAATAGTCAACTGTCTTCTTGAATGCCTTGAGTCCCTCGATTCCGAACTGCTCATACATGGCTATCTGTGGCTTAACTGCAGGTATAAGATCATATGTAGCGTCAACTATTCCCTTGTTGAACTGCCATATAGCCTCACCAGCGCCCTCAAGTGTCTCGCCATACTCTGCAAATGCAGCTTTCTGGATATGCTCCGGTACATAGTTGAGCATTGGATCAAGTCCAACTACTATAGGTGCATTTGTCTTCTGGATATTCTTTACTAACTTGTCTATCATGATATTTTCTCCTTAAAAATTATTTTTTCTCTAAAACTGTTCCTCGTCACAGGCATAGCTTCCTAGGATCGTAAACTCCTCCGTCTCGTTCATGAGCTGGAACACTAAAGCCTGTATATCCTTCTTCAGTAAATTGGCAGACAGCTCCACATAGAATCTGTAATTCCAATGCTCCTGCCTGTTTGGCGCCGAGTGTATCTCTGTGAGGTTCACCCCGTAATCAGAGATCATGGACAGTATGCTGCTGAGACTTCCGCTCTTATTCTTACATACGAACATCACCTTCAGCCTGTTGTGGTTCTCCTCCACTATGAGGTGGTCTGCAAATGTGACAACCTTCTTGTTGTGTCCATTCTCATTTACAATGTTACATCTGTATATATACAGCTTGTTGTTGGTGAGCACCTCGTGAAGCGCATCCGAAACTCCGTAGCTTATGTCCTCAAGTATTCCCATTCCGGCGTCTACCTTGCCAGTCTTTATGAGCTCATACACCTCATCGTATGAGTCCACCGCAATGACCTTGTCCCTCGAGCATCCCTGACAAATGTACAGCTCCGGCTTTATCATCGCCACCGCATCTATGTCAGGCTCCTTCACATCATACTCCACATCCAGACAGTTCCTGAGCTCCAGAGTCCTTCCATACTGGTACTTTCTGCTTATCTCCATGATCCTCTTGATAAGCGCCGTGTACTCCATCTTGATGTTATCATCCACATCCCCTGTGAGATTGGATATGATGGCCTCCTCGCGGTCTGGCTTATATATGTCATCCTCGGTCTCTGCCTTGACCTGAGCAACATTGTCCGCAAGAACCATTCTCTCCTTGAAGAGCTGCTTGATCTCCTTGTCGACCCGGTCTATGTTCTTTCTAACATCTGCTAATGTCATTCTGCATCCTCCAGTCAGCATCGGTAATGTGATGCTCATAGTCTTTTTTAATATACCATCTGCCCCACTCTAATTCAAGGCTGCCAATACTAAATGCGCTCTAAAAAGGCCACAGGAAAAGGAACATAACCGCTGCCACCAGCACTATCCCTATCACAAAGCCCATTATTATCCTTCCCCTTGTGCTCTTTGATCCCCATATAATAAGAAGAGCTGCCAGTGCGCCGCACATATCTATAAGCACATCCGTGCCCCTGCCTGCCCTGTCAGCGACAAAGAGCTGATGAATCTCATCGGAGCACGCATAGACAAATGTTATCACAACTGACCATATATACACGCCAGCCGAAGTCATCCTTCCGCCGGCCTTTCTGACCGCCAGGGCCAGCAGAGCCAGAAGGATTCCATATTCCGTCATGTGTGCACCCTTTCTGACCATGATCTCCACCACTCCCGTCATCCTGTCAACCACGGGCGCGGAATCATTTCTCACCTTCTGGAACAACCCCACTATAAAGTCTGTCATGGGGTTGCTCACCGCCGACGAGTCATCTCCTGTTCTGGACGACATGTAAAATATGAATATCATCCACAGCACTGCCGGAATTATATATATGTACTTTTTCTCATTCTTTTTTGTTTTCTTTGCCATAAAATCACCACCATGAATGAGTATACCATAAAAAATGTCTAATTTTTTTTGATTTTGCCTTTTTTACTTGAAATATTTGTTTTTTACCTGTACTGTAGAAAAGTGAGGTATTGAAGTGGTTATGTATAATTCATAACAAATAAAAAAAGTGAGGTAACATTATGGCAAGAACAAGGAAAAAGGGGAATCCCATCGTATCAGCAGTTGTTTTCGGTATATTCGGAATAGTTCTTTTATTCCTGGGTATACGAACATTTATCGGTTTACACGGAAAGCTTCTAAACGTTACTACATGTGACGAATCGGAAGTTAAACCAGGAGTGTATGTGGAGGGAACACTCACCTACGGATACGGAGCTTACATTGAGAAGACTACAACGTACAATCACGTGGTCACCAAGACCGACGGATACTACTATCTCGTTGATATCTGCGACAAGAATGAAGACGGCTCAAAAAGAGACACATCCAAGTGGATCGGAATATCGATCTCCAAGAGTGATGACGCCAAATTTGACGCGATCTCATCTGCTGACGATGCAGAACCAGTCTACATAACAGGAGTCATCCGCAAGAACAGCGACAAGGTGCAGGGCTTCCTTGACGACTACATCACCAAGTATGTCGACGCATACGCACAATATTATGGATACACTCCTACAAGTGAGGACTATGCGACCGCAAAGGCAGAAGCTTTTCCTTACTATATAGAGATGGTTGACTCTTCAGATTACATATTCAAGCTTGTCCTCGGAGCTGTATTCCTACTGGCAGCAGTGATCATGATCCTGAAGGCAACAAGAAGCAAGAACACCATCAGCGCATCTGCACAGCCAGCAGGCACAGGTTACTATGACGGTACAGGCGATTTCAACGGCGTGTACACTCCGGGCAGCACAGGCAGCCCAAATAACGGCAGCTATACACAGCAGTACGGCACTACAAACAGTGGCAGCTACGGCACTGCAGAACAGACACAGGCACCGCAGACGTCTTACAGTGATCCGTTCTACTCACAGCAGCCGGCAGCTTCAGAGCAGGATGCCCACGCATCTAATCCTTATACAACAACAAGCTCAACTACATCTTCCTCTTCCTTCAGTCTCAAGAAAGATGAGTAACAATTAAATAGCACACATAAATCTAAAAAAGGTATATACGGATCGCAGCCTGACTGCTTTCCGCATATACCTTTTTTAGATTTATGTGTAAGACTGACTATCCTTATGAATAATCTTTACCTTCTTCTTACTTACCGAAGTATCTGTCAAGAAGTCCCTTGAGAGCCTTGCCGTGTCTTGCCTCGTCTCTTGCCATCTCATGAACTGAATCATGGATCGCATCCAGATTGTTCTTCTTAGCGCACTTTGCAAGATCTACCTTTCCTGCTGTTGCACCGAACTCGCAGTCAACTCTCCATGCAAGATTCTTCTCTGTTGAAGCTGTCATGTTCTGCTCAAGGTCTGATCCAAGCATCTCTGCGAACTTAGCTGCATGCTCAGCCTCCTCGTACGCTGCCTTCTCCCAGTAGAGACCGATCTCAGGATAGCCCTCGCGATGTGCTACACGAGCCATGCAGAGATACATTCCAACCTCTGAGCACTCTCCCTCGAAGTTAGCCTTGAGCTGCTCGTAGATATACTTCTTGTCCTCATCGCTGATCTCTGGATTGTTCTTAACTGTCTCAGCATATACACCAAACTCATGCTCTGCTGCAAGTGTGAGCTCTCCCTCTACCTTCTTGAACTTATCTGCTCCTGCGTGACAGATAGGACACTCTGCTGGTGCCTGCTCTCCCTCATAGATATAACCGCATACTGTACATACAAACTTTGCCATAACTTAATTCTCCTTTTCTCTTTTAAATAATCTAATCAATATCCATCATTGATCGTTAAAATATATTCTGTCTTCTTTGTTGATGTTTATTTATCAACTATATCTTATTATACCTATTTTTTGATCAAAGTCAACCCCTATTGGGAATGATTCTTAATTATTTTTTTAGTAGGTTGTTGATTATATATACAAGACTTGTAAATTATATACATTACATTATTGGGATTACATCCTGTTAAGGTCCAATATAAATAGAAAAAGAGGATCGATACATTCATATATCAATCCTTCTTATACTCTTCTGTATATTCTCTATATGTCGCTATATAGCATCATTATCCGGCTAGCTCTGTCCCAGCATTATCTTCTTGAGAAGATATTCATATCCCGTGATAGGTATAGGCTTGCTGTAGTAATAACCCTGAATGTAGTGGCATCCCCACTCTCTCAGGTATTCCTTCTGCTCAAATGTCTCAACACCCTCCGCAAGACTTCTGATTCCCAGATGCCTTGACATGGCAAGGATATCCTGTGTCATGAGCATGTCCTTGTTGTTCGGCTCGCCGGTGGCTATTCCGTCAATAAAGCTCTTGTCTATCTTGATTATATCCAGCGGCATATCCTTAAGAAGTGCCATACTGGAGTATCCTGTTCCAAAATCGTCCATGGATATCTTGAAGCCCTCAGCCTTCAGATCCTTGAGCACCTTTATCAGATACTGCACGTCAGCGAAATCTGCACTCTCAGTTATCTCAAAGTCTATAAGCGAGTGATCCACTCCGTATTCATCGACTATATCACACAGTATATATATAAGATCCGGTCTCGATATCTGGTGTCTCGAGAGGTTACAGGATATCGGGTAGAGCGGGTAGCCAAGCTCCTTCCACTCCTTGAACTTCTTGCACACCTGTCTCAGCACATATCTGTCTATGATGTCTATAGTTCCGTCAGTCTCAAACTGCGGCACGAAATACTTCGGCGAGAGAATATCTCCGCCCTTGTAGAACCATCTTATCAGAGCCTCAGCACCGGTCAGGGTGTCGTTCTGTGGATTGTACTTCGGCTGAAGATATACCATGAGATCCTCATTCTCTATGGCATCCGGGAGCTCCAGCTTGTACTGCTGTGCCATGATGTATTCCTTCTTCATCTCCGATGTGTATATCTTTATCTCATTTACATTGGTCTTGATACACTGGAGGTGTGCCATCTGCGCCATGTCCTCAACGCGCATTGACATGTTGAGTTTCTCGAATTCATCATAGAATACGATACCACAGCTATAGAATATCTTATACTTCCTGTTCGACGGAAGCTGTCCTATCTCCTCAAAGAATGTATATAGCCGGTTCATTATCTCATCCTCCGGCATATACTTTATAATCATGGCAAAATCGTCACTCTCACACTTTGCAGAGTACAATATCCAGTCCTGCTTGGTCATAGCGTCACATATATATCTGAACAGATCCTTCGCCACCTCACGGCCCATAACGTTGTTGATGAGCCTGAAGCCCTTTATGTCGAATCTGGCAAATATAAACTGATCCAGTCCTATATATTCACACTGCTCAAGCTTCTCCTTGAGCCATGTCCAGTTGTAATGTCCGGTGGCAGGCTCCCTGTATGCTATCTCATAGAGATCTCTCTTACTCATGTTGTCAAGAGTCAGCATCTCCTCCGTCTTGGTCTTCTTGGACCATACCGGAATCTCCACGCACAGACTGTCTGCGCTCTCCATGTAACATATATATGGAAGCTTGTGGTTAGAAACAATGTGCAGCTTCTCCGTCTCTATATACAACTTGGCATATGAATACGCCATGGTCATGAGTCTCGGTATATCCTCTATCAGAGATATATCAAATCCCTTTATATCCACAACGTCGAATCCCGGAACCGTGATGCTCACACAGTTCTGAGGAACCATCTCCATATCACTGTATCCTATCTCCACTCCTCCACACAGACGCGAATATCCGGCGTCCATCATCTTCTCAGGCATATAAAACAAAGCCCTGTTTGCCAGCGGCCTGTATATGTTGCTAAAGCACTTGTACCAGTCATAGCCATTCTCCTGACAAAAATCGTCAAATCCCTCTGACTCTCTGGACCTCAGCACGTAAAGTTTTCTCTTTGGTTTGTATGCCTTTGACCATTGATGTTCCATAATATATCAATTACCTCTGTTCTGCCCTAAGGCCATAGTATTGCAATTTTCAATCTTTTTCATTCTATCACATATCCATCTTTTGGGCTATACTTATTATTTTTTTGTTCTGGAAAATAAATGGTTAAGTTTCGATTTTTTTCGTTGAATTTTTACCATATTTTTGTTAGCATAGATAAGGTTTTTCAATTATAATTAATAGGAGGCAAAAACGATGAAAAACAGGTTATTTCTAGGTCTCGGCACAGTCATCTCAGTTCTTGGGCTGTCACAGGTAAGTGCCCTGGCGGCAGACAGCGAATCCGGTACTGAAACACTCGGTGCTACGCTTCCACTTACATGGTGTATACCATTTGTGTGTATGCTTCTGTGCATAGCTGTTATGCCCCTTATCGCCGGTGAGTGGTGGGAAAAACACAAACAGTGGGCTGTTGCAGGCTGGTCTCTTTTATTTTTAATTCCATTTGCCATATTCCATGGCTTTGGTACGATGGGCGAACAATTGCTCGAGGTAATGATCGGTGACTATCTCACTTTCATTGTATTGCTTTTTGCCCTGTTCTGTGTGGCAGGCAATATATCTCTTGAAGGCGACCTGGTGGGAACACCGAAGCTCAATGTTCTGCTTCTACTGATAGGTACTCTGCTGTCAAGCTGGATCGGTACTACCGGTGCAAGTATGCTGATGATCAGACCTATCATAAAGGCAAATAAATGGAGACGAAGAAAGGTTCAGATCATTGTATTCTTCATCTTCCTCGTTTCAAATATTGGTGGCTGTCTCACCCCTGTCGGTGATCCTCCACTTCTGATGGGATTCATGAATGGTGTTGACTTCTTCTGGAGTCTCAGACTTGCAAAGGTCATGGTTGTCAATCTCATCATCCTGCTGACTGTATTCTTCTTTCTCGACACAAGAGCGTACAAGAAGGATATCGCAGACGGCAGACAGAAGCCGGTATTCGATACGGATACCAAAAAGCCAATCAGACTTAAGGGCGCTCACAACATTATATTTCTTGTAATGATCGTAGGCGCAGTTATCCTCAGCGGTGTTCTTCCTATGAAGTTCCCTGCATTTGCAAAGGGTATCAATTTCTGTGAGGGCGTAACACTCTCATGGGCTGCTATCATCGAGATTGTGATCATGCTAGCAGCGGCTTTCCTCTCATTCAAGACAACGAGCAAGAAAGTCCGTAAGGCCAACAACTTTACATGGGATGCTATACAGGAGGTTGCCATACTGTTCATAGGTATCTTCATCACTATGATCCCAGCACTCCTGATCCTCAAGGCACGTGGTTCTGAGCTCGGACTTACACATCCGGCACAGTTCTTCTGGATGACAGGACTTTTATCAAGTTTCCTTGACAATACACCTACCTACCTTGTATTCTTCACCACCGCTGCTTCAAGTGGATTTACAGAGGGTATAAGCACTGCTATGGGTGTAGTTCCTCAGGTCATGCTGATGGCTATCTCCTGCGGTGCCGTATTCATGGGAGCCAACACTTATATAGGAAACGCACCTAACTTTATGGTACGTTCAATAGCCGAAGAAAATGGTATCAAGATGCCTTCATTTGTAGGCTACCTCGTATGGTCAGTTGCTATTCTTGTACCAACATTCTTCATAGACACATTATTATTCTTCTTGTAATCTAAGGGGGTTTTTGTATGAACGAATATGTTGTAAAAGGTGATAATAAACTTACGGTCGGCATTGGCTGGGATGCCAAGAAGGTCGACCTCAAGAAAAAGATTAAGATTGCCATAGACAATATCATGAGCGCTACATCCGAGGACACATATGACCTCAACCTTGCAGCGATCGTTGAGCACAATGACGGCTCAGATCCCGAACTGGTATTCTGGGGTCACAAGTACAGCAGAAGCGATTCTGTAGTCCTGAAGGGCGATGACAGAACAGGACAGAAGGAAGGTATCGACGAGGAGATGCGCATCTACCTCGACAGAGGTGAGAACGTTGGACGAATCATCCTCTTCCTCTACATCTACAACGGCAACCTTCACAAGCAATGCCTGGCAGAGGTGGACAACGTATTTGCGCTGATCAAATGTAAGCATACCGAAAAGGTATATGTACGTGAGGACGCAATATTCAAGGCATGTGAGGATGCCAAGCACAACAACTGCTATGTATTCGGCGAGATTCTCCACAATGGAGATGAGTGGGTTGTAAGGGAGAGATCCCAGTTCCTGCCATACGACAAGTCCGAGGATATATTTGAGTATTACACATCAAGACATTACGTTCCTGAAGAAGACGACTAATATTTAATGCAGCTAAAAGCCCCAGTCTCCGGTTTATTTGCACCGGAGACTGGGGCTTCCTTTATTTATTATGATCTGTAATTCTATATTACACTACTTTATATAATCCTCTATAGTCTTTGAAGCTCTGTATCTGGAGAAGTTAAAGCTTCTGATATAGCCCTTGTCATCATTCTCCTCAAGCATCTTCTCAAGCCTCTCTCCCACCGTGTCGTCTCTCCAGTAGTAGGTGTCCTCGCTATATTTCGACATCACTTCCTCCATGGCCATTTCGGGCGTAATGTCTTTGGTCCTGAAATAATCGATCAGATATGGAACTCCGTCATTACCTATATCCATCACATACTCAAGATCTATCTTCTTTCCACTGTGCGCCTGACTGATATTGTACTTTGTTATCACTGCGCCAGGTCTGATAAATGCATACAGCGCGAACATCACCAGAACCGTCATAAATATGTATCTGAACAGCGGCATATTTCTCCAGAACAGGCTTATGATAACACCGAGCATCACTATAGACGTGACTATTAGCGCCCATATGGTATTTATTCTGAGGTATGTCAGATCATATTCCGCAATGTACATGGACAGCCTCACAGCTGATGAGGCAATCATTATATATGTACATATGCACATCATGAGCAGTGACACGTTGAGCACCAGACTCTTTCTGAATATAGCACTAAATATCAGCACCATACACACATTTACAACCGCTACAAAGAGCAGCTGGAAGAAGCCCTGTCTTGCATACTCTGCGTATGTCATATCGTCCGGAAGTCCTGCGCTGTTCATGAACAGATACACTATCTGAACAACGGCAAATATCAGATAGAACGCTGTGAGCACTATCGTTATAGTTATACCTGTCACTGCATTGTACTGCCCCTCCTTCGGAGCATTTGCACCAAGATCTCTGCGGCCCGCCTTGACAATAAATCCATATACAAACAGGAATATCACAGCGGCAAACAGAACTATCTTCACTATATCCCACGAGAAGAACAGTTTGCCAAATATGTCCTTTATGACCTTTGCAAACACAGGATCTGCCGAAGACAGCAGATTGAGCACGATCACCAGTATCGGAAGTACTATCACACATCCAAGAAGTATGTACATCAGCTTGGAATTTCTCTTTTTGCCGGTTATCTCACGCTCCGCCTTTCTGTCGGCAAATGGCATGTTTACATACCCTATCGATCCAAAGAACATCTCGAAAAATGAGAATATTCCCTTGAATATCCCCTGCTTTTCAGTGTCATTGAAGTATGTCATAACCGCATACATCTCTGTAACGATTATTCCCACATTACATCCAAATATGATATATCCCTCGTCTGTGAGACTCAGGGCAACCGACATCATGAACACAAGAATATAATATGGGATCAGTATACTCTGTTTCGACAACGCAGCTCCAGTGGTCATGGCCTCACGGTCTGCACCGATGTTCTTCTCATATCGTACCATGCATGTACTGATAAACACTATTGATACTATCGAAAGCACAGCCGACAATATACTCGACCAGTTGCTGTACAGACATGCCGCACATATGATCGCATATACCAGTACCGGAATACCAAACATCCTGAATCTGTTCGGAGACACCGCAGGATTTCTCCTCTGCGGCGGTCTGGCATTCATGTTCATATAACCCTGAGGTGGCGGCGGGGGCATCCCCGGGCCTCCATTCATGTTCATATACCCTTGCGGTGGTGGCGGGGGCATCCC